>NZ_JBVINN010000034.1:7360-103924 GCF_055579305.1 Kitasatospora sp. NPDC032757 | reverse complement strand
AACGCCATGCCCGGCATCGCCCACCGCGCCCCCGGCCCCATCGTCGCCCTCCTCGAGGACGAACGCGTCACCGTCGAACTGATCAACGACGGCGTCCACCTGCACCCCTCCGTCCTCGACCTCGCCTACCGCACCGCCGGCGCCTCCCGCGTCGCCCTGATCACCGACGCCATGGGCGCCGCCGGCATGGGCGACGGCCTCTACCCCCTCGGCCCCCTCCAGGTCGAAGTCAGGAACGGCGTCGCCATGCTCACCGACGGCAGCTCCATCGCCGGCTCCACGCTCACCCTGGACATCGCGTTCAAACGCTCCGTCACCGTCAACGGCCTGACCCCGAACCAGGCCGTCGAGTCGCTCTGCGCCGTCCCCGCCCGCCTGCTCGGCCTCGCCGACACCGTCGGCTCGCTGGAGACCGGCAAGAACGCCGACCTCGTCGTGGTCGACTCCCACACCTACGACCTCGTCGCCGTGATGCGCCGCGGCGAGTGGATCACCGGCGGGGACCGGTTCCCGCGCGTCCGGCGCGAGGCCCTGTCCGACCGGTCGCGCGCCCGGCAGGACCGGCCGGACAGGATCTGAGCCCGCCGCCCACCCAGCACCGTCAGCCGGCCACCCCTGCCAGGGCCCGCTGCCGCTCCTGGATGCCGTGGAGCTCCGCGACGATGTCGCGGAGCGTGCGGCAGTCCGGCGGGAGGGCGTCCACCGCGGGGCGGCCCGCCGGAGCGGCCCGGCCGTCCAGCGCGTCCGCCACCTCACCGACCGCCGAGACCACCTGGCCGACCGCCGCCGCGCCGGGCGGCTCCCAGCCGTGCGCCAGCCGGATGGCGCAGGCGGTCGCGGCGTCGGCGATCCGCTCGGCTCGCACCGCCACCTTCAGCCAGTCCTCGCCCGGGTCCGCCAGCAGCTCCACCCGCACGGTCTCGGCCGACACCCGGGCCTCCGCGAGCGCCCGGTAGGCGCTGCGGCGCAGTTCGGCGCGCCGGCCCACCTCGGCGCCGGGTGCGGCCCCCGGGCCGGGTGGGGCCGCCCCCGGGTCGGGTGGCCCGGTCAGCACGTCGTCCAGGTAGCGCTGGGTGTGGCGCAGCGCCTCGGCGCAGCGGTGCCCGACCCGGGCCCGGGTGTCGACCAGCCGCGGCAGGTGCCCGACCACCAGGACCACCGCGCAGGCGAGCGCCGTGTCCGCGAGCCGGGAGGTCGCGGCCTGGGTGTCGCCGCCGAGCGAGACGAAGGCGAGGACGGTGAGCGTGACCACCCCGGTCTGGAGCGCGAAGTGCCGCAGGGACGGTGCGATGAGCGCCCCGCAGACGGCGACGACGATCACCGGCAGACCGGGAGCGGCTCCGGCCGCCACGCCGCCGAGGCCCGCGAAGAGCAGGACGCCCGCCGCCGTCCCGGCGAAGCGGTTGACGATCCGCGAGAACAGCGGGCCGTAGTCGGGCTTGACCAGGAAGGCCGCCGTGGCGGGCAGCCAGTACCAGTGGTCGGCGTGGAGCAGCAGCGCGAGCGCCGTGGTGACCGCCACGCACGCCCCCACGCGCACCCCGCACTCGCGCCCCGCCGGCCCTGCGGGGTGGATGCCCCGGCGGGAGCGGGCGGGGGCCGGCCGCTGCGAGGGCCCGCCGGTGGACGCATCGCGGGATCCGTCACGAGATCCGTCCGGGGATCCGACACGAGATCCGTCCGGAGCGCCGGACGGCGCTCCGGACGGGCGGTGGTCGAAGGCGAACCCGGCGGCCAGGACGGCGCGGTCGAAGGCGGCCCGGGCGGGGCTGTCGGCCACCGGGACGGGCAGCCTGCCCGGCTGGGTGTCGCCCCGGACGGCCTCCGCCAGGCGGCGCGGGCCCGCCAGCGCCATGGCCGGCAGCGCCTCGCCCTCCCAGAGCAGGGCCACACTCGCCTCGCAGAGCGCGGCGGCAGCAGCGAAACGCTCGTCCAGCCGGAGCTCCGCGGGCCGACGGCGGCCGGGCCGGCGCAGCAGCCGCTGGAGCCGCAGCGCCTCGTCGGCCCGGTCGAGCGCCACCGTCAGCCCGCGCCGGGCGCGCTCGGCCCCGGGTGTGCCGACCGCCCGCAACGCCTCGGCCAGAGCGTCGAACACGGCCGCCACGGCCTGCCGCTCACCCTGCAGCGGGCGGAACTCCTGGGCCGGCCGCACCGCGAGACGCAGCATCAGGAACCAGGCGCCGCCGAGCAGGTACCAGCCCGCCTTCGCCCACGCGGGGCCGGCCATGGGCATTCCGCAGCCGAGGGCGGTGAGCACCAGCAGCTGCACCCCGGCCGCCGAGCAGACCGGCCCGGCGACGCTGATGGCGCCGCAGACCACGCCCACCACCGCGAGCAGTGTCACCGCCCACCAGCCCGGGGCCTGGCCGATCAGCAGTCCGGCGGCCCCTGCCAGGGCCGGCAGGCCGACCAGTGCCGCGGCCGCGCGGGCGGTGCCGGGGCGGTCGTTGATGCCGCCGAACATCGCGGCGAGCCCGGCCAGGACGCCGGCCTGCGGCTGCCCGGCCGCGACGGCGGCCGCGAGCAGCGGCCCCATGCCGAGGGCGCCGCGCAGCACGCCGCCCCAGGGGAACGGTCCGGACTGCCGCCGCAGCGGGTGGAGCAGCCAGTCCGGCGGTCTGATCTCTCGGCGGCGCACGCTCCCCCTCGGTCCACATGACACTGATCTCCCTCAGAACCGTAGGCGATCTGCCTTTCCAGACGGATTCCTGTAGGTAACGCTCCCGTTTCGTCCATCGATCCGCAGCCTGTCGCAAGGACGCCGCCCTCTGGCCGCCGGCACGGCAGCCTCCGGTCGGATTCGGCCCGGGCTTGATCCGGCCGACCGCGGTGCAGGACGGGCGGGGGACGCCGTGGCGCCGCGCCGGAGGGGCTTCCGGGCGCCTGCCACGGCGAGCCGGAGTGCGGGGCGGGCGCGGGAATTGAGGAGGGGGCTTTTTAACGCTCCATCAGTTGGCTAGGCTTCCGCAGGTTTCGAAGACCTGATCGACCGGCGCCACTATGATCGGCGCGGCATCATGTCAGGTACGCGCCCACTGGAGGACTCCCCAGCGGCCGACACCGCAGCACCCCTCGCCCGCCCGTCCGATCGACCTCCAAGGCGCCATGACTGCTCACCAGCAAGGCCTGATCAACCCTCCGCTCATGGCCGGAGGACCGGCCCGGTGACGATCACCCGCAAACTCGCCGTACTCGCCACGGTGCCACTGCTCGCGGTGGTGGCATTCGCGGCGCTCGCCCTGCGCATCACCGCCGGACAGGTCTTCGGGGCCGCGCAGCTGCGATCGATGGTGGCCATCAGCGCCCAGGTCGGCGACCTGACGCACCAGCTGCAGCGGGAACGCGCCTGCGCCGCCACGCTGCTGACCGGCGAGGCGAATCCCGACCGGACCAACGCCTACCTCCGGCAGATCCAGGCAACCGACGCGAGCATCGCGCAGTACCGTCAGCTGCGGGGGCGCATGCACGCCTCCCGGGGCAACTCCAGCGGGCTGCTCCGCCAGGTGGACGACGACCTGACGGGCCTGCCCGCGCTCCGCAAGCAGGTGGAGTCGAGCTCGGGTGCCGTCCTGTCGGCGACCACCTTCCACTACCGGATCGTCATCGCCGACCTGCTGGCCTACCGGGGCGCCGTCGCCGGGGCCGGACGCGCCGGGGCCGATCTCGCCGGCCGCATCAACAGCGGGGTGACCCTGGCCCGGGCCCAGGAGTCGGTGAGCCAACAGGAGGTGGCGGTCCTCACCTCGCAGGCCTCCGGCGTGCTCACCCCTGCCGCGCAACAGGCGATCACCGCCACCCGGACCGGGTACACCGAAGCCGTCCTGGAGTTCCAGCGGATCGCCACCCCGGAGTGGCAGACGTGGCTGGACCGGTCGCTGACCGGTCCCGGCATCATCGCGGCGGGCCGGCTGGAGGACGCCGTCGCCCGCGCCACGCCGGGCCGGCCGCTGCCGGTGGACGCGAGCTGGACGACCGTGATGGACGAGCGGACCGACCGGCTCCAGCAGGTCGAGCAGAAGGTCGACGCCTCGGCGCTCGACAGTGTCACCGACTTTCGCAACACGCAACGCCGACTGGCCCTGAGCGAGGGCGTGGCGGTCCTGCTCGCGGTGGTCTCGGTGATCGTCCTCGCACTCCGGCTGGGCCGGCCGATGATCCGGGAGCTGCGCCGCCTGCGCGTCGCCGCGCACGCGGTCGCCCACGAGCGCCTTCCGGCGGCCGTCACCGCACTGTCGGCGGGAGGCGCACTCGGCGAGGCCACGCCGGAGGAGTTCGCCGCCGCGGCGGGCGACGCGGTCGAGGTCCGCGGCCGGGACGAGATCGCCGCCGTCGGCGCCGCCTTCAACACCGTCAGCCGGGAGGCCGTGCGGATCGCCGCCGAGCAGGCGGCCATGCGCGACCGGATGGGCAGCGTCTTCGTCGGCCTGGCCCGCCGGGCCGAGCGGCTCACCGGCGCACTGGTCCAGGCACTCGACGCGGCCGAGCGCGACGAGCCCGACCCCGAACGGCTGGCCCGGCTCTTCGAGCTCGACCACCTGGCCAGCAGGATGCGCCGCAACAACCACAGCCTGCTCGTCCTCGGTGGAGAGGCGACGGCCCGGGTGCGGTCGACGGACGCCCCGATCGAGGACGTCCTCCGCGCGGCGGCGGCCCAGACCGAGCGCTACACCCGGATCGACGTCGGGACCACGGACCAGGGCGTCCTGGTCGAGGGCCGGGCGGTGGACCATCTGGTCCACCTCTTCGCCGAGTTGCTCGACAACGCCACCGCCTTCTCCAAGCCCGGGACCCGGGTGACCGCCGAGGCCCGGCTGCTGACCGACCGGCTCGTGGTCCAGGTCTGCGACCGGGGCATCGGCCTGGGTGAGGACCGCTGGGACGCCGCCAACGAGAAGCTGGCCACACCCCCTCCGGTCGAGATCGCCGCCGTCCGCGCGATGGGCCTGACCGTGGTCGGCCACCTGGCGTCCTGGTACGGCATCCGGGTCGAGCTGCGCCCGCGTCCGGGCGGCGGCACCATCGCCGAGGTCACCCTTCCGGACACGGTGTTCGGCGTGGCCGAGGCAGCCGACCCGGCCCCCGTCGCGGCCCCCGTCTCCGTGGCCGTCCCCGCGCCCGTCGAGGCCCCGGCGCCCGCCCAGGCCCCCGCGCCCGCCCAGGCCCCGGCGGCAGCGCCGGCGCTGCCGCCCGCCGCCTCACCGGCGCCGTCGGAGTCGACGACCGCGGGCACCACCGGGAGCGGCCTGCCCATGCGCAGGCGGCCCGCGGCCTCCGCCGCTGAGCCCGCCCCCGCCCACGCGGCGGCTCCCAGCACCTCCGGCTCCCCGCCGCCCGCCGCCCATCCCTCGCACGGACTGGCACACCGCGACCCCGGACAGGTCTCGGCCTCCATGGCCGCCTACGCCCGCGGCATCGGCGCCAGCCGCGCCGGACGCGCCGCCCCCAAGCCACTCCTCTCCGATCCGAACCAGAAGGAAGACGCATGACCTCCCCCTCGACGCACGATCTCGACTGGCTGCTGAACGACTTCGCGGCCCGGGTCCCGGAGATCACCCACGCGGTGGCGGTCTCCGCCGACGGGCTGCTGATCGCCGCCACCAAGGAGGTCGACGCGGAGCACGCCGACCAGCTCGCCGCGATCGCGTCGGGGCTGGTCAGCCTGCTGGCCGGCGCCGCACGGCTGTTGAAGGCGGAGCCGGTGGTCAGCAACCTGACCGAGCTGCACGGCGGCTTCCTCTTCTCCATGGCGGTCAGCAGCGGTGCCTCGCTGCTGGTCCTGGCCTCGAAGGCCTGCGACATCGGCCAGGTCTCCTTCGAGATGGCCGAGCTCATCAACCAGGTCGGCCCGCAACTCACCCCCGCGGCCCGCGCCAAGCTGCTCGACACGCCCTCCTGACCGACCATCAGTTCCGGCCTGTCACGCCTACTCCGGGAGCACACATGTCACCGATCCGCAGACGCCGCTCGGCAGGAGCCCTCCTGTCCGCCCTGCTACTCGCCACCGGCTGCAGCAGCGGCCACAGCGGCGGCGACGCGGCCGGCGGTGGTCGAAGCACGGTGAAGATCGGCCTGCTGGCGTCGCTCTCCGGGACGTACAAGTCCGTCGGAACCGATCTGCGGGACGGCTTCCAGCTCTATCTGGACACCCACGACAGCAAGCTCGGCGGCCATCCGGTCGACCTGGTGATCGCCGACGAGGGCGACGGTGCGCCGACCGCCCTCCCCGCCGCCACCAAGCTCGTCAAGCAGGACAAGGTCCTCGCCGTCACCGGTGTGGTCGGCGCGGGTTCCGTCGCCGCGATCTCCCCGTTGCTCGGCGAGGCCGGGATCCCGCTGGTGAGCTCCAACGGCCGCCCCGCCGTCAAGGAGGTCAGCCGGCAGTGGAGCACCAGCTTCATGTCCGACGAGCCGGGAGCCGCGATCGCCCAGTACGTGCACGACGTCGTCAACGGGCCGGTCTACGCGATCGGGCCCGACTACCAGGGTGGCTGGGACGAACTGCGCGGATTCACCGACGCGTTCGCCAAGGCCGGTGGCCAGCTCGCCGGCCCCGACGGCAAGGCGACCTTCACGCCGTTCCCCGCCACCACCGACTTCACTCCGTACCTCAACAAGATCAAGAACTCCAAGGCCAAGGCGGTGTACTGCTTCTACGCCGGCAGCGCGGCGGTCGACTTCGTCAAGCAGTACGCCCAGTCCGATCTGGCCGGCACCCCGCTGTACGCCGCCGGGTTCCTCACCGAGGGCGGCGTGCTGACCGCCCAGGGCGATGCCGCCAAGGGGATCCGCTCGGTGCTCAACTACGCCCCGGACCTGGACAACGCGGCCAACCGGGCGTTCGTCTCGGCCTGGCAGTCCAAGCACCAGTCCCCGCCCACCACGTACGCGATGGCCTCCTACGACGCCGCCTCCGTGCTCGACAAGGCGATCGGCGCGGCGGGCGACAAGGTCGACCCGCAGACGCTGAACACCGCGATCGCCGGCCTCGGCCAGATCGACAGCCCCCGCGGCACCTGGCAGTTCGGCAGCAACACCCACTCGCCGGTGCAGAAGTGGTACCTGCGCGAGGTCAGGAGCGACGGCCGCGCACTCTCCAACCAGATGGTCCAGGACCTCGCCACCATCGGGAACTGACCGGGCACCGGAGAGGGGGGCCGATGGGCCTGATCGACGCACATCTGGTGCCCGCGGTGGACGGCGTGGCCTACGGGCTGCTGCTGTACGTCGCGGCGGCCGGGCTCACGCTGGCGTTCGGGACCGGTGACGTCCTCAATCTCGCCCACGGCACCCTCTACGCCGTCGGCGCCTACACCGCCGCCGCGCTGTCGGACGGCTCATGGTGGGGGCTGCTGCTCGCGCTGGCCGTCGCCGTCGCCGCGGCCGGCGCCGGCGGCGGGCTGCTCGCCGCACTCACCGCACCGATTCGTCGGCGCGGCCATCTCGCCCAGGCACTGCTCACCTTCGGCGTGGCGCTGGTCGGCGGCGATCTGCTCAGCACGGCCGCCGGGCCCGACGACCTCCCGGTCACCCTGCCGGCGGCCCTCGACGGCAGCACCGACCTCGGCGGGCACCGCTACCCGGTCTACCGGCTGGCCTTCATCGTGGTGGCGGCGCTGCTGGCGGCCGCGGGGCAGCTCTTCCTCCGCCGCACCAGGGCCGGCGCGCTGCTGCGGGCCACGGTGGACGACTCCGCGATGGTCGCGGGCCTGGGCACCGACCCCCGTCTGGTCCACACCGCCGTGCTGGCCGGCGCCGGGGCTCTCGCGGGCCTCGCGGGCGTCCTCGGCGCGCCCATCATCGGCCCCGGCCCACGCACGGCCGACACCGTCCTGCTGCTCTCCCTGATCGTGGTGGTGCTGGGCGGCATGGGCTCGGTCCTGGGCGCCCTGGTGGCGGCGGTGGCCGTGGGCGAGGTGCAGACCCTCGGCGTCGACCTGGTACCGGACCTCGCCCCCTACCTCCTGTTCACGGCGATGGCCGCAGCCCTGGTCCTGCGCCGCGCCGGCGCCGCCGGAGCGCGCGGATGAACGGGATCCGGTCGCTCGCACCGGGGATCGTCCGCTCGCTCCGGTCGGCCGCGACACCGTCGGGCGGCGGCGCACGCCCCGCGGGAGGCTCCCGGCCGCCGGGCCGGGGGTCTGCCGTGCGCCCGGCCGGATGGGCGCTGCTGCTGACCGTGCTCGCGCTGTTCGGCGTACCGGCCGTGGTCGACGAGTCGACACTCGTCCTCATCACCCCGGTACCCGCGCTCGGCCTGGCCGCCGTCGGCATCACCGTGCTCACCGGCCGGGCCGGGCTGCCCACACTCGGCCAGGCCGCCCCGTACGCCGTCGGCGCCTACACCACCGCCCTGCTGGGCCGCGCGGGCGTCGACGTCGGGCCGGTCCAGCTCGCCGCCGCCGCGTCGGCCGCCGCGCTCTTCGCCCTGCTGACCGGACCGGCCGTCGTCCGGGCCCGCGGCGTGACGGTCCTGATGATCACACTGGCCCTGGGAGAACTGACCGCCACCGCGGCGGCCCGCTGGAGCTCGGTCACCGGTGGCACCGACGGCCTGGCCGGCATACCGCCGGTCCGCGCGCTCTGGGGCACGGCACCGCTGACGGAGGACCCGGACGTCTACCGGTACGCGGTCGCCGTCGCCGCCTGCGCGATCACGGCGACGGTCATGGCGCTGCGCTCGCCGCTCGGGCTGCTGCTCGCCGGGTGCCGCGACGACGAGGCGCGGATGCTGGCCAGCGGCCATCCGGTCACCCGTGTGCTCCTCGGTGCCCACGTCTGGGCCGCCGCCCTGGCGGGAGTGGGCGGCCAGCTGCTCGTGACCGCCCAGCGCTACGTCTCCCCCGCCGACGTCGGCTTCACCACGTCCTCGCTCTGCCTGCTCGCCGCCGTCCTCGGCGGCGTGGCCTCGCCGCTCGGCGCCCTCGCCGGCACCGCGCTGATACTGATCACCCGGGACCAGCTCGCCGCCCACTGGCCGGGGCACGGCCCGCTGCTGCTCGGCGCCCTGTTCATCGCCTCCGTGTACCTGCTCCCCCGCGGGCTCGCGGGCGTCCGCCTCCGCCGGCTCCCCCGCGGCTCCCTGCCGGCTCCTCCCTCCGGCGCCCCGGCCCGTCCCGCCTCCCCGGAGGTCGGCCCGTGAACGCCCTGCTCAGCATCGCGAACGTGACCCGCCGCTACGGCGCGCTGGTCGCCGTCGACCGGCTCGACCTGACGGTCGCACCCGGGGCACGCCACGCCGTGATCGGGCCCAACGGCGCCGGCAAGTCCACCCTGCTCGGCCTGGTCGCCGGCACGGTCGTACCGTCGTCCGGGCGGATCCTTCTCGACCGGCAGGACGTCACCCGCACCGGCCCGGCCCGACGGTCCCGCCTCGGCATCGCCCGCACCTTCCAACAGCCCGCCGTGCTCGCCGGCCTGAGCGCCCTGGACAACGTGGCCCTCGCGGCCTGGCGGCACACCGGACTGCGCGGGCTCTGGCGCCCCCGGCGGTACCGCGAACTCGGACGCCGCTGCCACGAACAGCTCGACCAGGTCGGCATCGGGCACCTGGCCTCCCACACCGCCGGGCACCTGTCCCACGGCCAGCAGCGGCTGGTGGAGATCGCGGCCGCCCTCGCCACCCGGCCCCGGATCCTGCTGCTGGACGAGCCGGCCGCCGGCCTGGCCGAGGAGGACACCGACCGGCTGGTGACGGTCCTGCGCCAGGTGTCCGCCGAGGTCGCCGTGCTCCTGATCGAGCACGACCTCGCCTTCGTCAACGCCCTGGCCGACCGCATCACCGTCCTGCACGAGGGCCGGTCGATCGCCGAGGGCACTCCGGATCAGATCAGCGCCGACCCCGCCGTCCGGGCGGCCTACCTCGACACCCGGGCCGGGTGATCCGGATGCTCGAAACGCTCTCCCTACGGGCCGGTTACCACGGCGGCACCGTTCTGCACGGCATCGACCTGACGGCCGGGCAGTTCTCCGTGCACGCCGTTCTCGGGCCCAACGGCGCCGGAAAGACGACCCTCCTGCACGCGCTGGCCGGCCTGGTCCCGGTGGGCTCGGGCCGGATCGAACTCGCCGGAACCGACGTCACCCGTCTCCCCACCCACCGCCGGGCCCGGGCCGGCATCGGCCTCGTCCCGCAGGGGCGCCGGGTCTTCGCGTCCCTGACGGTGGCCGAGCACCTCAAGGTGGCACACCGGCGGCGGCCGACAGCCTGGTCACCGGCCAGGGTCGTCGACCTGCTCCCCCGGCTCGGCGAGCGGCTGCACCATCGCGCCGACCGCCTCTCCGGCGGCGAGCAGCAGATGCTCGCCATCGCCCGCACCCTGCTCTCCGGGCCTCGCGTCCTGCTGATCGACGAGCCCACCGAGGGCCTGGCCCCCGCCGTCGCGGCCGACGTCCTCGCCCTGGCGGCCCAGTTGGCCGCCGACGGGATGGCCGTTGTCGTCACCTCCCCGCGCCCGGCCCAGGTGCTCCCCATCGCCGACCGGATCACCGTCCTCGGCGCCGGCCGGATCACGGCCGCGCTGGACGGCGCTGCCGCACGCCGGGACCCGGCCCGCGTACTCGCCGCCCTCACCCCGCCCCGCCGAACGCCACAGGAGCTGCCCTGATGCCGACCGACACGCGCTACGCCTTCGACAACCGGGCCGACGAGGCCGTGGACCAGCTGCAGGTGCTGGAGTCCTCCCTCGACCCGATCACCGCCTCTCACCTGGACCGCCTCGGGGTCCCGAACGGCGCCCACTGCTGGGAGGTCGGGGCCGGAGCCGGGTCGATCGCGCGGCTGCTCGCCCGACTGGTCGGTCCCACCGGCTCCGTGACCGCCACCGATCTCGACCCGGCCCGACTGGCCGGGTCCGCCGGGTCCACCGGGAACCTCCTCGTCCGTCGCCACGACGTCCGGAACGAGCAGCCGCCCGGTGGCCCCTTCGACCTGATCCACGCCCGCCTGCTCCTCCTCCACCTGCCCGAACGCCGCGAGGTGCTCGCCACCCTGGCCGGCGCCCTGCGGCCCGGCGGCCTCCTGCTGATCGAGGAGTTCGACCGCAGCCCGCTCTCCGTCCTCACCCCGGTCGACCCGTCCGAACGCGAGCTCTTCTCCCGGGTCATCGACGCCGTCCTCGCCGTCCTCGGCGACCGGGGTGCCGACCTGGACTGGGGGCGCCAGGTCCAGGGCGCGATGACGGACCTCGGTCTGACCGACGTCCACACCACCGTCCAGGCCGAGAGCTGGTCCCACGACGGCGGCGCCCGCCTCCACGAGATCAACTCCCGCCAGCTCCAGGAACCCCTGCTCGCCACCGGTCTCACGCTCGACGAGCTGACCCGCTTCCGCGCGCTGGTCCGCAGGCCGGGCTTCGAGGCGCTCTCCTACACCCTGGTCTCGACCTCGGCGCGCAAGCCCGTGTGAGCAGCACCCCGGGCCGGCCCGGCCGTGGAGGATGATGATCTCCATGAGCACTCGAGTGGACGAGGCGGGCGTGCGCCGTGCGATGCCGGCCGACCTCGCGGAGGTGGCGGTCCTGGCGGCCGAGCACGCGGCGTACGAGCGGGCGGCCCCGCCGGCGCAAGGTCTGGCGGCGCTGCTCGCGGTGGAGCTGTTCGAGCGCGCGGAGCCGCGGCTGACCTGCCTGGTGGCCGAGCTGCCGGGCGGCGGGCTCGCCGGGTACGCCACCTGTACGAGCGAGTTCAGCACCTGGGAGGGACGGCCGTACCTCCACCTCGACTGCCTCTACCTGCGCGAGAAGCACCGCGGTCTGGGCCTCGGCGCGGAACTGGTGGCCGCCGTGGTGGCCGAGGCCCGGGCTCGCGGGCTCGGACAGGTGCAGTGGAACACCCCCGCCTGGAACGAGGGCGCCATCCGCTTCTACGACCGGCTCGGCGCCACCCGCAAGGAGAAGCAGCGGTACAGCCTGGCCGTCGACGCCGTCGGACCGGCGTGACGGGACAGCCGTCGGCGCGGTCACGGGCCGCCCGTGACCGCGCCCCGGAAATATCCGCGGCCGGATTTTCCACCGGAACCGTCCCGGGCCTGCTACAGTCGTTTTCAGTTGCAGTAGTGGTTCCCATGAACTTTGTGTGCGCCTGCTGATGTTTCGCAGGCGCATTTTTGTTTCCCGGCTCTTCCCCGGGCGGGTCATCATCGCGGCGACTCGGAGTCCGCACAGTGCGGTCTTCGGACAGCCCTTGAAGGAGATTTTTTTATGGCTAATGGCACCGTGAAGTGGTTCAACGCGGAAAAGGGCTTCGGCTTCATCGAGCAGGAGGGTGGCGGCCCGGACGTGTTCGCCCACTACTCGAACATCAACGCCCAGGGCTTCCGTGAGCTGCTCGAGGGCCAGAAGGTCGAGTTCGACGTCACGCAGGGCCAGAAGGGCCCGCAGGCCGAGAACATTCGCCCGCTGTAGTTCTTCTGCCACGGCACCCGCCCGGCAGCGAGGGGCCCGCACCGCGTACATGCCCGGTGCGGGCCCCTCGGCTTTTGCTCCACGAACGATCCCGGCCGCTCAGGCCCCTGGCTCCGCCACCGGCGGCCGGTCCCACGCGAGACGCACAGCGCCGCGTCCGGACCGGCGCCCCGCCGTGACAGCTCACGGTTCGAGGTTCTCCGCTCCCGCCCGCGCGGTGAGCGCCGACCGTAGGTGACGTGCCGCACGGCTGTGCCGTCCACGCTCCACCCGTCACACTTCTGGCCCGTTCCTTGCGATCTCCGCCGGCGCCCCGCGCTGCGGAGCCTTCCTCGAAGCGTGCCGCCCTTTGAGGAAGGTTTCCGTATGAACCGTTCCAGTCGTTCCCCGTACCAGAGTGCCGGTTCCCGCTCCGGCGGCAGCGCCTCCGGAGGCCGCTCCGCGCGCGGCAACAGCTCCGCGCCCCGCTCCGGCGGCGGCCGGCGGCCCTCCGGCGCGAGGGGGCGTCAGAGCTCCGCCCCGCAGGGCGAGTTCGCGATGCCGGTCAGCACCACCCCGTCGCTGCCGGCCGTCGAGTCGTTCGACGAGCTGGACATGCCGAAGGCGCTGCTGTCCACCCTGGCCCGCCAGGGCGTCACCTCGCCCTTCCCGATCCAGGCCGCGACGCTGCCCAACTCGCTCGCCGGGCGCGACGTCCTCGGGCGCGGCCGGACGGGTTCGGGCAAGACCATCGCCTTCGGCCTCGCCGTGCTGGCCCGCACCGCCGGCAGGCGTGCGGAGCCGCGCCGGCCGCTGGCGCTGGTGCTCGTCCCCACGCGTGAGCTCGCGCAGCAGGTCACCGAGGCGCTCACCCCGTTCGCGCACTCGGTCCGCCTGCGGATCGCGACCGTGGTGGGCGGGGTGTCGATCGGCCGCCAGGCCCACGCGCTGAACCGCGGGGCCGACGTCGTCGTCGCCACCCCCGGCCGTCTCAAGGACCTGATCCAGCGCGGCGACTGCCGGCTGGACGAGGTCGGCATCGCCGTCCTGGACGAGGCCGACCAGATGGCCGACATGGGCTTCCTGCCGCAGGTCACCGAACTGCTCGAACAGGTCGCGCAGGGCTGCCAGACGATGCTGTTCTCCGCCACCCTGGACCGCAACGTGGACCGCCTGGTGCGCCGCTTCCTCAACGACCCGGTCACCCACTCGGTGGACCCGTCGGCCGGGGCGGTCAGCACCATGGAGCACCACGTGCTGCACGTGCAGAACCACGACAAGAACGCCACGATCGCCCGCATCGCCTCCCGTGACGGCGGGGTGATCATGTTCACCGACACCAAGCACGGCGCCGACCGCCTGGTGGAGGACCTCCTCGCCAACGGGGTGAAGGCCGCCGCCCTGCACGGAGGCAAGTCCCAGCCCCAGCGGACCCGCACGCTGGAGCAGTTCCGCACCGGCCACGTCACCGCGCTCATCGCCACCAACGTCGCCGCCCGGGGCATCCACGTCGACGGGCTCGACCTGGTCGTCAACCTGGACCCGCCGGGCGACCACAAGGACTACCTGCACCGTGGCGGGCGCACCGCACGGGCCGGGGAGTCCGGCACCGTGGTCACGCTCGTCCTGCCCAACCAGCGCCGCGAGATGGCCCGCATGATGGCCACCGCGGGGATCACTCCCACCGCCACCCGGGTGCACTCCGCCGACGAGGAGCTCGCCCGCATCACCGGTGCCCGTGTGCCCACCGGCGTGCCCGTCGTGATCCCCGACCCCGTCGTCGAGCGGCCCCGCCGCAGCGCCGCCGGAGGCCGCAACCGCCGCAGCCGTCCCGCCCCCGCCGAGCGCACCCCGCAGACGGCCACCGGCTCCCGCCGCAGGCCGCCGCGGCGGCGCGTCGCCCTCGCCGCCTAGGTCCTGGCCCGGCCGGCCCGGCCGGGAGCGCGGATCGACTGACAGGACCTGGAACACCGCTGGGCCCGGCCCCTCACACGGGGGCCGGGCCGTTTCCGTCGGCAGGCGGCGGCCGGCGGCCGGCGTGCCTACGGCGAGAGCCGGCCGGTGGCGGTGAGTTCGGCGAGGCTGGTCCAGGGGCCCCGGTTGCCGGCTTCGGTGAGCGCTCTCAGGCGCAGGTAGCGGCCGGACTTGGCGGTGAAGTTCACCGTCTTGGCAGCGGCGGTGTCGCCGAAGGTGCCGGTGGCCACGGGGGCGCCCCACGCGGTGGTGGAGTCCGATACGTAGATCTCGTACTGGCCGATCCGGCCGTTGACGCCGCCGTCCTGCCGGGGCAGGTAGGTGGTCGAATCGACGTCGTAGCGGGCGCCGAGGTCGATCTGGATCTCGTGCGGGAGCGGGTCCGCGCCGTTGCTCCACTTGGTGTGCCAGATGGTGCCGCCGTTGCCGTCGAAGGCGTTGGCCGCGGCGCCGTTCTCGCCGGCGGTCTCCTGGCTGTCGGCGTACGCGAGCTTCCACCCGGTCTGCGCGATCGGGCCGCTCGCCGCCACGGGCGTGCCGTTGGGCACGGTGATGCCGGTGGCGGTGACGGTGAACGCGCCGGAGGCGCTGCCGGTCTTGATCCACAGCACCCCGGCCCGGTCCGCCGGGTCGAAGTACCAGCCGGTGCTCGCGGCGTCGTACGCGGCCTTGCTGTTCAGCGCGGTGAGCGTGGTGCCGCCGGCCTTGACGGACGCCGGCGCCGTGGCGCTGTGCACGGTGAACTCGTAGCCGCGCGAGGCGGGTTTGCCGGCGTAGCTGCCGGTCGAGGCGCCGACCGAGAGGGTGACGTCGCCGGTGCCGGCGGCCGGGGCGGTGACGTCGACCCGCTGGCGGGCGTAGGCCCCGGACTGGTAGGCGCGGGTGGTGCCGTCGTCCTCGTAGAGGTCGAAGGAGGAGTTGCCGCGCGCGTAGACGTCGTAGGTGAGCGTGGAGACGGGCTTCTCGCCGGTGTAGTTCATCTGCGGCCACATCGGCACGACGCCGCCGGCCTTGACGAACAGCGGGAGGGTGTCGAGCGGCGCGGAGTAGCCGTTGAGCCAGCCCGGACCGTTGTAGACCTTGCCGGTCCAGTAGTCGGTCCAGCTGCCCGCGGGCAGGTAGATGCCGTCCCTGGTCGAGGTGTCGGAGACGACCGGGGCGACCAGGAAGGAGTCACCGGCCATGAACTGACCACTCGTCAGGTTCCCGCGCGCGACCGGGTCGTCCGGGTACTCCAGCACCATCGCCCGCGTGGAGGGCACGCCGGTGTCGTTGGCCGCCTTGCTCATCGTGTAGAAGTACGGCATCAGCCGCATCTTCAGCTGGAGGTACTTGCGGTTGGCCGACAGGTACGGCTCGGTGAACCGCCAGGGCTGCTTGTCGTTGTAGCCCGCCGACGGGTTGCCGGCGCCCCATCCGGACATCGTCATGAACGCCGGGGTGAACGCCTTCCACTGCAGGTCGCGGACGTAGGTCTGCGGGCTCCCGCCGTAGATGCCGTCGATGTCGCCGGAGGCGTAGTTGAGCCCGGACAGGCCCGCACCGGTGATCGCGGGGACGTGCCAGCGCATGGCGTCCCAGGTGCCGCTGGTGTCGCCGGTCCAGACGACGGCGTTGCGCTGGGTGCCCGCCCAGCCGTCGACCGTCCAGACGAAGCGCCGGGCGTCGGCGTTGTCCTCGATGCCGGCGACGGCCTGGTTGACGCCGGTGAAGGCGTTCTTGTAGCCGCCGCCGATCCATGCGACGTCGGTCTTCACGGCGCGTGAACCGGCCGTCCCGACCTCCCAGTTGATGTCGGCCAGCCCGGTGGAGGTCCACAGGCCGGTGTTGAACCCCTTGGCCTTGAGGCCGGCGACGGCGTCCGGCAGGTCGGTGTACCCGCAGCCGTAGCCGTCGTTGGGCAGGAACCAGCCGGACGGCATGTCGGCGGCCCGGGCGTCGGTGGCGTAACCGACCACGTCGGGCGTGGTCTGGTGGCGCAGCCGGTCGTGATCGCCGGTGTAGGCGGGGTTGGAGGCGTTGAAGCAGTCGGCGTTGCCGAGCTCCAGGCCCCAGATGGGCGCGAGGAAGGGCTTGCCGGTGACGTCGGTGTAGCCGTTGAGGACGTCCTTGAGCGAGTTGCCCGCGAAGTACCAGGCGTCGAAGCGCTTCTCGTCGTGGGTGAGCGCGGTCGGCGCACCGAAGTCGTAGGAGCCGGGCGCCCAGGTGTTGCGCATGACGCCGTAGCCGTTGGTGGACATGTAGAACGGCGCGGGGCTGGCGTTGCTGTTCTCGGTCCACCGGTTGGAGACCGAGATCGGGACGGTCTTGTCGCGCAGGGCCCACTCCCCGAGCCGCAGGCCGGTGCCGTAGAACTGCTCGTCGGCGCCGCGGGTGAGGTACTGGGTGGTCTGCGAGGCGGTCCAGCTGGTGGGCTTGGACTCCGCCCACACCAGGGTGGTGTTGTCGGCCTTGTACAGGGCGAAGGTGAGCGGCGACTTGTTGATCCGCAGGCTGATCGCCGGGGTGCTGATCCGGTAGTACGGGCCGGCGTCGGTCAGGGTGGCGCCGACGGTGCCGAAGCCGGTCCTGACGGCGAGGTCGGTACCGGCAGGGTCGTTGCCGAACGTGCCGTCCGGCGAGAGCCAGATCCGGAAGATGTCGGCCCTGGCGACGGCCACCCGGGCGGCGGCCCCGCCGGAGGTGGTGACGGTGAAGGTGTCGCCGGACCGGCTGACTCCGGTGACCTTGCCCGCCGTTGCGGCACGTGCCGTACCGGTCGGGCCGAGGACGGCGAAGAGCGAGGCGATGAGGAGCAGGGCGACGGAGACCGCGGCGGGTCTGGCGCCGGGACTGCCCGGCCTCGGCAGGACTGGGGTCGGTGCGGAACGCATGTGAGGGTCCTCCCTGGAGGAAAGCGAGCATCCGCATGCTTACTGATGCTCGAATATGTCCAGAGTGGCGCCGCTATCAGCATGAGTCAACAGGTACAGGTCAATAACCTGCAACGACAGAAGGTGCATTACGGGCAGCCGGCACGCCTCAGGGTGATCGTCGAGTCACTCCAACTCATCACATGAACCGAGGCAGTGACAGAGCGTCACGCCAGAGTCCCGGCCACGGGCCGGATCGGCCGGGATATCGGCGGTCCGAAGCACAACGGTCCGATAACAGCACCTGGACCGGTCGGCCCACCTCGTGAATACTTCGCGACGCAGCAGCTTTCGGATCTGCTCGAAACGAGCGATCTTCACGCATAGATGAACAATGCGGCCAGGCAGCAGCCACCCACGGGGCTGCGCCCGCACGACGATCCGAAGGCTGCTGCCGACTCTCAATCCCCAGGAGTGGACCCGGCCGGAACGCGGGTCCGACGGCACGAAGGCGGTAACTGCGGTGAACGGACGTGTACTCGGTCTCTCGGTGGTGTGTACGGTCACCGCGCTCGCTCTCACGGCGTGCGGCAGCGGTGGCGGCGCCTCGGCGGACGGGAGCGTGACCCTCAAGCTGGTCGCCGCCGACTACGGCGACAAGGAGTCCAACAGCTCCAAGGCCTACTGGAACGACGTCGCCTCCGCGTTCACCGCGGCCAACCCGGCCATCAAGGTCGATGTCCAGGTGGTGAACTGGAACGACATCGACAAGCAGGTCAAGACCATGATCCAGAGCGGTAACATGCCGGACGTCCTGCAGACCGGCGGCTACGCCGACAAGGTCGCCGACGACCTCCTCTACAAGGCCGAGGACGTGCTGTCGACCGGCACCCGGGCCGGCTTCATCGACTCCTTCGCCGAGGCCGGCCAGGTCAAGGGCGTGCAGTACGGCATCCCGTTCGTCTCCTCGGCCCGCGCCTTCTTCTACAACAAGGCGCTCTTCGCCCAGGCCGGGATCACCGAGGCTCCGAAGACCTGGGACGAGGTGAAGGCCGACGCCGCGCTGGTCAAGGCCAAGGTCCCCGGGGTCACCCCGTACGCGCTGCCGCTCGGCCCCGAGGAGGCCCAGGGCGAGAGCATGATGTGGGAGCTCGGCAACGGCGGCGGCCCCACCGACAAGTCCGGCGCGTACACCCTCAACAGCCAGGCCAACATCGACACCTTCGGCTGGCTCAAGGCCAACCTCGTCGACCCCGGCCTGACCTACGCCAACCCGGCGACCACCGACCGCAAGACCGCGTTCGCCGACTTCGCCGCGGGCAAGGCGGCCATGGTCAACGGCCACCCCTCGCTGATCCAGATGTCCAAGGACGGCAAGGTCGACTACGCGGTCGCACCGATCCCCGGCAAGACCGGCCCGCTCAAGTCCACCCTCGGCGTGGCGGACTGGACGATGGCGTTCAAGAAGAACGGCCACCGGGACCAGATCAAGAAGTTCCTCGACTTCGTGTACTCCAAGGACAACACGCTCAAGTTCGACGAGACCTACAACCTGATGCCGGTCACCCAGGACACCCTGCACGAGATGACCTCCAGCGGCAAGCACAAGGACCTCGAACCGTTCTTCGCCCTCCTGCCGCAGGCCTCCTTCTACCCGCTCGGTGACACCAGCTGGGACGCCGTCTCCGCCGAGATCAAGAAGAGCATCGGGACCGCCGTCGCCGGCGACCCGGCCAAGGTCCTCGGCGACCTGCAGAAGAAGTCCCAGGACGCCGTCGCGAACAAGTAGCCGCGCCCGCCCCGGCACCCACCGGCGCCGGGGCCCCGGCACGTCGCAAGCCGTGCGGCACGCGCTGCCGCACACGCCCGGAAGGCACCACCCGTGTCCCTCAAATCCGCTGCCCCCCAGGCCCGCAGGCCCGGCCGGGGCAGGCCGGCCGCCCGCTCCGGCCCCGGCAGGCTCGGCCCCCTGCCCTGGATCGGCCCGGCCGTCCTGCTGATCCTGTTCGTGGTCCTGTGGCCCGTCTACGAGATGGTCCGCACCTCCTTCCTGCGGATCAGCACCAGCGGCTTCGTCCGCGGCTCCGCCGGCTTCGACAAGTACCGCAAGCTCTTCGGCGAGACCGACCTCGGGCACGTCCTCGTCCGCACGGTGATCTGGACGGTCGCCGTCGTCGGCCTGACGATGCTGCTCTCGCTGGCCCTCGCCCAGCTGTTCAACCAGCGGTTCCCGGGCCGCCGTCTCACCCGCTGGGCCCTGATCGCGCCCTGGGCCGCGTCCGTCCTGATGACCGCCATCGGCTTCAAGTGGATGCTCAACCAGACCGCCGGCGTGCTCAACACCGCCATGACCGACCTCGGCCTGATCGACGGCCCCCAGGACTGGCTGGGCAGCCCCTCCACCGCCTGGCCCTGGATGATGGGCGTCGCGGTCTTCGTCTCCCTCCCCTTCACCACCTACACCCTGCTCGCCGGGCTGCAGACCGTCCCCGGCGAGGTCTACGAGGCGGCCCGGGTGGACGGCGCCGGCACCTGGCAGACCTACCTGCGCATCACCCTGCCGCTGCTGCGCCCGGCCTTCCTGGTCGGCGTGGTGATCAACCTGATCAACGTCTTCAACTCCTTCCCCGTCATCTGGGGCATGACCCAGGGCGGCCCGGACAGTGCCACGGCCACCACCACCGTGTTCATGTACCAGTTGAAGAACACCGACATCGGCGAGTCCGCGGCCATGTCCGTCGTCAACTTCGCCCTGGTCGTGGTGATGGTGCTGGTCTTCCTCAAGGTCAGCCGCTGGAACGAGGAGGAGAGCTGATGGCCCAGCAGACGGACCGGGCCCGGCGCCCCGCCCGGCCGGCCCCCACACCCGCGCCCGGCGCCGCCGCGCCCGGCTCCCGAGCACGCCTGACCGGGCGCCGGACCAGCCCGCGCACCCTCGTCATCGCGGCCGTCGCCTGGCTGCTGGCCGCGCTCTTCCTCCTCCCCTACCTGGAGATGGTCGTCACCGCGCTGCGCCCGGCCGACGAGCTGCGCGACCCCGGCTACCTGCCGACCCACTTCGCCTGGTCCAACTTCGTCGACGTCTGGCGCGACTCCACCCTCGGCGGCAACCTGCGCGTGACCCTGCTGGTCGCCGGCGGCTCCACCCTGCTGGCCCTGCTCGTGGCGCTGCCCGCCGCCTACTACACCGCCCGCATCCGCTACCGCGGCCGCAAACTCTTCCTGCTGCTCGTCCTGGTCACCCAGATGTTCCAGCCGACCTCGCTGCTGGTCGGCCTCTACCGCGAGTTCTACCAGCTCGGCATGCTCAACTCCGTCTGGACCCTGATCCTCTGCAACGCCGCCTTCAACCTGGCCTTCGCCATCTGGATCCTCACCGCCTACATCGGCTCCATCCCCGTCGAGCTCGAGGAGGCCGCCATGATCGACGGCCTCGGCCGGCTCGGAGCGCTGCGCCGGGTCGTCCTGCCACTGGCCATGCCCGGCGTGGTGACCGCGGTGATCTTCACCTTCATCTCCGCCTGGAACGAGTTCGTCATGGGCCTGACCCTCTCGACCGCTCCAGACAGCCAGCCGCTGACCGTCGGCATCAACAGCTTCATCGGCAACTACACCGTCCAGTGGAACTACCTCTTCGCGGGATCGGTCGTCGCCATCGTCCCCGTCGTGGTGCTCTTCGCCTTCATCGAGCGCCAGGTCGTCTCCGGGCTCACCGCCGGATCGGTCAAGTAGGAACGCCCGCCGGCTACCGGTCGGGGCACCCCCGGGTGCCCCGACCGTCTGCTGTCCGGCCTCGCACCACCATTGACATGTACCGACAGTAACTGTGAATGTTGCTCCGAAAGTCTGCGTTTCAAGCAGTTTCACGCACCACGTGAACACACTCTGATCAGTCGACAGGAGAACGCACCGTGCGCCTACTTCGACATCACCTCCGCTGGGCCTCCCTCGCCGCGGCCGTCACCAGCGTCGCCGCCCTCGCCGGGCCCGCCGTTCCGGCCCGGGCCGCGACCCCCGGCTCCGCCGTCCTCGACGCGGGCCACCAGAGCGCGACCTGGCAGAGCCCCCGGTACGCCAAGGGGACGCTCGGCGGCGCCGCCGACTGCCCGCCGGCCGCACAGGACCCGGACGGCGCGGTCTGCGACCACTTCGACCTGACCGTCGACGTCCCGGCCGGGTACTGGGACGACAACCCCGAGGGCGGCGTCCCGGTCTCCATCCAGTGGCAGACCCCCACCGACGACTTCGACCTGTACGTCTACGACGCCAACGGCAAGGAGGTCGCCCAGAGCGCGGGCACCGCCGACCCCGAGGCGACGGTGATCCCCCGGGCCTCCGGCACGTACCACGTCCTGGTCGTCCCCTACGACGTGCACGACAACTCCTACACCGGCCGGGCCTATCTGCCGCAGACCGCCGACGCGGGCGACCTCACCGCCTTCGACGGCTCCCAGGGCAGCTACGACATCGCCGCGGGCGCCCTCAAGGCCAAGGTCGACTTCCTGGCCGACGACCAACTGCGCCTGCGGGCCGCCCCGGACGGCGTCCTCACCGACCCGGCCGGCAGCACCATCATCCGCAAGCAGCCCGAACTCCAGCGCGACACCAGCACGTTCGACGCCGGCGCGTACTACGGGATCCGCTCCGGCGGCCTGGTGCTGCGGGTCTACAAACACCCTCTGCGGTTCGGCCTCTACCGGGCCGACGACCGCACCGCCCTCTGGCAGGAGGACGCACCACTGCGCTGGAGCACCAGCGGGCTGCGGCAGAGCCTGGTGCGCGGCGCCGACGAGCAGTTCTTCGGCGGCGGCGAGCAGAACGGCGCCTTCTCGCACCGCGACAAGACCATCCACGTCGCCAACAGCTCCAACTGGAACGAGGGCGGCTACAACAACTCGCAGCCGTTCTACGTCTCCAGCGCCGGCTACGGGGTCTTCCGCAACACCTTCGCGCCGGGGATCTACGACTTCGGCTCGCCCGTCCGCACCGGGCAGCAGGAACGGCGCCTCGACGCCTACTACTTCACCGGCGACGTGAAGTCGGTGATCGGCCGGTACACCGCGCTGGTCGGCAAACCCTTCATGCCGCCCGTCTACGGCCTGGAGCCCGGCGACTCCGACTGCTACCTGCACAACGCCAACCGCGGCGAGCGGCACACCCAGGACGCGGTGAAGGTCGCCGACGGCTACGCCGAGAACCAGATGCCGCTGGGCTGGATGCTGGTCAACGACGGCTACGGCTGCGGCTACGAGGACCTCGCGAAGACCGGCGAGGGCCTGCGGAAGGACCACGCGCAGCTCGGGCTCTGGACGCAGAACGGCCTGCCCAACCAGGCCGAGGAGGTCAAGGCCGGGGTCCGGGTCCGCAAGCTCGACGTCGCCTGGGTCGGCAACGGCTACGACTTCGCGCTGAACGCCTGCGACCAGGCCAAGGCCGGCATCGAGGACAACAGCGACGCCCGCGGCTTCGTCTGGCTGCCCGTCTCCTGGGCCGGCGCGCAGCGCTGCGGCGTGCTCTGGAGCGGTGACCAGAGCCTCTCCTGGGACTACATCCGCTGGCAGATCCCCACCTACGCCGGCGCGACCATGTCCGGCATCGCGTACAACACCGGTGACATCGGCTCCATCTTCCGGCGCGACCCGAAGATGTACGCCCGCGACCTGCAGTGGAAGGCCTTCCTCCCGGCCGTCATGACCATGGACGGCTGGGCGAAGGACATGGCCGGCAAGGAGCCCCGCGACCAGCAGCCCTGGCTCGACGGGGAGCCGTACACCTCGGTCAACCGCAAGTACCTGCAGCTGAAGGAGCGGCTGCTGCCGTACATGTACACCCTGTCGGCGGAGGCCACCAGGACCGGCGTCGGCGCGGTCCGGCCGCTCGCCCTGGAGTACCCGGACGACCCGGCGGCCCTCGGGCCGAACGCGACCTACGAGTTCCTGGCCGGACCGGACTTCCTGGTCGCACCGGTGTACTCGGACACCTCGGTGCGCGACGGCATCTACCTGCCCGAGGGCACCTGGACCGACTACTGGACCGGGCACACCTACCAGGGCCCGACCACGATCAACGGCTACTCCGCGCCGCTCGACACGCTGCCGCTGTTCGTCAAGGGCGGCTCGATCGTCCCGATGTGGCCCAAGGGCACGCTCTCCTGGCAGAACCGGGACCGGACCGAACTCGACTACGACCTCTACCCGCAGGGCGACTCCTCCTACACCCTGTACGAGGACGACGGCACCACCCGGCAGTTCGCCCAGGGCGCCTCGGCCACCCAGCAGGTCGACGTGCACGCGAACCGCGCCGTCACCGTCGTCAAGGTCGGCGCCAGCGTGGGAAGTTACGCCGACAAGCCGGCCCGCCGGGCGTACCGCTTCACCGTGCACGGCCAGCCCGCCCCGCGCCAGGTCGTCACCGAGGGCGGCCTGCTGCCGCGGCTCGACTCCGCGGCCGCGCTCGGCTCCGCCTCCTCCGGCTGGTACTACGACGCCGCGACCGGGGTGACGGAGATCAGGACGCCGGCCGTCTCCACCGACCACGGCTTCTCGCTCCAACTGATCCACGGCGGCCACTGACCGGCCCGTCCCACGGGGGGCTCCCGCGCCCGGGCGGCGCGGGAGCCCTCGGGCGTCCGGCCGTGGGCGGGGGCGTTCCTGGGACGCTCCAGGGGCGTTCCGGGGGGCGTTCCGGGGGGCGAGGAACATCGGCGCGACCGCGAAGACGGCACCGTCGTCGTCCGGCGAACCCGCTCCGGTTCCGTGCCGGTGCGTCAGTACCGGTCGTGTGCCGGTGGGTTCATGCCGCGGTCGCTCCTTCGGCGCCTGCCGGGGCCGGGGTTCCACCCGGTGGGCGCCACCCGAACCCACGGGAGGGGTCGGACATCTGGCTGACCGTCAGATCGCCGTGTAATGTCACACTCCATGATGCCCGCCCGCCGCGCCGTCCTGGCAGCGACCCTCATCGGCGTGCTCTCCACGCCACTGCTGCCGGCCACCACCTCGGCAGCCGAGGACCGGTCTGCCTGTCGCACCGTCACCTCTCCTCCGACCGACCGGGAGCAGGACCGCCTCGGGGACACCCGGACAGCGGCCTTCACCGAGGGGGCGGCCCTCGGCGACTTCGTCCGACGCTTCCCCGCCGCCCTGTGCAGTACCCGGAACGCGGCCGAGGCCGGACGGCTCGTGGAGGCCTGGGGACGGGCCCTCTGGTCGGCGGCGACCGACCGCGCGCAGGAACGGCGCCCCGGCGGCGACCTGCCCGCCCGGGACGACCGCCCGCTCTACTGGACCCGGCTCGCCATGACCGTCCAACTCGCCCGGTGGCAGCCCGACTTCCCCTTCGACGCCATGGCCCTGCGGGAACGGTTCGAGGACGCCTCCCGAGGGCTGGCGGAGAACGACTTCACCGGCACCCCGGGCCTGCGGCGAATATTCGTCAGCGGCTTCGACCCCTTCGGCCTCGACGACGAGCTTCGCCGCGCCAACCCCTCCGGCTCCGCCGCCCTGCAGCTGAACGGCCGCCGGATCACCCTCGCCGACGGCACCCGGGCCGAGATCAGGGCCGTCCTGCTCCCCGTCCGCTACGCCGACTTCGACCACGGCATCGTCGAGCGCGCCTTCGGCCCGCGCCTCACCCCCGGCCCCCGGTCCGCCGACCTCATCACCACGATCAGCCAGGGCTACCCCGGCCTGTTCACCCTGGAGGCGTGGGCGGGGCGAGCCCGCTCCGCCGACCCGTACCCCGACAACACCGGCACGCTCTCCGGCGGTACCCGGGAGCACCCGGTGACCGCCCCCGGGCTCGGCCCCGGAGCGGAGTTCATCCCCACCACCCTCCCGACCGGCGCGATGACCGCCGTCCAGCAGCCGTACCCCTCCCTGCTGAACACCGAGGTCACCGAGATCCCGGCCGGGGACGAACAGCCGGTCGACCGCGCGGACGGGCCGACCCCGGGGTCGCGGGCCGTCGCCGGCGGCGGCGGTGGCTACCTCTCCAACGAGGTGGCCTACCGCTCCAACCGGCTGCGGCTGGACCTCGCCCCGCGGCTGCCCGGCGGCCACCTGCACACGCCCGTCCTCACCGGCCTGCCCGACCGGCCCGACCGGCTCACCGGTCCGGACTTCGAGCGGAACGAGGCCGCGATCACCGACGAAGTCCTCGACATCCTCCGGCACGCGGCCTTCTGACCCCACCGCCTGCCCGCCCCGCCCTCAGTCGAAGCACCCGGCGACTCGTACGATGATCATCGTGACAGAGGTGACGGGGTGAGCGGGCAGACGGGCGCGGCCCGGGCGGTGACCGACGTGCTGCAGCCGCGCAACGTGCTGCTGGCGGGGATGGTCGCGATCGGGGTCGCCGCGGCGGGTGACTGGACCGGGGTCGGCTGGGGGCTGCTGGGCGCGCTGTGCGCCGGACTGGTGCCGGCCGGGTACATCGAGTGGGAACGGCGGCGCGGCACCTGGGGTGACCGGCACGTGGTGGACCGGCGGCAACGCGGGCCGATCTTCCTGGTGATCCTCGGCTCGATCGGGTCCGGGGCGCTGGCGATGCTGCTCGGGCACGCGCCGCGCGGGATCCTGGTGGCGATGCTGGCGCTGTGGGCGATGACGGTCGTCCTGCTCGCCGTCAACACGGTCTGGAAGATCAGCGTGGACTCCGCGGTGGCCTCGGCCGTGGTGGCACTCGCGGCGGCGGTGCACTCGCCGTGGTGGTGGGGCTGCGGCCCGGCGGTGGTCGCCGTGTGCTGGTCGCGGGTGGCTCTGCGCTACCACACGCTCGGCCAGACGGTGGCGGGCGCGGGACTGGGAACGGCCACCGGCGCGGCCGCCTGGGCGTTCCTCGGCTGACCGCCGGGAGGGCGCGGCGTCAGCCCGCCTCCCGGGCCCGCTCGGTGATGTTGCGGGCCATCCCCCCGAAGACGGCTGCGTGGAAGGGGGCGACCGCCCACCAGTAGGCGTGGCCGGCCAGTCCGTGCGGGTGGAACAGCGCCCGCTGGCGGTAGTGCGTGCCGCCCTCGCCGTCCGGGCCGACCGACAACTCCAGCCAGGCCAGGCCCGGCAGCCGCATCTCGGCTCGCAGCCGCAGCAACCGCCCCGGTTCGATCTCCTCGACGCGCCAGAAGTCCAGCGAGTCGCCGACCCGCAGCCGGGCCGGGTCCCGCCGCCCGCGGCGCAGGCCGACGCCGCCGACCAGGCGGTCCAGCCAGCCGCGCAACGCCCAGGCGAGCGGGAAGGAGTACCAGCCGTTGTCGCCCCCGATGCCCTCGACGACCTGCCAGACGGCACTCGGGGAGGCCCCGACGGCGCGTTCCCGGACGTCCTCGTAGAGGCTGCCGCCCGCCCAGCCGGGGTCGGTGGGCAGCGGGTCGCTGGGCGCGCCGGGGAGGGAGGCCGAGGACCAGCGGGTGACCACCTCGGCGTCGCGGATCCGGCGCAGGGCGAGCTCCACCGCCCGGTCGAAGCCGATCAGGCCGCCGGCCGGGTCGGGCACCCAGCGGGCGATGTCGTGCTCGCCGCACACCACCTCGTGCCGCAGCGACTCGACCAGCGGCCGGGCGATGGCGTTCGGCACCGGGGTGACCAGGCCCACCCAGTGGCTGGACAGCCCCGGGGTGAGCACCGGCACCGGGACGATGACGCGCCGGCGCAGCCCGGCGACCCGGGCGTAGCGGCGCATCATGCCCCGGTAGGTCAGGACGTCGGGCCCGCCGAGGTCGAAGGTCCGGTTGACCCCGGACGGCAGCCCGGCCGCGCCGACCAGGTAGCGGAGCACGTCCCGTACGGCGATCGGCTGGATACGGGTCCCCACCCAGCTCGGGGTGACCATCACCGGCAGCCGCTCGGTGAGGTAGCGCAGCATCTCGAACGACGCGCTGCCGGATCCGATGATCACCGCGGCGCGCAGTTCCGCGGTGGGCACGCCGCTGCGCCGCAGCGTGCGGCCGACCTCCGCGCGCGAGCGGAGGTGCGGCGAGAGCTGCTGCTCGGGCACCCCGCCGGGGATCAGTCCGCCCAGGTAGACGATGCGGGCCACGCCGGCCGCGGCGGCGGCCTCGCCGAACGCGCGGGCGGCCTCGCGGTCGGTCTGCTCGAACCCGGGCCCGGTGCCCAGCGAGTGGACGAGGTAGTAGGCGACGTCCACCCCGTCGACGGCGGCGGGGATTGTGTCCGGCCGGGTGACGTCGCCGGTGACGGTCTCGACCTGCGCCCGCCACGGCTGGTCGCGCAGCCGGCCGGGGTCGCGGACCAGGCAGCGCACCGGGTGTCCGGCCGCGAGCAGTTCGGGGACCAGGCGGCCGCCGATGTAGCCGGTGGCGCCGGTCACCAGGCAGCGCGGCGGGGTGGGAGGCTGATGGGTCATGCCGGCTCCTCCGCCCGGTGGCCGCAGGCCGCCGGGCCCAGCTCGGTTCCCGGGGTCGGTGTGAACCCAGGATCTCGCGTGCCGTCCGGATCCGGCGACCGGGCGGACCGGGCGGCCAGGTCTGTGGCCGGGCCGGTGGTGGCCGGGCCGGTGGTGGCCGGGCCGGGGGCCGGGCCGGTGCCGAAGGTCCGCCCGGCGCCGTTGGTGACGCGCCGGCGCCGGGTGGAGCTCACCGCGGCCCCCGGCGGCGCGGGACCAGCCGCAGGGACAGCAGGGCGCGGCCCACGGTGGCTCCCCCGTACACCGAGAAGCCCACCCCGATCAGCCAGGACTGGACGACCAGTACCGTGCCGACCGGCCCGTACGAGACCACGTTGGCCACGATCAGCGGTGCGAACACCAGCCGGGAGAACGCCCGCAGGCCGGCCAGCGCGAAGACGGTCGCGGCCGCGCCCGGCAGCAGCCTGCGCCAGGAGACCCGCGCGCCGAGCAGCAGGCGTTGCAGCCACCAGAAGAGCAGGATCCCGCCCCCCACCGTGGCGGCCACCCTCAGGGCCGGCTGCGCGGCGGTGTGCTCCCAGGGGACCCGGCTCCAGGCCGCGACCAGGATGTAGCCGATCAGCCCCGCCAGGGCCGCGGCCTGCCGCCACACGCTGCGCCAGGCGGCGGGCGCCAGCTGCCAGATCCGCTCGTACGCGGTCTGCAGGGCGGTCATCAGGGTGACCCCGAACACCGCGAGCGCGGCGAGGCTGAGGCCGGTGGCGGTGCTGAGAACCTCCCGCCGCGAGGCGAACAGCTGCGCCACCGCCGCCGACGACCGGCCGGACAGGCCGAGGCCGTCGGCGATCCAGTCGGCGATTCCGCTGCCGCGGGTCGGTGACGCGGCGGCGATCACCACGAGCAGCGGCACGAGCGTCACGAAGCACAGCGCCGCGAACGCCATCGCCCGGTGCAGCAGCTCGACCTCGCGGCCCCGCCGCCACGTCACGGCGACCACGCTCCGGGCGCGGCGGATCACGGCAGCGGTACGGCGTGCAGGCATCGCATCGAGGTGGGCCCGGGCGGGTCGGCGACCGGCTCGGCCACCCCGCCGTTCACGTAGACCAGGAAGGTCCCCGTGTCGTCGGTGTAGACCGGCCGTCCGTCCGGCCCGGTCGTGTGCGTCAGGCTCACGACGACGACGCGCGGCTCGGCGTGGGCGCCCGGGGCGCCGGGGATCGTGACGGCGTATCGCTCGATGTGTTCCATGGCGGCCTCCTGATGCCGCTCCGTCCGGCCGGCGGGGCCGGACGGGTGTGCCGGGGCCGTCCGCACAGACCTCCTCCCCCCGGGGGCCCGTGGGCGCATCTGCCCTGCTCTCCCGGGGGCAAACGACCTCCGGGTCCCGTGAGCGGTCGACCGCCGGGTCGCCGGGGCGAACGACCTCCGGGCAGACCGTCCGTCGGCGGACCGCCCGTGAGCGGTCGACCGCCGGGCGATCCCCCGTCAGGAGGCGTCCGCCGCCGGATCGGCCAGCCGCTCCCGCAGGCTGCCGAGCGTGGCGGCCAGGAGCCGGGAGACGTGCATCTGGGAGCAGCCGATCTGCTCGGCGATCTCCGACTGGGTGCAGTCGCCCCAGAACCGCAGCATCAGGATCGTGCGCTCGCGCGGCGAGAGCTCGCCGAGCAGCGGCCGCACGGACTCCCGGAACTCCACCAGGGCGAGGTTCCGGTCGCGCTCGCCCAGCCGGTCGATCAGCGCGCTGCCCGTCTCGTCCTCGCGGTCCTCACGCAGCGCGTCCAGCGAGTCCGAGCGGTAGGCACGGCCCACGCCGAGCGCGGCGGCGACCTCGGCGACGTCCAGCTCCAGCTCCTCGGCGAGCTCCTCCGCGGTGGGCAGCCGCCCGAGCTCCTGCTCCAGGACGTCCGAGCGCCGGGCGACCCGCAGGTAGAGCTCCTGGAGGCTGCGCGGGACCCGCACCGGCCAGGAGGTGTCACGGAAGAACCGTTTGATCTCACCGACGATCGTCGGGATCGCGTACGTCACGAACTCCACGCCCCGCCGGTGGTCGTAGCCGTCCACCGCCTTGATCAGCCCGACCGTGCCGACCTGCAGGAGGTCCTCCAGCTCGGCGGAGCGGTTGCGGAAGCCGGAAACGACGAACCGCACCAGCGGCATGTTGAGCTCGATGATCGTGCCGCGTACGTAGCTGTAGGCGTCCGACTCGCGGTCCAGGCCGGCGAGGCGCTCGAACAGCGCGTCGCTCCGCGCCCGGGCCTCGGTCTTGCCCATGCCCCGCAGCTCGTCGCGGGTCGGTCGGTGGAAGTCCAGCGCTCGTGGCGCGCTCGCGGGCAGCACCGCAGTGGTGAGGGCGGACACGGGGTCATCTCCCTGGCTTGTCCCCGCGCCGCCTCACCCCCGGACGGGGTGATGCCTCCACCCGTGCGGCGGCCACGGACAGCCACGACGGGGGCACGCAGGGATCGGATGATGGGAGACCGTGACACCCGGCTTCTTCAGGCGGCGGCGTCCCGGCACGGTGACCGTGCCGTGAATCCGGCGGCTGCGAGACCGCCGGTGCGGAGGGGGCGGCAAGCCCGGCACTCCGTTCTCCGTTTATGCCCGGCCGCCGGGCGGATCAACCTTTTCCGGAGGCGCCCGCCACGGGGCGTGGCGACGAACGGACGATCGTCATGGCGACGGACGTGGTCCTGCGCCGTTTCCCGGTCCGCCGACCGGGCAGACGCGCGGCCCGGGGACCGACTCGCGCGCCGAGGAGACCGGCCATGGCCGCCACGACCGCGCCGCCCCTGCCCCGCACTGCACGGCCCCGCACCGCACCGCCCCATCGAGCAGACCCGACAGGACGTGATCGCATGACCTCCCTCGGACACCTCCCCTCCGACGGGGAGTCCGCCGGTGCCGGGCTCCGGGACCGGGCCCGCCGGGCCGGGGGCTGAGGTGGCCGGGATCATGGACGACGCCGCGTTCGGACGGCTGCTGGGCACGGTGCTGGAGGAGTCGCACACCACGGCCCCCGGCGCCCTGCCGGCCCTCATCGGCCGCACCGCCGCCGCCATGGGCCTGGCGGGCGCGGCCGTGTACCTGGCGGACGTCCAACAGGGTCGGCTGGTCGCCCTTCCGTCCGACGCGCCCTCCGACAGGGCGGATCCGGCGGCCGGGCAGGCGGGCGACGTGCTGGAGATCGACGGGACGCTGGCGGGGTGGGCGTACCGGACGATGTCGGAGCGGCTCTCCTCGGGCCCCGGGCTGACCCTGTGGCTCCCGCTGGCCGACGGGATCGAGCGGATCGGGGTGCTGCGGGTGTCGGCCGCCTCGCTGGATGCCGCGACGATCGACCGGTGCCGGACGCTGGCCTCGCTGACCGCCCTCCTCGTGGCGTCGAAGTCGGCGTTCAGCGACACCGTGGCGCGGACGGTACGGCGCCGCCCGATGACCCTGCAGGCCGAGCTGGCGTGGGCGTTCATGCCGCCCATGACCCTGGGCACCCGCCAGGTCACCTCCAGTGCCGTGCTGGAGCCCGCGTACGAGATCGGCGGGGACGCCTTCGACCACAGCCTCGACGAGGGGCGGCTGCACCTGGCGGTCGTCGACGCGATGGGGCACGACCTCGCGGCCGGCGGGGCGTCGGCGGTGGCGCTGGCCGGGTGCCGGTCGGTCCGCCGGGCCGGCGGCGGCCTCGCCGAGATCGTGGCGGCCGTCGACGGGGTGCTCGCCCGCTGGATACCGGGCCGGCTGCTGACGGCGGTCTTCGGCGAGATCGATCTCGCCGGCGGCCGGTTGTCGTGGGTCAACTGCGGCCATCCGCCGCCGCTGCTGATCCGCCGCCAGCGCGTCGTGCCCGACGCCCTGCGGCGGCGCTCCGAGCTGCCGCTCGGACTGGGCGAGGGCTACCCGGTGGCGAACCGGACGGTCCACCACACCCAGCTGGAGCCGGGTGACCGGGTCCTCGTCCACACCGACGGGGTGACCGAGGGCCGGGGCCCCACCGGAGAGCATTTCGGCGAGCAGCGGCTGCTCGACCTGGTCGTCCGCTCGGTGGCGGCCGGTGAGCCGGCCCCCGAGGCGCTGCGCCGGCTGGTGCGTGCCCTTCTCGACTACCAGGGTGCGGGTCTTCGCGACGACGCCACCGTACTGCTCGCGGAATGGCACCCGGCGCCGTGACGCCGGGCCCTCGCGCCCGCACCCGCACCCGCACCCGCACCCGCACGACGGAAGGTCCTGGCCGCTCGGGTGTCGGGCGTAGCACCGGCCCGGCGCCGGTGAACACGGTCTCGGGCGTGCTGCCGGAGCCGCGCCGGTGAGCCTCCGCCGGCGCGGCCCGGGCGCCGGCCGTCTCAGGACAACCGGATGCCGATGACGCAGGTGTCGTCGTACGGGTTGGGTGCCTTGAGCCGGCGCAGTACGTGGTCGAGGCAGCCGGGGATCCCCGGCACCCTGTACTCCTCGACCGCCCTGAGCAGCCGGTCGAGGCCGCGGTCGAGGCCCTCGCCGCGGCGCTCGACCAGTCCGTCGGTGAAGAGCAGGACCAGGTCGCCCGGCGCGAGCGTCAGGACGGTGCTGCGGTAGACGGCGCCGGGGTGGGCGCCGAGCAGCGGTCCCAGGGGCGGGTCGAGGTAGCGGCCGACACCGTCGTGGACCAGCAGGGGCGGCAGGTGCCCGGCCCTGGCCCAGGTGAGGGTGCGCCGCCCGGTGTCGAGCCGGCCGCAGACGGCGGTGGCGATGAACTCGCCGCCGAGGTGGCAGAGCATCTGGTTGAGGCGCTGGAGCAACTGGTCCGGTTCGGCACCGGTGAAGGCGAGGCCGCGCAGCGCGTCGCGCAGTTGCGCCATGCCGGCGGCGGCGCGCAGACCGTGGCCGGAGACGTCGCCGACCACGATGAGGACGGTGCCGTCGGGGAGGGTCAGGGCGTCGTACCAGTCGCCGCCGACCTGGGTGTCGCTCTCGGCCGGCAGGTAGCGGGCCGCCATGTCGAGGTTGGGCGCGGGCGGGCCGTTCGGCACGTCCATGAGCGCGTGCTGGAGGGCGCGGACGGCACGGTGCTCGACGGCCGTCTGACGGACCTGTTCGGCCAGCCGGGCCCGGGTGTCGGCGAGCGCCTTCTCGGTGTGCCGCCAGGCGGTGATGTCCTGGATGACGCCGCGTACGGCGAGAGCCTCGCCGTCCAGCTGCCCGGGGACGGTCTCGGCGATGGCCCGGACGGCCCGGCTGACGCCGTCGGCGCGGACGACCCGGAACTCGAGCGTGGCGGAGGTGTGGCCGGCGAGCAGCCTCTCGGCCAGGAGCCGGACGGCGGCGCGGTCGGCCGGTGCGATGGCGGCCTCCGCCTCGGCCGGGCCCAGCGTGCCGGGCTCGGCCCGTTCCGGCAGGCCGAGCAGCCGGAAGACCTCGGGCGAGCAGTCGAGTCTCGCGGCGGAGACCTCCCACTGCCAGGTGCCGAGGCCGGCCAGCCGTTGCGCCTGGGCGAGCTGCTGTTCCCGGCGTTCCTGCTCGTCGTGGGTGCGCCAGCTGACCAGGACGCCGTCGAGGAACGGGGTGGCATGGAGGGTCATGGTCGAGCCGTGGACCGCGCCGCCGACGACCTCGACGTACTGCTCGGCCTCACCCCGGTAGGGCACGCCGCCGGCCGCGACGTCGAGCAGGTGCTGGAAGGTGCCGGAGGAGACCATGCCGGGGTAGAGCTCGCTGAGCAGCCGGCCGACGATGTCCTGACCGGTGCGCCCGGCCAGGTCGACGGTGGCGGCGTTGGCGTGCCCGACCCGAAGGTCGGTGACCTTCCCCTCGGGCTCGCGGACGGCGTGCAGGATCAGGACGGGGTCGAGGAGCGCGTCGAGCACCGCCCGGAACCACGGCTCGCCGGCCGGCACCGGAGCTTCCTCCTCCGCGCCCGGGGTGAGCACGCGCAGCAGCTGGGCGGCGCACAGCCGGGCCAGGGCGGAGAGGTGGTGCGCGGTGGGCCCGTCGGCGTGGAAGTCGCCGGGCCAGCCGAGCTTCATCGCGCCGATCAGCTGTTCGCCGGTGCGCAGCGGCAGCGCGCAGACGGTGTCGCCGGGGACGAGGTCCTCCCCCTTCAGGTCGGGGTAGCGCGTGGCGAAGTCGGAGCGGCCGCGCACCCACACGGTCGCCCCGGCGCGGGCGGCGTCGGTCAGCGGCAGGGACATGTGCGGGGGAATGCGCTGCCACTGGCTGAGCTGGTGGGCGGGCACCCCGTGGCTGGCGACCAGCCTCAGCGCGCCGTCGGGCTCCAGGACGGTGAGGGCCACCGCGCCGACACCCAGCGGGGCGAGGGCGGCCTCGATGAGCAGGGCGGCCAGCTCGTCCGGTGTCTCGGCCGAGCCGAGGGCCGAAGCGGTGACGTGGTAGCGGGCGGCGTACTCGCCCCCGGCCGCGGGAGCACCCGCCCGCGGCTGCGGGGGGTCGGGGCCGCGCACCACGGGGGCGGGCGGCGGCGCGAAGGACGGACGCCGCTCCACCACGGGGAGGTGCTCATCGGCCTCGGGCGGCGCGACGGTCCCGAGGAGGTCGGCGGCGATGTCGACGAGTTTGCGGTTGCTGTCCTGGGAGAGCTGGACGAGGTGGCTGAACGCCTCGTCCGGGGTGCACCCGATCCGTTCGGTCAGGATGCCCTTCGCCTGTTCGATCACGGCACGCGTCCGCATCGCGCGGCGCTGGCCCTCCACCTCGCTGCGCAGCCGGTCGATGGTGGCCCGTAGCCGGGCGCTCTCGCTGTGCGATTCCGACATCCGCGCCCCCTGGTCTGTCCTGCCAAGGTCCCGGTTCGCGTCTCTGGGCTGCCGGGGACGGTGCGAGGCACCGTGTTGAGGTGTGGGTCCAGCTTAGGCCGGTGGCCCGGGCGGTGCCGCGTGCGGGCGGGGCGTCCGTCGGCGGCGCGGGGCGTGGGCGCCGTCAGTTCAGTGCGGGTCGCGTCCGGTCGCGGGGCCCAGGCGGGCCGGCGGGGCGGCGATCTCCGACCACACGGTCTTGCCGCCCGCGTCCGGCACGCTGCCCCAGGCCCAGGAGAGCAGCGCGACCACACGTAGCCCGTGCCGGCCGGGGACCGCCGGATCGTCGTTGCTCCGGAGTACCGGCGGTTCGGGGCTCTCGTCCGACACTTCCACGCGCAGCCCCGACGGCGAGTGGCGCAGCCGCAGCTCGATCGGACCGCCGGCGTGCCGGGCGGCGTTGGTGACCAGCTCGCTGACGACCAGCAGGACGTCCTCGGCCACCGCCCGGCGCTCGTCCCCGGCGGCCGGGAGCCAGCCCCAGTCGAACAGGGCCGCGCGGGTGAACTCGCGGGACCTGGTGACCGCTCCCCTGCCGGAGACGAGGGCCAGGCTGCGCTGGTCGGCGGCGGGTGGCATCAGCCGTCCTGGCCGGCGAGCGCCTCGGCCATCGAGGGGGCGATGCGGAAGATCTCGGCCGCGCCGGTGATCTCCAGCATGCGGGCCACCATCGGGCTGGGACCGGCGAGCACCAGCACCCGGCCGCCGCCCTCGGCGGCGAGGCGGGTGCGCAGCAGCACGTTCAGGCCGGTGGAGTCGCAGAAGGAGAGGCCGTCGCAGTCGATCACGACCGGCCCGGGCGGGCCGTGCAGGGCCGTTTCCAGGGCTTCCCGCAGAGGCTGCGCCGTGTCGTGGTCCAGCTCGCCCTCGGGGCGGACGACCACGCTCCGCCCCGAGGCGCTGACCGTCACCGTGAGCCCCGCCGGGCCACCGTCGGCTTCCATGGCCTCCGCTCCTCCCATGTCCTTGTTCAACGATAGGCCGCGTGTACTCTCAGCGGTCGCGGACGGTCGTCTCGACGATCTTGCCCGTGGCCGTGCGGACGGCGTGCACCCGGTGGCCGATCGTGGCCACCACGAGCAGTCCGTACCCGCCCGGCCCGGGCCGGGCGGCCGGGTGGAGAAGCTCCGGGCTGGTGTCCTCGACCGCGATCTCGACGCCCGCGTCGGCGACCGCCATGCTCAGCGTGCACGGGCCCGGCGCGTGACGGCATGCGTTGCCCACCAGCTCGCCGACCACCAGCAGCGCGTCCTGGCAGGTCTGGGGGCTCAGCCGGCCCCTGCCGAGACCGGCCAGCTCACCGAGGAAACGGCGCGCGGCGCGCCTGGCCCTGGCCTCCGAGCCCGGGGCGCCGTCGAGGTCGACCTCGAGCGAGGGGACACATCGCATGACGTCACCTCGGCTCTCCTCGCGTCCGGTCCGGACCTCGCGCCTACCCCACCGCAGCCGGCGTAACCTGCGGCTCCGATGCCGGGAGGGGCACCGTTCGGGACGGTGACACCGCTCGGGACGAGACACCGCTCGGGACTAGACACCGTTCGAAACGAAGGCCGCTCGGGACGAAGGCCGCCGGCCCCCGACAGCCGTCCAGGGCGCCGCGCCGACCGTGGGCCGGCGCGGCGCCCTGGAAGACGGGGGCCTTCTGTCGTTCCGGGCGGCCTCAGGCCGGGGTGAGGCGGCCCCGCCATCCGCCGCTCTCGCCGCCGCGTCCCTCGATGAATCCCTTGAAGCGGTCGAGATCGCCCTTCACCCGCCAGTCGACCATGCCGAGCGTGTCGGCCGCCGACTCGGCCAGGCCCTCCGGCTCGAACTCCATCGCCAGGATCACCCGGGTGTGGTTCTCGTCGATCTTTCGGAAGGTCACCATGCCCATCTGCTGCACGTCCCCGCCGACGGTCCGCCAGGACACGCGCTCGTCGGGCAGCTGGTCGACGATCTCGGTGTCGAACTCGCGGCTCACGCCCGCGATGCTGGTCTTCCAGTGGTTGTGCCGGTCGTCGACCTGCCGGACCTCCTCCACGCCGTCCATGAAGTTCGGGAACTCCTCGAACTGCGTCCACTGGTTGTACGCGGTGTGCAGCGGCACGTCCACGTCGATCGATTGCCGCACCATGCTCATGAGTGCTCCTCCTCGTCGGCGGTCAGTCCTTGGCGGCGTCCTTGACCTTCTGGGCGGCCTGCTTGAGGTCGCTCTTGGCCTGGGTCGCCCGGCCCTCGGCCTTCAGAACGGGGTCGTCCGTGGCCCTGCCGACGGACTCCTTCGCCTTGCCCTTCGCCTTCTCGGCGACGTTCTTCACCTTGTCCCCGGCGCCCATGGCGTCGCTCCTCTGCTCTCGGCCCGGCCGTGGTCCGGCCGGCGTCCCGGGGCGTCTGCTCCGGTTGGCGGACCTCAAACCGCCCGGCCGGCCCGGGCTTGGCCCCGCCCCTGGCGGGTAGCCGCGGGAGGCGGCGGTGTCCCCCGGCCCTCCCGTTCGCCGGCACCGCACCGCGGGAAGGAGGCCGACGTGCGGCCGCTGCGTTTCGGTGTGGAGGAGGAGTACCTCCTCGTGGACACCCGGACCAGGACCACGGTGCCCCGGGCGCCCTCCGTGCTGCGGGACGTGTCGCGCGTACTCGGCGACCGGGCACAGGCGGAGTTCTACGCCACCCAGATCGAGGGCTGCACTCCCCCGGTACGCACCGCCGCCGAGCTGCGCGCACACCTGCTGGCGGTCCGGGCGGCCCTGACGGCGGCGGCGGCCCGGGCCGGCTGCCTGCTGGTCGCCTCCGGGTCGGCCGTGCTGCCGAGCGCCCATCCGCTGCCGGTCACCGACGCACCGCGCTACCGGCGCATCGCCGGCCTTGTGGGGCCGGGCGTCGCGGACCAGGCCGGCGGGGAGGTCTGCGGCTGCCACGTCCATGTCGGCGACCTGACCCGGGGCGAGGCTCTCGCGGTGAGCACCCGCCTGAGCCCGTGGCTGCCGGTCGTCCAGGCCCTCGGTGCGAACTCGCCGTTCTGCGAGGGCGCGGACCGCGGCGGGGCGAGCTCGCGGGCGGCACACTACGAACGCTGGCCGACGGTCGGTCCGGCCCCGAGCCTCGACGAGACCGGGTACGAGCGGTACGTCGAGCGGCTGGTCGCCGACGGCACCGTCGTCGACCGGCGGATGATCTACTGGTACGCCCGCCCGTCCGAGCACCTGCCCACGTTGGAGGTGCGGATCGCGGACGTGAACGCCGACGTCGGGGTCCCGGTGCTGATCGCGGTGCTGCTCCGCGGGCTGACCCGCGTCCTGCTCTCGGAGACGGACCGGCCGTGTCCGCCCGTCGGGGAGCGGCTGCTGCGCGCGGCCCACCGGCGGGCCGCGGCGGCCGGGCTGCACGGCACCGCCCTGGACGTGCGCGGCGGCGACGACGCGCCCAGGTCCGCGCCGGTGTCCGTGCTGCTCGGCGAGCTGCTGGAACGGGCCGCGCCGGGCCTGGCGGCAGAGGGCGACCTCGACCTGGCCCGGCGGCTCTCCGCCCGGCTGCTGGCCTGCGGCGCCGGCGCGGACGCCCAGCGGGCCGCTTTCGCCCGGCGCGGCCTGCTGCCGGACGTGGTCGACGCGCTCGCCGCGCTGACGGCGGGCGGCGGGACGTCGGGCGGCCGGACCACGGGGCGGCCGGAGTCCGAGTGAGCCGGCCCGTGCCGGGCAGACGCGCGCTGGGGGCCGCCGAACCGGAGGTGTGACCACCATGCCCCGCCCGCAACGAACTCCGCTCCGCCGCCGGGTACTGATGTGCCCGCCCACCTACTTCTCGGTGGACTACACGATCAACCCGTGGATGGACCCGGAACGACCGGTCGACCGGCGGCGGGCGGTCCGCCAGTGGGAGGAGCTGGTGGGTGTGTACCGCTCGCTGGGGCACCTGGTGGAGTTCGCCGACCCGGTGCCGGGGCTGCCCGACATGGTGTTCAGCGCGAATGCCGCCACCGTGGTCGACGGGAGGGTGCTGATCGCCCGCTTCCGCCATCCGCAACGGGCACCGGAGGCGGTGGCGTTCTGGCGCTGGTTCGCCGGCCGTCCGTTCCCGGAGGTCGGCATGGCGGCGCACGTCAACGAGGGGCAGGGCGACATCCTCACCGCAGGCCGCATCCTGCTCGCCGGCACGGGGTTCCGCACCGAGCCGGCGGCCCACGACGAGGTCCGCCGCCGCCTCGGCCTCCCGGTGGTGACCCTGCGGCTGGCGGACCCCTGCTTCTACCACCTCGACACCGCGCTGTGCGTGCTGAGCGAAACCGAGGCGCTGTACTACCCCGGCGCGTTCGACCGGCCGAGCCTGGCGGCGCTGACGGCGCTGTTCCCGGACGCCCTGCTCGCCACCCGGGAGGAGGCCGGCCGCTTCGAGGTGAACGCCTTCAGCGACGGCCACCACGTCGTGCTCCCCGTCACCGCGGACCGGCTGGCCGCACGCCTCGCCGGTCGCGGGTTCGAGCCGGTCGGCGTCGACGTGTCGGAGTTCCGCAAGGCCGGCGGCGGGGCCAAGTGCTGCACCCTCGAACTCGCCGCGGCCTGACCGCAGCCGCCCTCCTCCCCCGGAGACCACCACCAGGAGACCAGCGTGAGGAGACCACCGTGATCGAGACCTCCCGACCGCCCCGCCTGCCCGCCCCGCGCGGCCCGCTCTCCGAGGCCGTCCGGACCGTCCTCGCCTCGGGCCCGCCCGGCGCCGCGGGCCTGCCCGACCCCGTCCCGGTGCGCACGCAGGACCCGTGGGGCGAGGACCTTCAGCTGGCCCTCTACGTCTGCTACGAGCTGCACTACCGCGGCTTCGGGGGCGTCGACCCGGGCTGGGAGTGGGACCCTGAACTCTTGCGACTGCGCCGCACGTTGGAACGGCACTTCCTGGCCGCCGTACGGGCGGAGGCGGGCGGGCCGCCGCCGCTGGACGACCTGCTCGAACGGCTGCTCACCGAGCCGCGCACCGGCACCGGCCCCTCCCACTTCCTGCTGGCCGACGGACGGCGCTGGCAGGCCTGCGAGTACCTGGTGCACCGCTCGCTGTACCACCTCAAGGAGGCCGACCCCCAACTGTGGGCGGCGCCCCGCCTCGGCGGCGCGGCGCAGGCGGCCTTCCTCGCCGTCGAGTACGACGAGTACGGGGCGGGGCACCCCGATCGGGCGCACTCCCGGCTCTTCGCCGAGATGATGGCGGACTTCGGCCTGGACCCCACGTACGGCCACTACGTCGACGCGGCGGCCGCCCCGGCGCTGGCGGTGGTCAACCTGATGTCGCTGTTCGGTCTCCACCGAGCCCTGCGCGGCGCGCTGGTGGGGCAGTTCGCGGCGGTGGAGATCACCTCCTCGCCCGGGTCCGCCCGGCTGGTCCGGGCGTTCGAGCGGCTCGGCGCGGGGCCGGCCGGCATCCGCTTCTACCAGGAGCACGTGGAGGCCGACGCCGTGCACGAGCAGCTGGTCCGGCACGGGGTGATCGCCCCGCTCCTCGCGGCGGAGCCCGGGCTGGCCGGCGACGTCGCCTTCGGGGTCGCCGCGAGCTCGCTCGCCGAGGAGCACCTGGCCGACCACCTGACCGGCGCGTGGGCTGCCGGGCGCAGCTCACTGCGCGGCGGACCGCTCGCCGGAACCGGGTGGACCGCCCGGGCCGGGTGAGCCGCCGGGGCGGTGACGACGGTGGCTGGTGTCGCAGAAGGGGTAGCGGCGGCTGCGGCCGCAGGTGCACAGGGCCACCACCGGACGGTCGGAGCAGACGGTGGTGCCGTCCGGGAGCACGATCTCGACCGGGCCCTCGATCAGCACCGGGCCGTGCCCGGTCGGCTGCACCCGCCGCGGGCCGCCACGGTCGGGGCGGGGCGGCTCGGACAGCACGGGCGGCTCGGACAGCACGGGCGGCTCGGACGGCTCGGACGGCTCGGACGGCTCGGACGGCTCGGGCCGCCCTGGCAGGACGGGACGGGCGGGTGGGTCAGGCAGGGCGGGCACCGCGGATCACCGCCAGTTCCTCCTCGCGAACGCCCGGGTCGATCAGGCCGCGGCTCTCGAACCAGACCGCCCGTGCGGTCATCACCGGCCCGAAGCGCTGGCGCCGCCGGGCCACCACCTCGGCCCGCAGCCCGGCCCGTTCCAGGGCTCGCACGGTCGCCCGGACGTCGGCCAGCGAGGACTGCACCAAGAGCAGCACCCCGCCGCGCGCCAACAGCCCGGGGGCCTCTCGGCAGATCCGGTCGAGCAGCAGCCGGCCGTCCGGCCCGGCGTCCCAGGCCCGCGCGACGCCCCGCCGCGGGCTCCCGGGCCGCTCGGCGGGCACGTACGGCGGGTTGCTGAGCACCAGGTCGAACCGCCGGCCCCGGACGGGGCCGGTCAGGTCGCCGTGGCGCAGCCGGACGCGACACCGGTGGAGCCAGGCGTTCGCGCCCGCGGTCGCGAGGGCCAGCCACGACACGTCCACCGCCGTCACCCGGGCACCGCGGCAGGCCGCCGCCAGCGCGATCGCACCGCTGCCGGTCCCGAGATCGAGGCAGCGCACCCCGCGCAGCGGCCCCTCCCGGGCCAGGCTCTCCGCCAACAGGGCCGTGTCGCCCTGCGCCGGGTACACACCGGGTGGTCTGAGCAGCAACATACCGCGCGCCTGCCCAGCATCCTCCTGCACAACCGGAGATTGCGGGCTTCACTCCCGTACCACCGGACGGCCCCGGCACCGCGAGTGTTTCCCGCCGAACCGGGCAGACGGAAGGGCCGGAGGTGGGGACATCATGACCCTGCTGATCATCGTCCTGCGGTTCGCTCTGTTTCTGCGGCGCAGGTCTCGCCGTCGGCGTGCTGCGCGCGGTCGACGTACTGCGGGCGCCGGCGCCCACCGGGCTCGTGGCCCGGGTGGCGGGCATCGTCCTCGCCGGCGGCTCCTCGTCCGACGTCCGACGCCGGTGGTGCCGCCGATGAGCGCCCGCCCGCCGATGGGCGGCCGCCGAGGACCGCGGAGGAGAGGACCGCGGGGGCGAGGATCGCGGGGGCCCGGGGACCGACCACCGGATGCCCGCGAGGGACGCGGACATGCCCACGAAGGAGGGCCGCCATGGCGCTCGTACTCTTCCTGATCATCATCGCGATCGTGCTCGGGCTTATCGGCGTGGTCGCCCACGGGCTGCTCTACCTGCTGTTCCTCGGCATCGCGGTACTGCTCCTCGCCCTGGGCATCTCCGCGGTCCGGTTCCGGCGCGGGGGCGGGCGCGCGACCCGGTGAGGTGGGATCGCGTGGAAAGAGGCGGCTCGGCTCCGGTCGCCTCAGCTCCGGTCGCCCAGGAGTTCGTCGCCTCAGCTCCGGTCGCCCAGGAGTTCGGCAACCGTGTCCGGGCAGTCGATGAAGGAGCTCTCCTCGCCTGCCGGGACGGCGCGGTAGGTGCGGTCGAGGAACCTGGCGAGCTCGTCGGTGCGCAACACGACCAGCGCGCAGCCCTCCGTGCCATGGATCTGGATCTGGGTGAACCCCTCCTCCCACGGGCCGACCCGGATGTCCCCGTGGCCGGAGAGCGCCTCCAGCCCGGCGGCGAAGAGGTCGCGCGCGGCGGTCCACTCCGTCTCCACGTCCTCGCACGGCCGGACCGACGCCCGGGCCGGAAAGCCGAGTGTGAGGGCGAGCGGGTCGTCACTGGCGTAGCGCGCGCAGATGCGGATCATCTGCGGCGCCGGCCCCAGGATGCAGGCCTCCACGACGTCCTCGATCAGATGGCTCACTCCGTACTCCTCCCTGCGGTGTGGTGCCCGGGCGTCTACCCGGGCCGCGGAGGTACATGTCCTCCCCGTTCGGGGGGAATGGTGGATGCCCCGTGCCCCCTCGTTCACATCTCCCGCATCGTCCCGGCCCCATCGCGCCGGCGCGGGCCCCGGGAGGGGCGCCGTTGTCACCCGCCGCACGGCACCGGGGAAACGCACGGCGCCGAGGAAAGAGGCCGCACCATGAACAGGTTCGACGCGTTCACCGCCATGCTCGACTGTCCGGTCCACGTCGTCACCGCGGCCGTCGGCGAGGAACGGGCGGGCTGTCTGGTCGGCTTCGCCGGGCAGTGCTCGATCCGGCCGCCCCGGTTCACCGTGTGGATCTCCAAGGCGAACCACACCTACGCCGTCGCCTCGCGCGCCGACACCCTGGCGGTCCACCTGCTGTCACGACAGCGCCACGACCTCGCCGAACTGTTCGGCGGCCTTACCGGCGACCGGGTCGACAAGTTCACGGCCGTCCGCTGGACCCCCGGCCCGGACGGCGTCCCCGTCCTCACCGACGCCGTCGCGTGGTTCGCCGGCCGCGTGCTCGACCGCGCCGACTGGGGCGACCACGTCGGCTTCCTCCTCGACCCGTTCGTCACCCGCACCACCACCGACCACGGCCACCCGCTCACCCTCCGCGACGTGACCGACATCGACGCAGGACACGCCGCCTGACCCTCCGGGGGGCCGGCCCGGCGACCGCTCGGGTCATCGCCGACGCCTCGGCCGGGCACGTGCCCACGGATTCGGTCACCCGGGCGGCGGCCTCGGGCACCCTCGTCAGGAGACCTCTACGCCAGAAACAGCGGGCTGCCGGCGCCCGGAAGCCGGCAGCCCGCACGGGTGGGCTCGTCGCGGTCAGCCGTGCCGCATGTCGTCCGGGTCGGCGGGAAGGCCCGCCGACGTGCCGCGGCCGCCGTCCTCCGGCAGGGGCGGCGCGCCCTCCCCCGTCATCCGCGTCTGCGGCGTCTCCCTGTCCGGCGCGTCGGCGGGACCGGTCGGCCCTGCCCCGGCCGGGGCAGCCGGCCCGCCGTCCGGTGTCAGCCGGCCGCGCCAGGCGCCCCGCTCCCGGCCCTGCTCCTCGATGAACCCCTTGAACCGCTTGAGGTCGCCCTTGACCTGCCGGTCCAGGACACCGAGCATGGCGCCCGCCCTCTCGGCCATGCCGTGGGGCTCGTAGTCCATGGCCAGGCTCACGCGGGTGCGGGCCTCGTCGATGCGCTGGAACGTCACGACGCCCATCTGCCGGACGTCGCCGCCCACGGTGCGCCAGGCGATGCGCTCGTCGGGCAGTTGGTCGACTATCTCGGTGTCGAACTCGCGCCGGGCGCCGGCGACCTTCGTCGTCCAGTGGCAGTGCCGGTCATCGGTCTGGCGGACCTGCTCCACGCCGTCCATGAACTGCGGGAAGTCCTCGAACTGCGTCCACTGGTTGTAGACGCTGTGCAGCGGGACCTCGACGTCGATGGACTCCTTCACCGTGCTCATGACGTTCCCCTTCCACAGGTGCGGCCCGGAGGTTCCGAGCCAACCGGCGCCTGCCCGCGAAGCGGGATCCCAATCAGCGGGCCAGGGCTTCGCCCCGGCGTGCGGGGCCGGCCGGGAGGCGCCCTCGACGCGCTGCGGCAGGCCTGCTCCCGGTCCCGTCACTCGCCGGCCGCGGCTGTGCGCCGGGTCAGGTCCATGTGCCAGTTGGTGATCCATGTCTGCCCGCCGTCGAGGGAGAACGCCTGCTCCCAGTGCGCGCGGTCGGCGGTGATGCCCGACCACATGAAGCGGGCCCGGATCTTGTGGCCGTCGTGCTCGTCGTCGCCGTGGAAGACGCCGGTGCCGTCCGGGCGGAAGCCGCCGCTGACCGGCGGGAAGAGGGTGCCGGTGCGCTTGCTGGCCCAGTAGAGCGACCACTGGGCGGTGGCCGGGTCGAACAGGCGCAGGGTCAGACCGGAGAAGCCCTTCGTGGGGAACTCGATCTCGTCGAAACTGGCGGCGCCGTCGAAGTGGACGGAGGCGCGGGTGACGCCGGGGAACTCCTCCCAGTGCTCCTCGCCGTCGCTGGGGTCGAGGAAGTTCTTGCGCCAGCGGTTGGCGACGTCGTAGGTGCCGGTGAGGAAAGCGAAGCCGTTGTTCGTCATGCAGCGGACGCTATGGCCACTTCCCTGACAGCTTCTGTCAGCGAAGTGGCGCGAATTGACGGCTGTGCCTGCCCGCCGGTCGGGGGCGCGGCCCGGCGCGCCCGGTGACCGGCACCGGTGGGCACACCGCGGCATGGCCGCCTACGGCCGCGGGGGCGACACTGGAGACAGCCAGGGGCGATGACGCTCGCCCTCGACCGCCCTCGATGCCGCGGCGCTGACGGCCTCCATCCGGCCAGGGCAGGAGCGGCGTGCCCGCCGGCTCGTCGAGAGCCGCGCGCGCCTCGCCGGCCTCGGCGCACCCGCCCGACTCCTGCGCGACCTGCACCACGGCCTCGGCCGGGAACTCGCGGCCCTGACCGAACGCCCCGGCGTCCGACGACCCTGACCCGTCCCGGGAGGAATCCTTGCGTCTCACCGACACCCGCACCGGCACCACCGCCGAGATCCGCCCCGCCCGGCGCGGCCTGCTGCGCGTCGTCGTCCACCTCGGGCGCCCGGAGCACCCGTTCGACCTCGCGGACCTGCGCGCCCTGCTGGTCGCCGACGTGCTGCGCCGCGTCTGCGAGCTCGGCGGGGATCTCCAGGTCGGCCTCGTGTGGGCACACCCCGACCTGCCGCCCGCCCAGGTCAAGGCGCTGGCCCGGGACGCCGACCTGATGGGCGTCCACCCGCCCGACCCCGACGGTGCCACCGCCCCGGCCGACGTCCACCTGCTCGCGCCCGGTACCGGCGCCGCCCGGCCGGTCGCCGGCGCCGTCGTCACCGCCACGGCGCCCGCCCGGCCGCCGGTCCCCGGCGAGCCACCGCTCGGATTCCTGGACCGCATGGAGGTGGAACCGCTCGCCGTCCGCCTCGCGCTGCTGCGCCACCCCTACCGCGTACCCGTGGACCTCACCCGCCGGACACTCACCGCCGCCCAGGAAACGCTCGACCGCTGGCGGCGGCTGGTCGCCGACTGGGCGCAGGAGCCCTCCCTCCCCTCGCTCGCCGACCCGACCCACCGGGCCTTCGCAGCCTTCGAGAACGACCTCGACACCGCGACCGGCCTGGCCGAGCTGGACCGGATCGCCGATGGCTCCGGGCCGGCCGGCGCCCGGTTCGAGACCTCCGTGCGCCTCGACCGCGTCCTCGGTCTCGAACTCCCGCGGGACATCGGCCGGGCCGCGCCCCGGACGAGGAGCTGAGCCGGTGACCCCGGCCCGGACCGGCGGAAGCGGCCGGGGCGGGAGGACGACACGGTGCGCGCCTGCCGCGAACGGACGGCCCGCCACGGCGCGAACGAGCCCGCCCCGGCTCAGCCGGTGCCCGCGTGGTTGTGGCCGCCCGAGCGTGGCGCGAACGGCACGCCGTGCCCGGCGGCCCAGCGCACGGCGGCCTGCACGTCGCCCTCGGTCGCACACGCCACGCCCAGGGCCGGGACGCACCGTCAGGCGGAAGGCCCCGGGCGGCCGTCGCCGAGGGCGGTCGAGGCGTCGCGGAGCGCCTGGCCCACCGCTTCGGCCTGGCACTGCCACCGGGCGAGCGCCGTCCGGAGCGCGCCACCGGTGGCGAAACCGTCGAGGGCGGCCACCGCGGAGGCACCCGAGTGGGCGCCGAGTCCGCGGATCCTGGTGTTCGCGTCGGCGAGTTCGGTCAGCGCGGCTCTCACCGGCGCGATACTCCCGGGCGGGTCGACGCCCTCGTTGTTCTTCGGCGAACCACTCACCGCTGATCATCCCCTCCCCGGTCGATGATTCGATCACGTTAGTCGGCTACAGGAATTGTTAACAACTCGTCAATATTCGCCAGCGCCTTACCTGTTGCCTTACCTGTTGCCTTCCCGGCTGCCTATCCCACTGCCCTTCCCGCTGCCTATCCCACTGCCATTCCCACTGCCCTTCCCGCTGCCATTCCTGTTGCCTTCCCTGTCGATGCCGGCCGGGCTCGCCGCCATGTCGACAGCCGGCGCCGCAACGTGCCGTGACCCGGGTCGAATCTTGACGCGGGGCTGACGTCACACCCGGTCGGCGACGGCGATACCGGGCAGGTCGCGAGCGGCGGATCCGGCAGGTGCCAAGGGTTCCGAGGACTGGAGGGACCATGGGGACGACGACCGGGATCGCGGCCGCCCTGGCGGTGTTCGCGGCCCTCGGCGGCCTGGTCGCCTACCTGGCCGGCGTCGCGGGGCTGCGGGATCTCCGGCGGCTGCGCCGGGCCGGCGTGCCGGTGCGGGCACTGGTGCGCGAGCGCGTTCCAGGGCTGGAGGACCGCTCGGCCGTCTCCCGCCCGCTGCTGCAGTTCACCACCGAGGACGGCCGCGTGGTCGAGGTCTTCTCGCCGGTGCCGTCGAGCCGCCGCGCGCCGCTCGTCGACGGCTCGTACGTCGGCATCCGGTACGACCCTGCGGACCCTCGTCACGTCCTCGTCAGCGGGCGCGAGCGCCGTCGGCTGGAGTACGCGTTCCTGGGGCTGGGCGGCGTCATGGTGCTCGCCGCGCTCGTCCTGGTCGTCCTCGACCGGCGGCCACGGTGACGACGGCGCACTCCGCCGTGGACGGCCGGCCGTCGACCCGCCGGACGGCCCGCACCCCGAGCCGAACTGGTAGAACTTCCACGGCGGCCTCACGGGTTGCCGGTTCATCGGCGGCGGTGGGGGACACCGTCCGGACCGGCCACAAAGTCACCTGGCCCCTCAAGGGTCGGCCACCCGGACACCGCGGCCGACCGGTACAGCTCCTGCCCGGTCCCGGCGCCCGGCAGCACCAGAAGGCACGCGGAGACGGAGCAGCGACGCACCGCCGCTGTTCCTCTGGCTGGAGGCCGTCGACGACCGCGGCCGCCACTACCTCGACTACGGCGGCGCCCACGGGCTCAGCCCCGACGGACTGCGGACCGACCGCAGCAACTCCGGGCGCCCGCCCGTACCACCGGAGGCCGGCGCGCTGACGGTCCGACTGGTCTTCCTGCGGGGTGGGACGGAGCAGGCCTACGAGGTCGCATTCCCGCCGCTGGCACCCCACTGAGCGGCGGCCGCGCACCTGCTCCGGGCTGTTCCACCACAACCGGCGGGACCAACCACGGGAGGCCGCGCATGAGGTGCCGGTGACGGGGGGCGCGCGGCTCGGGTGTCGGGTCGACCGGATTTGAGCCCGCCACCCCCGGCGGGCCCGTCCCCACGACAACCGATCTGCCCGGGCACCCTTTGGCAATCGCCGCGCGCCCCCACCCCTGTTTTTCACTGGCCGCCGAAAACGGCCCCGGAGGAACGCCGGGGCCGGGATTCGGCACGGTCCGCCGTCCAGTCGTTGACTCTGGTGGCGAACCGTTTCCTCGCTGCTGACGCTATGCCCGCCGGTACGGCATCCGACCGGCCCTGACGCCTCCCTGACGGGCCGCGCGACGATCTTGACGACCCCTTGGCGCCGGAGGTCACGACCGGGAGCGGCAGCCCCTCGCGGGCCGGGGCTCAGGTGGTCGAACCGTCAGGAGGTCAGGCCGCGAGGAGGGTCAGCAGGTCCGCGCTGCGCGCCACGTGCCGGAGGTCCTTCAGCAGTTCGGACGGGGGCACCGTGATCACGGTGCAGGCCGCGTGCGCCTGGCAGTAGCGGCTCACCGAGGGCCGCAGGATCCGCGGCAGCCGACCGCTCCGGCCGGTGCCCACCACCAGGAGGTCGTCCGGGCGGTTCGCGACCTCCACCAGGGCCCGGCCGGCCTCGGCGCGCAGCACCAGCGGCTCGATGCGGACGCCGGTCGGGTAGCCCCCGAAGGCCTGCTCGAAGGCGGTGTCGAGCCGCTCGCCGGCCGCCTGCGCCCAGAGCTTCGCCAGCGGCGGGCACGGGTGGGCCCGGTAGGCCGGCTCGCCGCCGACCGGCGTCCAGGTGATCACCGGGACGAGCACGGCGTCGCGGAGCACGGCCTCCTCCATCGCGCGGTGCAGGGCCGCCAGATTGCCCAGTGATCCACTGACTCCGGCGATAACCCGAGTGTCCTCGGCCATGACGCTTCGCTTCCTTCGATTCATAGGCTGTTGTCCGAGTCTAGCCTGCGTAATACATCCTTAGCAACGGGATGCACCTGGGATCGCCGAAATCCTGAGCGCGGACGGCACTTCTTGGCGCAACCTTGACGCCGTCGCACCGGGCCGTGACACTCCACATTCACTCGCATCCCCTGTGTCACCATCCGGGCGTACGTTCGCGCCGCCGTCGATGGACGCCCTGGCCGCCCTCGCGCGGGCCCGGGCAGCCACGGGCGGGCCCGGCGCGTCCGGGTGGCCCCCGCCCTGGCCGACGGGACACGCCGGGGCAGCAGGTGCATGCGTCAGGGCCGCATCAAGGACTTCCCGCGTCACGCCAAGCAGGCGTCAAAACGCGTACGGCCCGTGGCGGGTCGGTGCTTCGCTGTGCCCGTCCCGTTCGTCCCGTCATCGCCGACATGCCGTCCCGCTCCGCCGGGCCGGCTCCGGAAGGTCCCAGAACTGATGCGCCGCTCGGCCCTCACCCCACCGGCCACCACCCCCGACCCGGCTGGGCCCGGCCGGTCCCGCCGCGCAAAGGCCACCGGCGCCGAGCCGGCACCCCCGCGCCACCGCCCCGGCGCGCCCCGCCCGGGCCGCCGCCGGCTGATCACCGCGCAGCAGCTCCGCGAAGCCCTGCCCGCCGCCGTGCGCAAGCTCCGCCCGCGCACCATGGCGAGGAACCCGGTCATGCTGGTGGTCGAGACCGGCTCCGCCCTCACCACGCTCACCGCCGTCGTCCGCCCGGGCGTCTTCGCCTGGATGATCAGCTTCTGGCTCTGGCTCACCGTGCTCTTCGCCAACCTGGCGGAAGCCGTCGCCGAGAGCCGGGGCAAGGCGCAGGCCGACTCGCTGAGGCAGGCGCAGACCGGGACGACGGCCCGCCGCCTCCTGCACTGGCGGGTCGGCAGCCCCGACCGCCGCCACGAATCCATCCCGGCCGAGCACCTGCTGCTGCACGACATCGTGCTCGTCCCCGCCGGCGAGGTGATCCCCCGCGACGGGGAGGTGATCGAGGGCGTCGCGGCCGTGGACGAATCCGCCATCACCGGCGAGTCCGCGCCCGTCATCCGCGAGTCCGGCGGCGACCGCACCAGCGTGACCGGCGGCACCCGCGTCCTCTCCGACCACCTCGTCGTCCGGATCACCTCCCGGCCGGGCCAGAGCTTCATCGACCGGATGATCACCCTGGTCGAGGGCGCCAACCGGCAGAAGACACCGAACGAGATCGCCCTCAACATCCTGCTCGCCTCGCTCACCATCGTCTTCGTCCTCTCCGTGGTCTCCCTCCAGCCGATGGCGATCTACGCCGGCTCCCCGCAGACCACCGTCGTGCTGGTCGCCCTGATGGTCGCCCTCATCCCGACCACGATCGGCGCCCTGCTCTCCGCGATCGGCATCGCCGGCATGGACCGCCTGGTGCAGCGCAACGTGGTCGCGCTCTCCGGCCGGGCGGTCGAGGCCGCGGGCGACGTCGACGTCCTGCTGCTCGACAAGACCGGCACCATCACCCACGGCAACCGCCGCGCCGTCGCCCTGCACCCGCTGCCCGGCGCCACCGTCGAGCAACTCGCCGAGGCCGCCCAGCTCGCCTCTGCGGCGGACGAGACCCCCGAGGGACGCTCCGTCATCGAGCTGACCAACCGTCAGTACTGGACGCCGCCGCGCGCCGAGGGCGAACTGGGCGAGCGGAGCACCGTCCCGTTCACCGCCCAGAGCCGGATGAGCGGCGCCGACCTCGCCTGGCCCGACGGCGCCACCTGTCTCATCCGCAAGGGTGCCGCCGTCGCCGTCGCCCATTGGGTGGTGCGCTCCGGCGGACGGCTGCCGATGGAGGCCAAGGGCGTCGTCGACCGGATCTCCGCCGCCGGCGGCACCCCGCTGCTGGTCGCCGTCCACGACCGGCACGGCGCCCGGGCGCTGGGCGTGATCGAGCTCAAGGACGTCGTCAAGGAGGGCATCGCGGACCGCTTCGCCGAGCTGCGCCGGATGGGCATCCGCACCGTCATGGTCACCGGCGACAACCCGCTCACCGCCCGCGCGATCGCCGCCGAGGCCGGCGTCGACGACTACCTCGCCGAGGCCACCCCCGAGGACAAACTCGCCTACCTCAAACGGGAACAGGCCGCCGGCAACATGGTCGCGATGACCGGCGACGGCACCAACGACGCCCCCGCCCTCGCCCAGGCCGACGTCGGCGTCGCCATGAACACCGGCACCCCGGCCGCCAAGGAGGCCGGCAACATGGTCGACCTCGACTCCAACCCCACCAAACTGATCGAGATCATCCGCGTCGGCAAGCAACTCCTCATCACCCGAGGGGCGTTGACCACCTTCTCGATCACCAACGACGTCGCCAAGTTCTTCGCCATCATCCCCGCGATGTTCGTCGGCTCCCACCCCGGCCTCGCCCACCTCAACATCATGGGCCTGCACAGCCCGACCTCGGCCATCGCCTCCGCGATCATCTTCAACGCCCTGATCATCATCGCCCTGATCCCGCTCGCCCTGCGCGGCGTCCGCTACCAGCCCGCCTCCGCCACCGACCTGCTCCGCCGCAACCTCCGCGTCTACGGGCTGGGCGGGCTGATCCTCCCCTTCCTCGGCATCAAGGCGATCGACCTGCTCGTCCAGTTCGTCCCCGGCCTCGGCTGAGGCCAGGAGAACCGGCAGCTCGTCAAGGCCCCGTCAAGAAGCACGCGCCGGGCGTCAGAGCCCCATCAGCGGCCGCTCCGCCCGCTCCTGCGGCGGGTTTCACTGAAGGCAGCGGAACACCGAGAAGGAGTTGAGCGGCCATGACCGGTACCACACGGGTGATCGTCGGGCTCAACGGGTCGTTGAGCAGTCTCGCGGCCCTGTACCGCGCCGTCGACGAGGCCACCCGCCGCGCGGCGACGCTCGTCCCGGTCGCCGCCTGGGAGCCGTCGCGCCATGACGGCCCGCGACCCCACTCCGAGCTGGAGCGCGCGACCCGCAAGCGTCTGGACACCACCTTCGAGCAGGCCTTCGGCGGCTACCCCGCCGGCCTCGTCCTGCGCCCGCTGGTGATCCGCGGCCCGGCCGGCCCGGCCCTGGTCGCCGCCACCGGCCCGGACGACCTGCTCGTGGTCGGCTCTGGCGGCCACAGCCGCCTCGACCACCTGCTGCACGGCTCCGTCACCCGCCACTGCCGCACCCACGCGCCCTGCCCCGTGATCACTGTCTCGCCGTCGGCGCTGCTGGAGAAGCTGGAGCTCACCGCCCGCAGCGGCGCCCCCGTCCCGCTCGCCGCAGGGCTCCACCGCAGCGCGACCGTCTGACACCGCCCCGCCCGACTCCACCGGGCCGCCCGGACGACGGTGGCGGCCCGGGCCCGGACCGGGAGATTCCGGAGCGCGGTCTGTCCGCCCGGCTACCCCGGCCGCGTTCACCCTCACCGCCGCGCACGCCGCACCGGTCCGCCAGGCGTTCGGCCGGCACCCCTCCCACCCCAGCGCGATGCCGGCCGCCGCCCGGGGCGCGCGCGGCCTCTGCGCCATCCGGGACGACCCCGAGCCGCTGCGCCTGGACGAGCGCAGCGCCGGAGTCCACCGCCCCACCCTCGCCAGGGCACTCGCCGTCGATCCCCTCGCCCGCGGCCCGGCCGACTGCGTCACGCCGGCGCAGGCCGAGCGGGCGACCGCCGAGACCTTCGGCTTCTCCGAGACCGCCCGTGAACGCGCCCGGCCGCCCTCCTTCCGGCCACCCGCCGAAGTCGAGCCGGGAGCAGTGGAGTTGACCGCCCGCCACGCCGACCGGCAGGCGGGCCCTGCGGCGCCAGGGCGTCACCCCGGTCACCCGGCGCCGGGTCGCCGAGGAACTCGCCCTCGGCGACCCGGGCCTCCGCGCGCTCGCCGCCGGTTCCGACCCGGGCGTGTTCCCTCTCTGGACGGTGCCCGGGAGCCCGGGGCCGCGGGCTCGGCGCAGGCGTCTCGTCTCCTGCCGATCCAGCGTGAGATGAAAACCATTGCCGAAACTTGACCCGAACATCAGTGCTGCTCATGCACGCGACATGGTTCAGTGGTCCCCGCGCCCGCGCCGACCCCGGAGTGATCACCGTGCCTGCCATCCCCGCGCTCGTCAGCGCCCTGCGCACACTCGGCGACCGGCCCGCCGTCGTCGCAGGCGGCCGCGCGATCAGCGGCATCGGGCTCCTGCTCGGCGTCGCACCGCAGGGTGGCCTGCCGGAGGCCGTGGCCGAACGCGTGGCGGCGCACGCGGCGCTCCCCGCCGCGGAGAGCGCGCAGGCCGAACGCCGGCTGCGGCACTGGGCCGGCGTACTCGGCCCGCCGCCGATCCGGCACACCGTGCTCTACCCGGCGACCGAGCTCGGGGTCGAACTCGCCCTCGCCACCCTGCTCGCCGGCGGGACGGTCATCTGCGGCGACCCCGACCAGCCGGCCGACCAACTCCCCGCCCAGCTCGAACAGTCCGGCACCACCCACCTGAGCCTGCCGTCCGAGCTGCTCTGGCGGCTCAGCCGGGTCACCACGCTGCGCGGGAGCGACCTCGCCGCGCTCCGCCAGGTGCTCCACGTCGGCCCCGAACCCGCCCAGGACGACGTGTACGCCGCCATGGACGCCCTCGGCGCCGTCGTGGCCCACGTCCGCCCGCCGCGCAGCGAGGCCGAGCTCGCCGACCACCGGCTGCGCGAAGTCGTGGGCGCCGCGGCGGACACCGCCTGGAAGCAGACCATCGGCGTCACCGCCGGGCAGGCGCGGCTGTTCGTCGAACGGCTCGACGACGCCGTGCTCCTGTCGATGCTGTCGGCCCTGCAGAGCGCCGGCGTCCTGGACGACCCGGCCCGTGGTCACCCACGCACCGAGATCCTGGACGCCGCCCGGGTGGCGCCCGAGGACCGCCCGCTCGCCGCACGCTGGCTGCGGGCGCTGGTACGGGGGCAGTTGGTCACCCTCCGGGGAGAGCACGTCCACGGTGCCCGGCCGGTCGACGACGCCGCCGCGCACACGGCCTGGGAGCAGGCCGCCGAGGCCTGGACCGGCCACCTCGGCGCGGCCGCCGTCATCGACCACCTGCGACGCGGCGCCGCCCACCTGCCCGGTCTCCTCTCGGGCGAGCAGCCCGCCGGGAGGCTGTTCCGCCCCGACGGGAGCGCCGGCGGTATCGACGCCCTGACGCGGTCCACCGCCACAGGGCGCTACCTCGGCAGCGCCCTCGGCTCGGCGGTACGGCACATCGCCACGGCCCACCGCGGCCGTCGTCCGCTGCGGCTGCTGGAACTCGGCGCCGGTACCGGGGCGGCCACCGAGGCGATCGCGGACGCGCTGGCGGCCGCGTGCGGGGCCGTCCACCCCGTCGACTACCTGTGCACCGAGCCGTCCGGTGTCCTCCTCGACGCCGCCCGGGCCCGGCTCCGACGCCACCCCTGGCTACGCTTCGGACTCCTCGACCCCCACGGCGGGCCGGGCACCACTGAACCCGGCCCGGTCGACGTGGTGGTCTCCACCGGCGTACTGGGCGGCGCCCGCGATGCCGGGGACCGTGCCCGCCGACTGGCCGGCCTGCTCGCTCCCGGCGGCTGGCTGCTCGCCGTCGAGCCGACCCGGGAACACCTCGACCGCCTGATCACCCGCGACTTCCTCGCCCCCTCGCCCGCCGCACACGCCGGACCACCCTCCCGACAGGGGTGGCTCGACGTGCTGGCCGCCGCGGGCTTCGGATCCGCCCTCACCCTGCCCGGCGAGGACCATCCCGTGACGCTGCTCGGGTACCAGCTCTTCGTCGCCCGCACTCCCTGACCGGTACCCCACGGCACGCCCGCCGGCACGCGCCCGCCCGCGCGCGCCTGGCGGCCTCCGCGAGCCCCACCCGGAGAACAGCACCCCGGCCCGCCCGCCGCACCGCCGACGCACCGCCGGGTACGCCGAGGTCCGTACCATCGGGGCGGCCTGACCGGAGCACATGCCGGCGGCACGTCACGTCCGCCCCACCCCTCGCCCCAGCGCCGGTCCGGGCCCGCCGGCCCTCCCCCGCCGACGCCGCCGACGCCGCCGACCGGCCGTGACGGCCGGGCAGCCCACGGAATCCACGACCCGCGGCGACAGGCCCCATCACCGCCCGCCGTCCGGCCAAGTCACGTATCGCACTTGGCAATTCATGCACAAGGCCCGGTAAAGGCTGCGCGCCCGGCCTTGTCGCCGCCGGTGACCCGTCAGTAGCGTCGTGGCCACACCGCCCGGCAACGACCGTATGCGGTAGGGCCTTTGGTGTGCTCAGAGAGCTGTCATGAGCCTGCCACGCGCCCCGGAGCAACCCGACTCCCGTACAGCGCAAGCACCAGCCGGCCCGGCCACCCGCCGCGGCCGGCCGCACATGCCGAGATCCGTCAGCACGGGCACGAGCCCGTACCGGCGAGCACCCCCATGCCGGCACCGGCCGCGCCCTCACCCCACGGAGGGTCGATCCTTGCGCTTCCACTCCCCCGGCAGGCCGCGCCTGCCCAGAGCACGCCGGCTCCTCGCCGTCCTGCCCGCCCTGGCCATGGCGGCCGCCGGGCTCTTCACCGCCGCCCCCGGCGCCACCGCGGCCGGCACCGCGCCGCACTCCCCCATCACCACCAAGCGGCTCTGCGCGAGCCACCCCGGTGAGATGGCCTGCCTGGCCCTGGCCAGGACGGACATCGCCCAGCAGCGCACCCTGGCGCCGAACGCCACCCCCTCCGGCTACGGCCCGGGCGACCTCGCCTCCGCCTACAACCTGCCCGCCTCGGCCGGCTCGGGCGCGACCGTCGCCATCGTCGACGCCTACGACGACCCCAAGGCCGAATCCGACCTCGCCGCCTACCGCTCCCAGTACGGCCTCCCGGCCTGCACCACCGCCAACGGCTGCTTCAAGAAGGCCGACCAGCGCGGCGGGACCTCCTACCCGACCGCCGACAGCGGCTGGGCCGGCGAGATCTCGCTCGACGTCGACATGGTCAGCGCCGTCTGCCCCAACTGCCACATCCTGCTGGTCGAAGCCGACACCCCGACCATGGAGAACCTCGGCGCCGCCGTCAACACCGCGGTCAGCCTGGGCGCCAAGTACGTCTCCAACAGCTACGGCGGCGGCGAGGACTCCACCGACCCGAGCTCCGACGCAAGCTACTTCAACCACCCCGGCGTCGCCATCACCGTCTCCTCCGGCGACTCCGGCTACGGCGTCGAGTACCCGGCCGCCTCCAGGTACGTCACCGCCGTCGGCGGCACCAGCCTCAGCCGCACCTCCACCACCCGCGGCTGGAGCGAGAAGGTCTGGGGCACCACCTCCGGCGGCAACGGCGCCGGCTCCGGCTGCTCCGGCTACGACGCCAAGCCCACCTGGCAGACCGACAGCGGCTGCGCCAAGCGCACCGTCGCCGACGTCTCCGCCGTCGCCGACCCCGCCACCGGCGTCGCCGTCTACCAGACCTACGGCGGCAGCGGCTGGAACGTCTACGGCGGCACCAGCGCCTCCGCCCCGATCATCGCCGCCGTGTACGCCCTGGCCGGCACCCCCGCCGCCGGCACCACCCCGGCCTCCTACCCGTACGCGCACACCTCCGCGCTGTACGACGTGACCAGCGGCGCCAACGGCAGCTGCTCCCCGTCCTACCTCTGCACCGCGGGCAGCGGCTACGACGGCCCGACCGGCCTCGGCACCCCCAACGGCACCGCCGCCTTCACCTCGGGCAGCACCTCCGGCAACACCGTCACCGTCACCAACCCGGGCAACCAGTCCACCGCGCAGGGCGGTTCGGTCAGCCTGCAGATCCACGCCACCGACTCCGCCTCCGGCCAGACCCTCACGTACGGCGCGAGCGGCCTGCCCACCGGCCTGTCCGTCGACTCCGCCACCGGCCTGATCACCGGCACCGCCACCGCGGCCGGCACGTACACCGTGAGCGTCACGGCCACCGACACCACCGGCGCGAGCGGCTCGACCACCTTCACCTGGGCGGTCACCGGCACCGGCGGCGGCTGCACCGCCGCCCAACTGCTCGGCAACCCGGGCTTCGAGACGGGCAGTGCCACGCCGTGGAACGCCACCGCCGGCGTGATCGACAACTCCGGCAGCGAGGCCGCCCACTCCGGCAGCTGGAAGGCCTGGCTCGACGGCTACGGCTCCACCCACACCGACACGCTCTCCCAGGCGGTCACCATCCCGCAGGGCTGCCGGGCGACGCTCAGCTTCTACCTGCACATCGACACGTCCGAGTCCGGCTCCACCGTCTACGACAAGCTGACCGTCCAGGCCAACTCCACCACCCTGGCCACCTTCAGCAACGCCAACGCCGGCACCGGCTACACCCTCCGCAGCTACGACCTCTCCGCCTTCGCCGGCCAGACGGTGACCGTCAAGTTCACCGGCACCGAGGACAGCTCCCTCCAGACCGGCTTCGTCGTCGACGACGCCGCACTCAACGTCTCCTGACCGACCCCGCACCACCGAGGGGCCGCAGCCAACGCTGCGGCCCCTTCCGGTCTGCGAACAGGTCCGCGGTCCGTGAGCGGGACCGCGGACCGTGAGCGGTCCGCGATCGCCCCACCGCCCGGCCGTGGCGACGTCGCGTACCGGAACAGCGGGGCCGGGCCCGACCGGTGACCGCCGGCCGCCGGTCGCCGGTCGCCGGTCGGGCCGACGCGGGTCAGTTGACGTAGACCGCCGGGCTGCCGGGCTGGGTGGTGTCGGTGACGGGGCCGTAGGCGGCGGAGAAGTAGCCGTCGGCGGGGCAGAGGCCCGAGCCGCCGCTCTTGGCGAAGTGCTCGTTGCGGAAGCCGAGGCTGTGGGCGGTGTTGTCGGCGTTGCCGGTGAACGCGCCGCTGAGCTGGTAGGTGCAGGTGATGGTGCCGAACCAGGTGTTGAGCACGGCGGTGGCCTGGATCGGCCCGGCGGCTCCGGCCGTGAGGGTGACCGGGAGGCCGGGGCCGTCGTCGACGGCGATGCCGTGGGGCAGATTGCCGACCGTCAGGCTGCGGACCGAGGTGACACCGGTGACGTTGCTGGTGCACGAGCCGAAGGTCAGCCCGGTGAGGGACTCGGTCGCCGTGCCGGGCGCCGCCGGGTTGCCCAGGACCGTGGCCGAGAGCTGGGAGAGGGCGCAGGTGACGCCGGTCGTGCTGGTGGCGGTCGAGTAGAAGGTGGCGCGGGTGTTCGCGGCCAGCGGTGCGGCGAGCACGTCGCCCGCCGCGACGGCGGTGCCGCCCGCGCTGCCGGCGGTCAGCACCGGGGTGGCGACGGGCTCCGGCGTCGCTGAGGCGGGTACTGCGCCCAGTGCGAGCACGGAGGCGACGGTGGCGGCGACGGCAAGATGGCGGTGAAGGCGCATGGGAAAGCCTCTTCCTCGGTGAGGGGGGATCGAGAAGGCGAACTTTCAGTGCTCCCCGGCGGTGGGGGGATCTGGGAGCTGACTACGTTGTAGAGCCGTGTCCATGCACCGTCAAGACACTGCGTCGAACTTGCTGACATTTCGTCAACAAGGCGGCGGGAGAGCGTCATGGCGGCGGAACGCGGCGGGCAATCGCTCACACCATCGGGCCAATTCCAGGCGAATGTGCTGATATCCCTCGCAGATGCGGCTCTATGCTCGGCGCGGCGCGTTCCGACCGGCGCCGTCGGACCGGTGCCGGCGGCGCGTGAGGGACACCCGGGCCCCGAGCTGTCGGGCGGGGCCCTGACCACATGCGCAGGCCCGACCCTGACCGTGCCGACGGCCTTCCCGTCCGGGCCGGCGTCCACCCGCCCGGCAGGCCCCGCCACGACCATGCCGCCGCACACCGGACGGCAGACAGGGAGAAGCCCCGTGCCCACCCGTGCCACCCGTCGCCGGACGCTGCAGTTGGCAGGCGCCTGCACTGCGGTCCTCCTGGCCCTCAACGCCTGCTCGTCCAGCAATTCCGGCACATCGGCGGGTGCGTCCGCCTCCGCCACGGCGTCGGGGACGGCGGCGAACATCACCGGCACGGTGACCGTCTTCGCCGCCGCGTCGCTGAAGGAGGCCTTCACGACGATCGGCCGGCAGTGCGAGGCCGCACACCCCGGCACCAAGGTGGTCTTCAACTTCGCCGGCAGCGACGCCCTCGCCGCCAGCATCGTGAGCGGCGCCCCGGCCGACGTCTTCGCCGCCGCCAGCCCGGCCACCATGAAGACCGTCACGGACAAGGGAGACGCGGTCGGCACCCCGAAGACCTTCGTCCGCAACCAGCTGGAGATCGCCACCGTACCGGGCAACCCCCAACACATCTCATCCCTCCAGGATCTCGCCCAGCCGGGGCTGAAGGTCGTCCTCTGCGCGAAGGAGGTACCTGCGGGGCCGCCGCCCAGAAGGCCTTGGCGGCCGGCAACGTGCAGGTCACCCCCGTCAGCTACGAACAGGACGTCAAGGGTGCCCTGACCAAGGTGGAACTCCAGGAGGCGGACGCCTCCCTCGTCTACCAGACCGACGTCAGATCCGCCGCGGGCAAGGTCGACGGCGTCACCTTCCCCGAGGCCTCCTCCGCCATCAACGACTACCCCATCGCCCCCTCACCCACGCCCCCAACCGCGCCGGGGCCCAGGCCTTCGTCGCCCTGGTGGAATCCCCCGACGGCCAGAAAGTGCTCTCCGACGCGGGCTTCCTCAGCGCCTGACCCGCAGACCGGCACGGCCGCGCCCCCTCGGTGGCAACGGGCCGACAGCAGCAGGAATCGGCGGGACGGTGCCCTCGCCCGCGCGGCCCGGTCCCCGAGGGCTAGTCTGATGACTCGCGTCGCATCAGCGCGCGGCGGCACTCGTCAGACAGGCCCGAAGCGCCAGATCTCTTCCATCAGGGCCGTGTAGCCCTCGGTGTGGCGGACGCGGAACGCGGACATCCGGAGGGCTTCGAACCCCCACGGGTCGTAGGGCCCGAGCACCAGGCGGCCGAATGCCTGCCAGTTGGTGAAGGCCGGGTCCTCCTCGTTCAGTTCGGCGTCATGCCCGGCCAGCGAGGCGGGCGTGACGCCGAGCGCACGCAGGACGGCGTGGGGGTCCCCGGTCAGATCCCACAGCGTGCTGTCCCAGCCTTCGGAGTGCAGCATCAGCCCCTCGGGCAGGTGGACGGTGTCCTCCGAGTGGTGCTCCCCCATGTCGACGCCGACCGATCCGACGATCCGGGCGCCGGGGTGACGCCGGTGCAGGGCTTCGGTCTCCGTCAGCAGCGGGCACGTGTTTCCGTTGTCGGCCAGAGCCGGGTCGGAGATGGCGACGACGTTGCCCCAGCAACCGACGTGGACGACGTCCAGGTCGGCTCGCGTGCGCGGGCTGGGAACGACCGAGTCGGTGAGGGGGAGTTCTTCCAGGATGCTGTCGACGGTACCGAAGGCGCCGGCGAACCGGCGGGCCGCTGCCGGGTCGTGGGGAGCCAGGGCGGCGACCGTGGCGAGGGTGCTCGGGCCGGTGGAAGCCGGGAACGGGGCCGGAGGATGGTGATGGTGTACTCGCCCCATCCGTCGACCCTGCGATCGGGCGCACACGTCCAGAAACCGGTATCGGTCATGGCTGTCACGGTAGTTGTGGACACTGACGACCCGGTTCGATGCCCCGTCACGGGACGGACTCCGCCCTGGCGTCGTCGGGGGGCCGTGCCGCTGTTGGCATCCCGCCCGATACCGAAACGGACCATCACACGAGCTGGGCCCGGGTGCGGGAGGGTCAGGACAGCGCGTGGGATCCTCGGGCGACGGGGAGGGCCCTGGTCCGGACCCCGGCGGCGAACGGCCGTACCCGCGACCGGCATGCCATCGCGGGATCCCCGTCGCCGACGACCCCGGCCGGCCCGCGGAGCACGACCCGCCCGAAGAAGGAGGAACACCATGGAGATCCACTACTCGGACAGCACGGGGGAGGCGCTGCTCCTCGGCAATCGGGAGGAGCTGCTGGCGCTCGCGGAGGTGATCCGCTCGGGAACCGGCCGCGTCGGACTCGCCCCGGTCACCGATGCGGCGCCCTATGACCGCGGTCTGGCGGTCCTGGAGGTGGAGACCGTCGCCGAGGCGGCGGTCACGCTGTCCGTCGAGGGGAGCTCCGACCGGTTCCGGATCACCGGGGAGCCTCGCCTGCTGGACGTACTCGCGGCCAACGTCGAGGAGTACGGCCGCCACGCCGACGCCGGGAACTCGCTCGACCATCTTCACGTCGACTACTTCCCCGATCACTACTACCTGTCGCCGGAGTCCGAGTCCCTGGTCGTCAGCCTGCCGGGCTGACATCCGCACGCCTTGAAGGCCCGGAGTGAACGGCACGCTCGCTCCGGGCCTGGGGCCTCCCCCTTCGCCGTGCGCCGGCCGTCGGCCGTCAGCCGCCCTTCGCCCTTCGCCCTTCGCCGCCCACCCTCCGCCCGCCAACGGTCGCCGGCCGGCGCCGGGGCCACCCGGGCCGGGGAGGACTCAGCAGGCGCAGGAGATCCCCGAGCGGGGCGCGGTGAGGTCGTCGACGGGCCGCTGCCCGGTGCCGTGGTCGGTGTCGTAGGCGAAGCCCTCGCGGGCCCAGTACTCGAAGCCGCCGAGCATCTCCTTGACCGCGTAGCCGAGCCGGGCGAAGGCGAGGGCGGCCCGGGTGGCGCCGTTGCAGCCGGGGCCCCAGCAGTAGGTGACCACGGTCGTGCCGGGGGCGATCAGCCGCGGCGCGAGTTCGGCGATCCGCGCGGTGGGGATGTGCACGGCCCCGGGGATGCGGCCCTGCGCCCAGGCGGTGTCGCTGCGGGAGTCGACCACCACCACGCCGGGAACGCCCGCGGCCAGGTCGGCGTGCACGTCGGAGACGTCGGCCTCGAAGGACAGCCGGGCGAGGTAGTGGGCGGCGGCGACGGCGGGGTCGGCGGCGGGGACGCCGAGAACGGCGCTGATGGTCGTCCGGCTGGTCATCAGGGTGCTCCTCGGCTCGGCGCGGGCGAAGTCCCACCGGGGCGAACCCGCCCCGGGGCCCGCCCTGTTCGGCGGTGGTTCGATCCTCGCCGGTCCGGACCGGACCCCGCGAGCGGCGCGATCGCCCACAACCGTCAAGATCCCGCCAGCCCGACGGCAGCCGGCCGGGCCCGCAGCCCCCGCAACTCGTGACGGGCGAGGTGCGGTGCGGTGCAGTGCGGCCGGCCGCCGGGGAGTCCCGGTCACGGATCCGGGACGGTGCCGGTGCCGAGGGCAGCGGCCCGCAGGGCGGCCGCGAGGCGGACGACGGGTTCGGAAGAGCTCCTCGCGGCCGCCGGCTGAACCGCCCGGCGCCTGTGGACGCTCTCGGAGGAGGCCGTGACGCTGAGGAGCGGGCCGGTCGCCGGTCCAGCGGGGACACCCGCGACGGACCGAAGCCCCGTGGTGACCTTGAAGCCGGCGACCGGCTGTGCGTGACTGGAGGGAGCAACAGTGACCTGGCCGACATCGAGGTGCTCCGGATGGGATTCATCGGCACGGTGGGGCTGGTGCTCCACCCCGAACGTACCTGCGCGCCCACGGTGGATGCAGTGGTGCGGTGGAGCCGGGCCAGGGGTGCGAAGGTCCTGGGGCTGGCGGCGGAGGTGGCACGAATCGGCTGCGAGGCCATACCGGTCGAGGCCGAGGAGATGACCGCGAGTGCCGACCTCATGATCAGCCTGGGCGGGGACGGCACCATGCTGCGCGCCATGCGGCTCATGACCGGGGGGCACGCACCCGTCCTGGGCGTCAACGTCGGTCGCCTGGGTTTCCTCGCCGAGGTCGACATCCCCGAACTCCCTGCCGCGCTGGACGCCATCGACGACCAGCGCTTCACCGTGGAAGTACGATCCGGCGTCCACGCCCGCTTCGGCGCCACCGAGGAGACGGCGCTCAACGACGTCGTGCTCCTGCGCAGCCCGGGGCACAAGTCCGCGGCGGTGGCCGTGCGGGTCCAGGACGAGCCCTTCGTGTCCTACACCGCCGACGCGGTCGTCGTCGCCACGCCGACCGGCTCCACCGCGTACAGCTTCTCCGCCGGCGGCCCGATCGTCTCCCCCAACGCGGAGGGGCTGCTGATCACTCCCGTGGCTCCGCACGCCGCGTTCAACCGCTCCGTGTTCCTCTCCAGCGGTGAGCGCCTCCAACTGGACGTACTGCCGCACAGCGGTGACCTCGCCATCGAGGCCGACGGCCTGCTGGTCGGCCATGTCTCACCGGGCGACATCGTCGAGGTGAACATGCTGCCCGCCGCCGCACGCGTCGTACGACTCGGCCACACCACCTTCTACCAGCGGGCCCAGCGCAAGCTCCGGCTCACCGGCTCGGCGGAGCACGGCTGACCTTCCGGTCCCGTGGGCGTCCGCCGAGGGCATCGCGACCACCACCCGTGACCTTCCCGGCCTCCCGGGCGCCGCTCGGGCCTACCGGGCGCCCCGGGCCGCTCGGACAGGAGCCCGGTGAGCGAACGCGGCCTCGACCGTGGCGGTCACCCGATGGGGCGCAATGCGCGACCGCCATCCTCTATGTCCCGATTGCCGGGATCGGATGATGGGCCGGCCGGGTGAGATGGCGCAGGACGGCCCCGCAACCGAGTCACCCGTGGAGACGAACATGAAGCTTTCAGGAAGCCGGATCGCCGGACTCGCGGCCGTCGCGGTGAGCACGCTGTCGCTCGGCGCCATCATCAGCTCCGCCACGCCCGCCATGGCCCAGCCGCCCGTCTGCGGCGAGGCCGACTGCCCCAGTCTGAAGCCCGTCGGCATGAGTGCCAGCCAGGGGGCGCTGAACCTCACGAGCCTGCAGTTGGAGAACATCTCCGCCACCGTCAACGACATCGTCACCGGGCGGCCGCTGGTGGGCCTGCAGGTCCGGTTCTACACGTCCGGCGGCCGTCTGCTGGGGTCGGCCTACACCAACTACGGCGGCATCGCGGGCATCACCGCCTCGGAGAACCTCGGCCCCGGCACCATCCAGGAACTGCTGAACGGCTACGAGGCCGTGCTGGTCGGCGACGGTGTCCACGTCGCGGCCTCGGCGCACGGGGCGATCACCGTCGGCACGGACTGCGCCCCCACGCCGCCTCCCAGCGACCGCCGGCTCAAGTGCGACGTGGTCCCGGTCGACTGGAGTTGCTGACCGTGCGACTGTTCCGACGCTCCGGCAAGGCGGCCCAGGCCGCCCCGGAACCCACCGCCGCCCCCGGCGCCTCCGCGGTCGCCCCGGCCGGGGCGGTCAACGGCCACCAGGTGCTGCAGACGGTCGTCGACCTGCCCATCAGCACCTGGCGCTACCTCTGGGAGCCCGAACAGGTGCGCCACATCGGCCCGATGGCCCAGGACTGGCATGCCGCCTTCGACTTCCACCACGAGAACACCCGCGTGATCCCCGTCGTCGACGCCAACGGCATCGCCCTGGTCTGCATCCAGGCCCTGAACCGACGCATCGACGAACTCACCTCCGAGGTCCGGCGTTTGCGCGAACTCGCCCAGGACTCCGAAGCGAGCCGGTGAGCAGGCGGAAGCGGCCCCGGCGGCCGGCACACAGTCCCGGCAGCGAGGCGGCAATGACGACGCAACCCTCCGGCGAACCGGCCGGGACGCCGGACGAGGCGGGGCTGGCCGCCCTGCGGGAGCTGGTGGCCGCGTCCGGCGACCGCTTCCGGCTGCGCCCGGAACCCGGACCGGCCCAGGAACCGCGCACCCTCACCGTGGGCATGGGGACGTACGACGACTACGACGGCGTGTACTTCACCGTGACGAGCCTGCTCCTCTACCACGCGGAGGTGATGGACCGGGTCAGCATCATGGTGGTCGACGGTCACCCCTCCGGCCCGCACGCCTGGGCGCTGAAGCGGCTGGAGCAGGAGGTTCCCCAGCTGCGCTACGTGCCCTACGACCGGCGCCTCGGCACCGCCGCCCGCGACCGGATCTTCCGCGAGGCCACCTCGGACTGGGTCCTGTGCGTGGACTCCCACGTCCAGTTGCACCCCGGGGCGCTGGCCGGTCTCCTGGACCACATCGACGCCCACCCCGACAGCGACGACCTGCTCCAGGGGCCGCTGGTGTCCGCCGACGGACGCGAGGTGTCCACCCACTGGGAACCCCGCTGGGAACGGCTCATGTACGGGGTCTGGGGCACCGACCCGCGCGGCACCGACCCCGCCGCCCCGCCCTTCGAGATCGCCATGCAGGGCCTCGGCCTGTTCGCCTGCCGCACCGGGGCCTGGCCCGGGCTCAACCCCGCCTTCGCCGGCCACGGCGGCGAAGAGGGCCACCTGCACGAGAAGTTCCGCCGCGCCGGCCACGCCGTACGGTGCCTGCCCGCCCTGCGCTGGACGCACCGCTTCGACGGACCGCGTCGCGGCGGGAGCGCCTCGACCTGGTACCAGCGCCTGCTCAACTACCTCATCGGCTATGACGAACTCGGCCAGAGTGCCGACGAGGCGATCGACCACTTCACCGCCGTCCTGGGAGAGAAGGCCGTCCGTCAGGCACTGGCCGACTACGAGGCCGAGAAACGCAACCCCTTCACCGCCTTCGGCGGCATCACCTGCATCAACCTCGACGAACGACCCGACCGCTGGCAGGCCGTGCAACGGCGCCTGACCCGACTCGGCCTGCGTCCCGAACGCGTGCACCGCCAACCGGCCACCGCGACACCGGGCAACCACCGCATCGGCTGCGCGCTCTCCCACCGCCGTGCCATCCAGCAGGCCCACATCGACGGCCTGCACTCCCTGCTCGTCCTGGAGGACGACGCCCTCTTCCTGCCCGGTGCCACCTGGGTCCTGCGCCGCGCCCTGGCCGAACTCGACGGCAGGTCCTGGTCGTTGCTCTACCTCGGCGGCGCCGACCGGGGCCGGGTCTTCCCGCGGGCCGAGGGCTGCCACCACCTCGAAACGGTCACCGGCATCACCACCAGCCACGCCATCGCCTACCACCACAGCGTCTTCGCCCACCTGCTCGACGAACTCCCCGACACGGTCGAGGGCATGACCGCCTGGATCCAGCGCCACGCCGCCCTCGACCAGTACCTCTCCCGCTGGGACCGGCCCGACATCCACCGCACCGTGCCGGTCATCGCCGCCCAGGCCGACCAGACCGGCCCGGTGGCCGAGGACCTCCGCGACCGGTTCACCTCCTGAACCACACCCGACGCCGGGCCACCGCAAGGAGCGCCGCCGATGACCACCTTCCGTGCCCACCGCGACGGGCTGCGCGTCAAGGAGCTCGCCGACGGCCGCCTGGCCGTCTACGACGAGCACGCCGAGCAGGGGCACCTCCTCAGCCCGCTGTGCGCAGCCGTCTTCCGCCTCGCCGACGGCACCCGCACCCTCACCGACCTCGGCACCGCCGTCGCCGGCACCCACCCGGCGGCGGACGCGACCGTGATCCGACGCGCCCTCGCCGAACTGAACACCGCCCGCCTGCTGGACACCGCCCGCCTGCTCGACACCGCGCCCGGTGAGCCCGAGGCCGTGGGTCGCGCGAAAGACCGGGCATCGACGGCGTAGCTCGTGCCAGGATGCTCGGCATGTCGAGTCGTGCGCTGAGCTTCGGAGTGATGGCGGAAGCCTACGAACGGTTCCGTCCGGGGTACCCCGCGGAGCTCTTCGACCTCGTGGCGGCGTACGCGGGCCGTCGGCTGCGAACCGCGCTCGAAATCGGCGCCGGGACGGGCAAGGCGACCCGCCTCTTCGCTCACCGGGGGGTCACGGTCACGGCGACCGAGCCCGACGGGGCCATGCTCGCCGAGCTGCGCAAGCACGTGCCGGGGAACGTCAAAGCGGTGCAGGCGGCGTTCGAGGACCTGCGGCCGGGCCAGCGGTACGGGCTGGTCTACGCGGCAGCGGCACTGCACTGGACCACCCCGGAGGGCCGGTGGTCACGCATGGCCGGGCTGCTGGAGCCGGGTGGTGTGTTCGCCTCCTTCGGCGGGCCGGTACGGCCGGCCGACCCGGCGGTGGAGGAAGCCGTCCGCGCGGCCCGGGCTCCGTTCCTGGAGAGCGGCGGCGTCCCGTCGCCCGACGGGACGCCGCCGGGGCACGACCTGCAGTGGCCGGGTACGGAGCTCCAACGGTCCGAGTGGTTCACCGGTGTCCGGCAGTCGGTCATCGAACGACGTTTGACGGTGAGTGCCCGCGAGTACGTCGGCCATCTCTCGACCGTCTCGGCCTATCTCGTGCTCCCGCTCGCGGAGCAGGAGCAGGTCTTCCGCCGGATCCTGCGGGCCCTGCCGGAGACGGTCGAGATCACCGCCGACATCACCGTCCATCTCGCGCGTCGGCGCCACGACCGGTAGGATTTCGATCAGCGGATCCCCCGTCGGGCGAGGGCTACCGAGGGCTACTCGGCGCCCGCCACCGGACGGCGGACCAACACGCGGGTGGTGCTTCCGTCGTCCTCCTCGATGTCCCGGACGTGCTCGAAACCGATCCTGTGCAGCAGGGTCAGTGAGGCCTGGTTCGGTGCGGCAACGGTGGCATGGACCTCCGCCAGTCCGAGGGTGCCGAAGCCGTAGGCGGTGAGCGCCTCCGCCAGCTCGGTGCCCAGGCCGAGCCCCCAGGCCGCCGGCGCCAGGGCGTAGACGATCTCGTGGCCCCCGGTGACACCGGTCGGCTTGATCTCGGCATGCCCGACGAGGAGTCCGTCCCGGCGAACGGCCCAGACGTCGAAGAGGCTCCGGGCATAGACCTTGGTGAAGATCCGCCCGAACAGGGCCCGGTCCTCCGCTTCGGACGCGGGGCCGTCACCCATCCACTGCGACACCCTGGTGTCCTGGAACAGGGCGACGAAGCCCTCTTCATCGCCGGGGACGTACGGGTCCAGAAGCAGCCGCTCGGTGCGCAAAGTCGGGGTCACGGACGGCGACGCTACTCAGGCGGCGCCCGGGCCGGCAACCGGATTTGGTGCTGGACACACCGTCACCTGCCGCTGAGGTCTGCGCGGGCGCGGCCCACGGGGTTCGCCCCGCCAGGTCCGCGCCCGCGCGGCCTCACCGGTCCGGCCCCACCGGCCCGGATGGCAGCGCGACGTGCTCGAGGTCGCACCCCGGGACGGTTCCGCCACATGAGACCGACGAACCGTCAGACCTTCGCCCCCGCCGTCGCGTCGAGGTACACCCACGCCTTGACGCCCGAGCGCAGGACGACCTCCGCCCGGGCGTAGTCGTCGACCTCGTAGTCGTCCGCCGCGGCAAGTTCGGTGTCGGTGATGGAGAAGACGCTGCCGTCGACGGCGTCGCCCGGATCGGACGAGGCGACGACCAGCGGGTGCCGGTCGGTGCCGCTGGCCGCGATCACCTCGGGATCGGTGATCTCTATGTAGGTCAGCCGGTACCCCGGCAGTGCGTCGGGGCTCCCTTCGAGCAGCCGACCGAATCGTGCGAGCTGCACCTCGGGCAACTGCAACGTGCCGTAGGAGAACAGCTGGTGAGTAGCCGGATCAGCCATGCGGACAACCTCCTGGAGAAATCTGATGATGAAAGGTGGTGCGGGAAAGAGCCGGTGCTCCGGTCAGCCGAGGTCGAGCAACTCCTCGTGGAAGCCCCCGTAGCCACGCTCGAGGTCCACCAAGTGGACCTCCAGAATCCAGTGGCAGCGCCGCCCGACCCGGTCGGTGCGACGCATCGGGTGGTCACTGCCCGGCGCGATGTACGACTCGATGTCGGCGCCGTCGATCTTCTCGTGCGGGAACTCCCCCACCAGGTGCCCGGCGATCGAACCCCCGAGCCCCCAGCCGGCCTCGGCGGCCAGCCGTGCCACCTCGGCGTGGAGCTGGGCGCCGGTGACATCCGGGTGGGCTTCGAAGTATCGCCGGCCGGCCGCGAAGACGGCCGGCAGGTCGTCCCGCAGCCGGTGCTTGTCCGGATCGTCGCCGAGGACGAAGGTCCGCCCGAAGTCGGCCTCCCACTCCTCGAAGATGGGGCCGAAGTCGCAGAAGACGATGTCGTCCTCGCCGATCACCCGGTCCGGCGGGTTCTCCCGGTACGGGTGCAGCGTGTTCGGTCCCGACCTGACGATCCGCTTGTGCCAGTGGCGCCTCACGTCGAACATCTCGTTCGCGAGGTCACGGATCCGGTCGCTGACGGCCCGCTCGCCCTCCCCGGCCGCGATCAGACCTCGCCTCTCCACCTCGGAGAACAGCTCCACGGCCTTCGCCTGGGCATCCAGTAATCCTGCCGCACGTGCGGGTTCATCATGCATGGCGCCACCGTATGAGACCGCCCTTCCCGCGCCAACCGAGTTGCCGCGTTCCGACGAGGCGAGGCGATGAAGGGGCGAAGAGACGAGAGGCGAAGAGAGTCGAGGCTCCGTACTCGCGGTGGTCTCCGGCTCGTGGCAGGGGCTGCCGGGCACGCAACGGCGGCGGGCGGGGCCCTGAGAGGACCGCGCCCGCCGCGTGCTGCCTGACCGTGACCCCTCCACGAGGTCGGTGCCTTTCGCAACGCCTCTGCGGGCATGCGGGGAGTCGGGCATTCGGGGATCTGCAGGCGGGAGCCGAACCGCCACCCGCTGCCTTCGACTGTTGGAATCAGCGCGGTCCGGCACCCCCAGGCCCGCTTTCACGACCTCGGTGCCGGCCGCGCGGAACCCGCCTTGCTGTGAACGCGCACCCGCCGGACGTCGGAGAGTTTCGGCCGGCCTCTACCAGTAATGGCGGCGGCCGGCGACCTCGTGGCCGACCGCACCCATGATCCACAGGACCACGCCTATGAGGACCAGGATGATGCCGATGGTCCACAGGATGGAAAGACCGGTGACGAATCCGATAACGAGGAGGATGACTCCGAGGACGATCACGATGACCTCCGATTTTCGCTGCTCCCGACAATGGCCATCCGCCGACGCGGAGGTCGAGCTGCGTCTTTCCCGTTCTCGGGTCTTCAATCCGGCGGATCGCGATTCCCGATCGCGGTCCAGGATGTGCCGTCCCCGCTGAGTTCTGCGGCCGCCACGGGGCCGGGGTGAGGGTCGCGGTCAGGCCGGCCGATCAGGACGGCGCAATCGGCGGACCGTCGTCCACCCGGCTCTGGACCAATTCACCGAAATTCACCGTGCACCTCGGCACGCCGAAGGCTGCCCGAAAGCAGAAAACCGACATGAAGATCTCTCTCATAGCCCGTGGTTCATCCGTTGCCGCTCCGGTGACAACGGCCCTTGCGTTCGGCGCCGTTGCCGCCGCTCCCGCGGCCACCGCCGGGTCCGGGGGCCCACCTCGGCCCGGGCCCGGCGGCATCGTCACGCTCACCCCCCCGGCTGCCGGACCGCGGCCTCCTGGCAGCCCCGGCTGCAGCCGGGGCTGCCGACCCTCGATCAGCGCATCGGTCAGAGGCTCGCGAGCAGATCGTGGAGGGGAGCCGGCACCGGCACGGAGTCGAGGGCCTCGACCAGGAGGCTGCCGTAGCGGATCTTGCGGCCCTTCTTCGTGCCGAGGAAGCGCCGCATCTGCCGTTGCGGGGAGCGGCCTTGGTGCGCGGGCTGGCGCACGAAGGTCTGCCAGGCCGGGAGGTCGCCCTCGGCCCGGACGATCTCCTCCACCCGTGCCACACCCAGCGCGCGGATGAGTTCGTCCTCGAGGTCCGCCGTGCACACGAAGAACCCTTGCCGCGGCGCGCCCGCCCTCTCGAGACCGCGCTCGTAGAAGCCCTGCTCCCCCTCGTCGCAGAGCCCGGCGAGGCGCAGACCCAGCCCCGGCGGGCCGAGGAGGCCGGCGTAGCGGCCGATGCTCATCGCGCCGCCCATGGGGATGACGCACACCCCTTCGGCGGGCAGGTCCCGGCCGTAGCGCCCGGCCAGCGCCTCCACGGCCGCGAGGTCGCTCGGCCCTTCCAACAGCACCGCCGTCCGCACGCGCAGTCGCACGGCCAGCTCACCCGCCAACTCACCCGCAGACTCACTCGTCTGCTCATCCGCCGGCCCACCGGGGCTGCCCGCCGCCCAGCTGGTGACCGCATCCCGGAACGCTCGCATGTCCGCCATGGGGCGATTTTGCTCCTGCCCGGACAGACGCGGTACGGATTTTTCGCCGGCCGCGTCTGCGGGTCCGCCCTCCGGACCCGTCCTGAACAACCGCCGTTCCCCGTAGGGGTATGCCGGAGGGCGGCCCGCCCCCGGGCGAACCGGGGGCGGGCCGCTCGGAGTCAGGCGCGGCAGCGCAGCATCGTCAGCGGCGGGTTGGCGGCGTAGTCGTCCCAGAACTCCTTGCCGTACTCGTGCACGCCGGCGGCGGAGATCTCCAGGGGGACCCAGGTGACCTCGGCGAATCCGGCCGCCCGCAGGCACTTCTCGTAGACCTCGCGGCTGGGCGGGTTCGCGACGAACGAGATCGGCGGGTCGAGAAGCGCGGTGATCCTCACGCGCGGCCCGATCTCGGTTTCCTCGCCGAGTGATTCGCACAGGAAGCCGTACTTGGCCAGCGACGGCCCGTCGAAACGGAATTCCGGGCTCTGTACGAAGGCGAAGAACTCGGCCCCGTCGGCGATGCTCCGGTGGATGTTGCGACACATCCGCTCGATGGTGGCGACGTCCTCGGCGTAGTTGAACAGCTGGACCGCAACCGCGATGTCGAAGCGCTGCCCGAAGGTGCGCAGCTCGGCGACGTCGCCGACCTCGTACTCCACGCCCAGCGGCTCGCTGTCCTCCAGGGCCCGGGCCGCGTCGACCATCGCGGTGGAGATGTCGACGCCGAGGACGCGGGAGGCGCCGCGGCGCTTGAACTCCCGGCTGTAGAAGCCGGTTCCGGAGGCCAGGTCGAGGATCGACCTGCCGTTCACGTCACCGACGAGGGAGAGGAAGCCGGGCACCTCCCCGTAGCGCGCGAGAGGCAGGGTCTTGAAGCCCTCGAACGCCTCGCCGATCTCGTCGTACAGCTGACCACTCATCGTGCTGTTCCCCCTCTGTTCCTCTGGCGTCGGCCTTCGGGACAGGCCGCGGCCTCTGGCGGGAAGTCTCCCTCCCGTCGGCCGGGGCGTCGTACTGGTGGAAACCACAAACATGCAGCGGCTCCCGCCCGGCCCGGACTTCGTGTTCGTACCGGATGAAAGCCGCCGGGCGCCGTCGAGTTGCCGCCGACGATGTGCGGGCGGCCACCGCTTCCGGCCTCGGCGACCGGCCTGCCGCGTCACCGCGGCCGGGGCGAGCGTTCCGCCCCACGGGGTGGCCGTGGAATGGCCCACCCGCCGTACGCGTTCCCTCCTATACCGACCGGGACGTATCGAAGGGGTGTGAGGACGTTGTCGCGTGCGACCGACGACACCGGGATCGAGCCGCTGGTGACGGCCTGTGGGCGGCGGATCGAGGTTCGCCGACTCCGGCTCGGCGCAGCCGGACTGCGCCTCGGCCGGATCGCGCTGGCCGTGGGGCCCGAACGTGGCGGGACATCGAGGATCTGGGCCGGGCTGAGCCCGGCCGAGGCACGCGAACTCGCCCGGCTGCTGCTGGACCAGGCGGAGCGCACGGAGCACGCGGCATCGTCGTGAGCCGGGCGGGGCGCCGAAGGACGTCTACGGGTCACGCCGGGGGCGTGCGGGTGCGGTGAGCAGAGCGGTGGTGCCGGTCAGGTCCAGCAGCCGGAGGACCTGGGGGGAGGCTCCCGCCAGAACGAGGTCCTTGCCCGCCTCCTCGGCCAGCAGCCGCAGTTCCAGCAGGGCGTTGAGGCCGCCGCAGTCGCAGAACGACACGTCCTCCAGCACCACGTCCACGCCCGTGATGGCGTCCCGCAGCGCCGCGGTCAGCGCGTCGACGACCTCGGGCGCCGTCTCCGTGTCGATCTCGCCGCGCACCTCCGCACGGCAGCGACCCGCCCGGCCGGGCGTGAGCCGGATCGCCAGATCCGGCCCGGCGACCTCACCGAGCGGTACCGGGACCTCGGCCGGGCCGGAGGCCGCCGACGGGCGGGCGGTGGGCGTGTCCGCAGCCGGCTCCCTCTGCGGCTCCGCGCGGTGCCCCGTGTGCCGTCCGTCCGGGCCTCCCGGAGCCGACCGCGGCCGGGAGACCTGGTCCACGGAGGGAGGCAGGCTGCCACCGTCCGGGACACTGCCCGGCCGGGGCCTTCCGTTCGCCTGGCCCGGGCCGGAGAGCGAGGTCCGGGAGTCGGGGACTCGTGGTGCGGTCATGGCGCTCACTCCCTTGCGGTGTCGGGAGACTCCGGGCTGCCGGGGAGCCGGGCGCTGTCGGCGAACAGTCCGAGCAGCCCGGCGATCTCGTGGCTTTCCTCGGCGGGGTGGCGAAAGTGCGTGCCACGTACGACCTGGTAGTGGTTACGGCGCCCGTGCCGGGTGCGGGTGACGTAGCCGGCGCTCTCCAGGTCGGTGACGATCGCCTGGACGGCCCGCTCGGTGACCCCGCACGCCGCGGCGACGTCCCGCAGGCGCACGTCCGCGTCGCGCGAGATCAGCAGCAGGACCCTGGCGTGCTGCGTCAGGAACGTCCAGCTACTGCGCGACTCCTGGACTTCGGCCATAAAACCCATTATATGAACCGAAATGCCGGTTTCCGCAACCCTGTTTCCGGCTTCGCCGCTGCGGAGGAGGCCACGATGTCCGGACCGCGACGGGATCAGAGTCGCTCCTCCATCCGAATGACCTTCTTCAGATGTTCGTGCGCCTCGCCCCGCTTGCCCTCCTGCTGCTCCAGCAGGGCCGCGGCGATCGCATCGAGCTTGCGCTGGATCGCGTGCTCGGCACGGCGCTCCGCGTTCTTCAGCAACGCCAGCAACAGCAGCGTCACCGCGCTCATCGCGTCACCGACCAGCAACTGCCAGCTCGCGGACCACCCCGCGACATGAGCCGCCACGAACAGGCCGACCAGTCCCAGACAGAGCGCGGCGAACAACGGCGAACTCGTGAAGTTCGACGCCAGCTCGGCCGCCTCCTCGAACCGGCCACGCCGCCCGTCGTCGCGCTTCTGCGCCGGATGCTGGAACGTCATGACCACTCTCCTCCCGCCGGCCATCGGCCGGGTCGACCGGCCCTGGCTGGACCGGGACGACGACCCCGGCCCCATGAGTAGACCAAGGCCGCGGCCCGGATCCGGGCCAGGCGTCGCACCGCCACGCGGACTGTGACCCCGGGGGCGGATGCGCCACGCCCCGGCCCCCGAGAAGGGCGGCCCGCCCACGCGGTCGGCCGTCGTCACTCCGGCCGGCCCTCCCCGGACGCCACCCCTCGACCGGTCACAGGTCCGCGGGAACGGAACGATCAGGCCACGGCCCCCGCAGCGCCCAGGAGGCGGCGGGACCGAGAACCCACCGGAGCGCACCATCCCTCCATGGATGTGTGCTCCCTGTGAAATTCACGTGTTCTGACCCCTTGTCAGGCCGATCATTCCTCCCTACCTTCGGGGGTCAGGACCCCGGCCCCATCGGGCCTGGCGGTCCGCGACGGGCGCAACCCGCGCCGTCGCCGGACGCACGACAAGACCTGGAGGCGTCACATGCCCGTAGCCATGATGGACGAGATCCGCGACGCGGGTCCGCTGGTGGTCGACGACGAGGCCATCGTGTTCGAGGACGACGACCGAAGCGACCACGACGCCACGGCGTGTCTCGCCGACCCGTGGGTGACCGCGACCACGCGCTTCGCCTGCGACTTCAACTCCTAGCGGTGACCGCGCCCATCGCCGGCCGCAGCGGATGGTCCGATGACACCTGGTCGTACCTGAACGATCCGCGGATGCCGGCGATGGAGCACGGTTGGAAGCTGCACATCTCGGCGCGGCCCGGCGACCTCGAGGCCGTGACCGGCCTCGTCCTGCCGGTGCTGGCGCGCCACGTCTGCCACGCGAAGTGGGCGAGGAGTCCGGAGACCCTGCGGGCGATCAACTCCGGTGTGTCGAGTGCGGGTGCCGTCGGGAAGGCGATCACGGTCTACCCGGCACCCGGCACCGTCCTCGGGCTCGCCGACGAACTCGTCGCCCTGCTGCGCGACCGGGAGGGTCCGCAGATCGTCAGCGACCGGCGGGTCGATCCACGCTCCCCCGTCTACTACCGCTACGGGCCCTTCACGGGCGACTACCGGACCGGCCGGAGCGGGCGGCTCGAGTCGGTCATGGTGGGTCCGGACGGCCGGGCCTTCGACGGCCTGGCGGCCGGTGCGTACCGCTGCCCGCCGTGGGCCGAGGACCCCTTCGAGAACCGGCCCGGGCACGGCGCCCGGCCGCAGTCCTCCCCCGGATTCGGCGACGGACGCTACCTAGTCACCGGCGGCATCGTGCGCAAGCCGCAGGGCAACGTCTACCGCGCGGCCGACCGGCTCACCGGGCTGCCGGTGGTCGTCAAGCAGGCCCGGGCCTTCGTGGCCGAGGACGAGTCCGGTGCGGACACCCGCGACCGGCTGCGCAACGAGCGGACGGTCCTGGCCGCGCTCGCCACCGTCACGGGGGTGCCCCGCGCGCTCGACTACTTCCGGCACCGCACGGACGAGTACCTGGTGATGACCGCCTGCGGCGACCGGGACCTGCGGCGGGACGTCCAGGAGAACGGCCCGTACCGGGACGACGAGGCCCGGCCGTCGCGCACGCTCCCCGACCTGGCCGCCCAGCTCCTGCGTGTCCTGGACGCCATCCATCTCCGGGGCGTGGTCGTCCGCGATCTCAAGCCCGACAACGTCGTGCTCGACGCCACGGGCCGGTGCCACGTGATCGACTTCGGGATCAGCGCCCTCGACGGCGTCGGTCCGGACGGCTCGACCCCCGGCTACAGTGACCCGGTCCGACGCGCGACCGGACCGGCCGAGCCCGCCGACGACTACTACGCCCTGGGCGCGACCCTCTGCTTCGCCGCCACCGGCATGGATCCGGTGATCGTCGACACGGACGCCACCGTCAACCGGGACCGCACCCTCGCCGGCCTGGCATGGGCGCTGCCCGGCGACGAGCACCGGCGGATCCGGGCGGCGATCGCCGAGTTGACGAGCTTCGATCCGGCCGTGCGGACCGCGGGCGCCGACCGGCTCCGTACGGGGGTGCCAGCGGCGTTCGAGCCGCCGGTGGCACCCCGGGCGTCCCGGGGTCCCCGCCGGGTCCGATTCGACGACGGCCTGCTCGAAGAGATCATCGAGCACACGACCGCGTTCTGCGTCGACGAGGCCCGCAGGATGTCAGACCCCGTACTCGCCGCACGCGCGACCATCCCGACGCCGGTCGACGTCTACCGCGGCAGCTCGGGACTCGGCCTGGAACTCCTTCACCACCTCCACCGAAGCGGGGTGCGCGAAGCCGTCGACGCCCTCGCGCACTGGACGGCGAGCCAGTCCAGGAGCCTGTCACCCGGCTTCTACTCGGGCCGCACCGGCGTCGAGCTCTTCCTCACCGCAGCAGGGGCGACCCCGGACGCCGGGAACGGCGACGGGGACGGGGACGGGGACGGGCACCGGAAAGGGCACCGAACGACACGACCGGCCGGGCCGGCAGGCCACCCGGCCCTGCCGACCCGGGGCCCGGACGGCGGACCACCGGAAGCGGACCTGATCGAGGGCGTCGCCGGAATCGGCATCGGCCGCCTGCTTCTCGCCCGGCACGCCGTCGCGGACGGCAACAGCCGGCTCGCCGACCGACACCTCGCCGTCGCCGCCGAGTGCGACCGGATGCTGGCGTCCGGCAGGGCCCGGCTGACGCCCGTCGGCACCGGCACCATCGGCAGCGCCGCCCTGCGCGAAGGACTCGCGCACGGCGAGGCCGGGGTCGCGTACTTCCTGCTCGAGTACGCAAGCGCGACCGGGGAGCCGGCCGCCGTCCGCAGGGCCGGGGAGGCATGCGCGCAGCTCGCCGCCCTCACGCCGGGCATCGTCGCGGCGGCGGCCGGCCCGGGGGCGACACGCCGCTACGGCTCGTGGTGCCGGGGCCTGGCCGGGATCGGGGCGGTGCTCGTCCGGGCCGCCGACCGCCTCGGCGAACCCGGGTACCTCGCCCTCGCCCAGCGGGCCGCGCGCACCTGCGCCGCCCTGGCGCCCCGCATGCCGCTGGTCACCCAGTGCTGCGGGCTGTCCGGTGCCGGCGACCTGATGGTGGACGTCGCCGAGGCGTCCGGGTCCGAGGAGTTCCGGGACGCCGCCGAGACCGTCGCCGCGATCATCCTGAGCCGCAGCGGCGGCACCTCGTCGCGTCCGGTGTTCCCGGACGCCGGCCTGACCGGGTCGAGCGCCACCTGGGCCGGCGGCTCCGCCGGCGTGCTCGCCTTCCTGAGGCGACTGCACGGCCGGGGCGGACAGCGGCTCGGCCTCATCGGCTGACCGGGCGGGGCGGAGCCGGCACCGCCCGGAGGCCCGCCCCTCCGGGCCTCCGATGGTCCGGCTGTTCGTGTGCGGAGTCGTCGGCCTCCGCCACGGCGCATCGCAGGGTGTCGCGCGGACCGGCCGCCGGCCTCAGTGCCCGAGCAGGTGCCGGATCCGCCCGCGGCGCTCGGGCGCGGTCGGTCCGGCGGCCGGGCCGACCCGTTCAGCGGCCTCCTGCGCGGTGTCCGCCTCCGCGGCCGGGTACGCCTGCGGACGCACCCGACGGTGGGCGCCGAGCCCGACCGGGCGCCGTGCCCGCCGGGAGAGGCCGATCAACGCCAGACCGAGGCAGAACAGCAGGGCGAGGGCGACGCCGGACAGGAAGACGGCCAGGCTGTTCATGACCACCAGGTCGTTGCCGAGAACGGTCACCTGGTAGTCCGGCCCGCCGGAGAGGTTGTCCGCGATCAACAGGCCGGTGAAGGCGCCGGCCGCGGCCATCAGCAAGAGTCCGAGCAGCAACATGTCGGGAATCCCTTCTCTCCGGTCAGGTTGTCGTCGTGCGCTTCTCTCCCCCCGCTACCTGATCGCGGCTACCCCGGTGCCCGCAGCCCTAACGCGCGCCCACCCTCTCTCTTCGGCCGCTCCTCCCGCCCGCGCGCCCGGTCGGAGGCGAAGGCCCGCCGGCGCACCCGCTGCGCCACGTCACGTCGGCGCACCCGCCCGCGGCGGGGCCGACGCCGCACCGTGCCTGCGGGCACGGCCGTGCGCGGTGAGGTCGGCGCCGGCGGTGTCGACGGCTCCGGCGAGCAGGCGGCCGCCGGGGGAAGGGGCGAATCTCTCTTACCGATGCATGACGTGACGCCCGTCGTCGGCCACCGCGCCGTCCCCGGCCGGTAGCGTCGCCGGTCATGAGGATTCTGGTCACCGGCGGTGCCGGGTTCATCGGTTCGGCCGTCGTCCGTGCCGTGGTCGCGGCGGGCCACGAGGTCCGTGTGCTGGACGCACTGCTGCCTGCGGTCCACCCGTCGGGTGCGGCGCCCGTTCTGCCGGCCGGCGTCGGGTTCCGGCTCGGCGACGTACGGGACGCGGCGGCCGTGGAGGGGGCCCTCGCCGGGGTGGACGCGGTCTGCCACCAGGCGGCGATGGTCGGTCTCGGGCTCGACCTCGATGACGCGCCCGACTACGTGGGCTGCAACGACCTCGGAACGGCGGTCCTCCTGTCCGCGATGGCACGCGGCGGGGTGCGGAAGCTGGTACTGGCCGGATCGATGGTGGTCTACGGCGAGGGCCGGTACGTGTGCCCGGCCCACGGGGACGTGGCACCCGGTCCACGACGGCCGGACCATCTCGACGCAGGCCGGTTCGAACCGCCGTGCCCGAGGTGCGGCGCCGAGTTGCGGCCGGGGCTGGTCACCGAGGACGCGCCGGGCGACCCCCGCAACGTCTACGCCGCGACCAAGCTCGCGCAGGAACACCTGGCCGCGGCCTGGGCCCGCGCCTGCGGCGGGTCCGTCCTGGCGCTGCGCTACCACAACGTCTACGGCCCGGGCATGCCGCGTGACACCCCGTACGCCGGAGTCGCCGCCCTGTTCCGCTCCGCGCTCGCCCGCGGCGAGGCCCCCCGGGTGTTCGAGGACGGCGGCCAGCGCCGGGACTTCGTCCATGTCGACGACGTCGCCGCGGCCAACCTCGCCGCGCTGGAGGACCTCGGCAGCCGGCTGCCGGGCAGCTCCCGGGCGTACAACGTCGGCAGCGGCGAGGTGCGTACGGTCGGCGAGATGGCCCGGGCCCTCGCCGACGCCTGCGGTGGGCCGGCGCCCGTGGTGACGGGCCGGTACCGGCTGGGGGACGTCCGGCACATCACGGCCGACTCCTCCCGGCTGCGTGCCGAACTGGGCTGGCGGGCCCGGGTCCCGTTCCGTGCGGGGATGGCCGGGTTCGCCGCCGCGCCCCTGCGGGCCTGACTACGCACGCGCCGCCGGGAGTGCGATCTCGAAGCAGCAGCCCCCTGCGACGTTGTGCACCCGGGCGCGCCCGGCGTGCGCCTCGACGATACCGCGGACGATGGCCAGGCCGAGCCCGGCACCGCTGTCCCCTCCCTCGCCGGGATCCCGCCGGGGCGTGCGCGCGGCGCTGCCGCGCCAGCCGGTCTCGAACACCCGGGAGAGGTCCTGCTCAGGGATGCCCCCGCAGCCGTCGGTGACCGAGAGCACCACGTCGTCCACCTCGCGGCGGGCCGAGACGGCGACCACGCCCTCCTCGGGCGTCGAGCGGATCGCGTTGACCAGAAGGTTGCCGAGCACCCGGGTGATCTCGCGGCTGTCCACCTCGACCGGCTCGGCGGCGACCTGACGGCCCTCCAGACGGACGCCGCGCTGCCGGGCCAGCGGGTGGGCACCGGCCAGTGCGTCGTCGACCAGGTCGTAGACGGACACCCGGGACAACGAGAGGGACAGCGCGCCGGCCTGGATCCGGGAGAGTTCGAAGAGGTCGTCGACCATCCCGGTGAGGCGCTCGACCTCGGCACGGATCCGCTGGAGGTACTGCTCCGGCTGGTCGGCCACCCCGTCCTCCAGCGCCTCGGCCATGGCGCGCAGGCCGGCCAGCGGGGTGCGCAGGTCGTGGGAGATCCAGGCGATCAGCTCGCGCCGCGAGGCGTCCAGCGCCTGCGCCCGGGAGCGTGACTCGGCGAGCCGGGCACTGGTGGCGGCGAGTTCCTCGCTCAACTGGGCCAGTTCGAGCCCGAGGGGGTGGTCCGGAGCGGTGAAACCGGTGTCGCTTCCGACGGTGCGGGCGCCCGCGGTCAGGGCCCGGCTGCCGGCCACGACCTGGCGTCCGAGCAGCGCGGCCGTGAGCAGTGAGACCACGGAGGCCATGCCGAGCACGGTGATCACCACGCCGAGGTCGTGCCCGGACAGGAACATCGCCTGGGCGACGGCGAGCGTCCCGGAGGTGACCGCGAGAACGGTGACGACGGCGACGCAGAAGAGTGAGAGCGCCACCGAACGGCGGCGCAGCAGGCGCACGGCCACCCATCCGAGGAGGCCGGCGCCGGTGGCGCCGAGGCCTGCGAACAGGGCGATCAGCAGCAGGTCCGTCACGCCGGGCCGTCCATGCCGGCCGTCACCGGGTCGTAGCGGTAGCCGACGCCCCAGACCGTGGTGATCAGCGTCGGTGCGGCGGGGTCGTCCTCGATCTTCTCGCGCAGCCGGCGGACGTGGACGGTGACGGTGGACAGGTCGCCGAAGTCCCAGCCCCAGACCCGCTGCATCAGCTCCTGCCGGGCGAAGACCGTCCGGGGGTGCCGGAGGAAGTGTGCAAGCAGGTCGAACTCCCGCAGCGTGAGGAGGAGTTCGCCTCCTCGGCGGTGGGCCCGGCGGGCCTGCGGATCGAGCGTGATGTCCCCGGAGGCCAGCGGCGCGGGGAACGGCGCGGAGGGTGCGGCGGCACGGGAGCGACGGAGGACGGACTGCACCCGGAGGACGAGTTCCCTCGGGCTGAACGGCTTGGTGACGTAGTCGTCCGCGCCCAGCTCCAGGCCGAGGATACGGTCGGCCTCGTCGCCCTTGGCGGTGAGCACGACCACCGGCAGGTCGGCGCCGTTCTCGGTGGCGCGCAGCCTGCGCAGCAGCTCCAGGCCGTCGATCCCGGGGAGCATGAGATCCAGGACCAGCAGGTCGGGGCGATTGCTGCGGGCCAGGTCGAGGCCCTGGTTGCCGTCGCAGGCCCGGTCGACCCGGTGGCCGGCCCGGGTGAGGTAGCCGGCGACGACCTCGCCCACGGTCAGGTCGTCGTCGACCACCAGGATGCGGGCGGGGTCCGGTGGTCCGGAGGAAGCGGGGCTCTCGTTCACCTCGCCGAGGATACGAGCTGCGGCCGTGGGCAGGTGCCGCACCGGGGTTCACGTTCGGGTTCCGTAAGATCGCGGCCCGGCCGGGCACGGCGCCCGCGACGGCCCGTAGGACTTTCGTAAGGCCGCCGTTCGGCCGCCGCCGGGCCGCCCGCCCTTAGCGTGACCGACGTGATCTCTCCGATTCCCCCACTGCCACCCGCCGATGTGATCCTTCCGTGCCTCGACGAGGCCGAGGCCCTCCCCTGGGTGCTGGGACGAGTACCCGCGGGCTGGCGGGCGATCGTCGTCGACAACGGTTCGCGCGACGGCTCGGCCGAGCTGGCGCGCTCGCTGGGCGCGAGCGTCGTCGAGGAGCCGCGGCGCGGTTTCGGCGCCGCGTGCCACGCCGGACTGCTGGCCGCCACCGCCGAGCTGGTCTGCTTCCTGGACTGCGACGGCTCCCTCGATCCCGCACAGTTGCCGCGCGTCACCGCGCCGGTCCACGCGGGCTCGGCGGACTTGGTGCTCGGCCGCCGCCGCCCCACGACCGCCGGCGCGTGGCCGCTGCACGCCCGCCTCGCCAATGCCGCCCTGGCCCGCCGGCTGCGGGCGAGCACGGGGGCGCCGCTGCACGACCTCGGGCCGATGCGGGCCGCCCGCCGTGAGCGGCTGCTGGCACTCGGGCTGGGCGACCGACGCTCCGGCTACCCCCTGGAGATGGTGCTCGCCGCCTCGGCGGCCGGGATGCGGATCGCCGAGACGTCCGTCGACTACCTGCCTCGCACGGGCCGCTCCAAGGTCACCGGAACCGTGCGCGGCACCCGGCAGGCCGTCCGGGACATGCGGGCCGTTCTGGCCGCTCCGCCGCCGACCCTGCTGGTGATCGCCAAGTCACCCGTCCCGGGACGGGTGAAGACCCGCCTCACCCCGCCCTGCACACCCGAGCAGGCGGCGGCGCTGGCCGAGGCCGCCCTGGCCGACACCCTGGCTACCCTCGACCGGGTACCGGCCGGACGGCGGCTGCTCGTGCTGGAGGGCGAGGCCGGCCCCTGGCTCCCGCCCGGTTGGCAGGTCGTGCCGCAGTCGGGGGGCGGGCTGGACGAACGGCTCGCGGCCGCCTTCGCGCACGCCGCCGGGACCGCCCCTGACACGCCCGCGCTGCTGGTCGGCATGGACACGCCGCAGATCGGCGGCGCCCTCCTCGCGGAGCCCCTGTCACCGGCCCGCCGCACCGGCGTCGACGCCTGGTACGGCCCGGCCGGCGACGGCGGTTTCTGGGCTCTCGGGCTGGCGAGGCCCACCGCAGAACTGGCCCGGCGGCTGCTTCTGGGCCTGCCGATGTCCACACCGGAGACCGGGCAGGCCCTGCTCGACCGACTGGCGGCGAACGGCCTGACGGTCGGCCACCTCCCGGTGCTCACCGACGTGGACACCATCCGGGACGCGCGCCACGTCGCCGCCGAGGCTCCGGGCAGCAGGTTCGCGGCATGCCTCCGCCTGATCGGGGCCGCGCCGGAGACGACGCGGTGACCGTCGCGGCGGAGGCGTGGGTGGACGACCCGTTCGCCGAGGCCGTTCGTGCCGGGCGGGGCCCGCTGTGGCTACGACGCGAGGACGGCGACCGGATCCCGCTCGACGTCGAACGCTGGTGCGCACCCGCCGCCGGCGCGGATCACGGCCTGCTGCTGCGCTGCACGCGGCTGCCCGCGCCGGTGGTGGACCTCGGCTGCGGTCCCGGCCGCCTCGTCGCCGCTCTGCTGGGCCTCGGCGTGCCGGCGCTCGGTGTCGACATCACCGGAGCCGCGGTGGCCCGGACCCGCATGCTCGGCGGGCCGGCCCTGTGCCGGTCGGTGTTCGACCGGCTGCCCGCCGAGGGCCGCTGGGGTGGCGCGCTCCTCGCCGACGGCAACCTCGGGATCGGCGGCGACCCGGGGCTGCTGCTCGCCAGAAGCGCCGAACTCCTCGCTCCGGCAGGCGTGTTGCTGGTCGAAGTCGAGCCGTGGGAGGTCGACGAGCGGATCACCGTCCGGGTCGAGGGCCCCGAGGGACGGCTCGGGCCTCCGTTCGCCTGGGCCCGCTGCGGCGCGGCGGCCACCGTCCGTCGCGCCGGCCATGCCGGGCTCGTCGAGACCGAGCGCTGGTCCTCCCACGGCCGCCGCTTCCTCTCCTTCCGGAAGGCGGTCCGCCCCCGCTGACGAGACGCGCAGCGGGAGCCAGGTCCTGTCCGGTCGATCGCGGTCCGACCGATCGCGGTCCGGTCGATCTCGCGCCCGGCGGGACCGGCCGGACAGGACCTCCCCATCGGCCTACTCCTCCCGGGCCGCCGGGCTCCCGGCCGGCCACTGAGAGTGCTCCCGCTCGGCCCATCGCCGGTCGACCAGCCCCGTCCGCATCCCGCGCCGGGCCTCGGGATCCCGTACGGCCATCCGGATGTGCCCGGCCGTCACCGTGGCGATGGCCGCCGCGAGCCAGTCGTGGACGAAGGTCGCGCCGGTCCGCCAGGCCGGCGGCGTCAGGTGGGTGAGCCACATCAACAGGCCCGTACCGAGGATCACCAGCATCGCCCCGAGGGTCCACTGGGCGTACAGCTTCTGCCCGGCGTTGAACTTCCCCGCCGGACGGTGCGACGCGCGCGCCCACGTCGCCCGCAGCCACGCCCGGTCGGCCGGAAGGAAGCGGCTCAGCCTCGACACGTCCGCGCGCACCGCCCGGAAGGCCAGGCCGAGCAGCAGCGGTACCGGCAGCGCCAGGCCGCACCACACGTGGACGGTGGCGACCAGCCTTCGGCGCCCGACCAGTTCGGCCAGCGGCGTCACGTAGAGGCAGGCGGCGGTGGCCAGGCAGGTCAGCATCAGGGCGGCGGTGGCGCGGTGCACCCAGCGCTCGGCGCGGGTGAAACGGAGGACGAGCTCAGGCGGTCGGCGCATCGTCACGTCCGTTCGACCGGCCGACCCAGGCGTCGACGTCATAGCCGTTCTGCTCCCAGTAGCCCGGCTGCACCGTGTCGGTGACGGTGATCCCGGACAGCCACTTGGCCGACTTGTAGAAGTACATCGGCGCCACGTAGAGGCGCACCGGTCCGCCGTGGGAGTGCGAGATCGGGGCGTCCTGGAGCTTGAGCGCGACCACCACGTCGTCACGCCGGGCCTGTTCCAGGGTGAGACTCTCGGTGTACTCGCCGTCGAAGCAGCTGAACCGCACCGCTCCGGCGCCCGCCCGGACGCCGGCGGCGTCGAGCAGGTGGGCGAGCGGCACGCCCTCGAACGGTGTGTCCGGTACCCGCCAGCCGGTCACGCACTGCACGTCCCGCACGATCCGGCGCTGCGGCATCGCCTGAAGGTCGGCCAGGCGGTGGCTGCCGGGCCGCTCCACCAGCCCGTCCACCGTCAGGGTGTACGTATCAGGGCCCCTGGCCGGTACCGAGGGCACCACGGAGTAGTACCGGAAGCCGCCACCGCCCGGCAGCAGTCCGGTGAGTCCCGTCGGGTCCTTCCCGGCCACGGCGTCCTGGGCCCGCTGGAGATACGGGCCGGCCGCCACGCCCACGGCGCCGAGGCCGAGCATGCCGAGCACCACCCGCCGGCCCACCGGGGTGCCCCCGGAATGCTTCGCTGTTCTGTCCACGCCTCCGATTCGACCAGTCGCACCGGTGCCGCGACCAGATCCGGCGCCGAGCCGTCAGGCTTTCGTCATCTCCGTCCGCGCACCACTGGCCGTTCCGCGCCGGGCGCGTCACGCGTGGACCACGGCGCCGTCCCGCCCTGCGGGAACCGCGCGAGCCCGCGCAGCACCGGCACCAGGAGGACGCAGGCCAGGGCCGCCCCGTAGGCGACCTGCTGCGCCACCTCACCGCCGACCAGGTAGAGCACCTGCCCGGCGGCGGGAACCGCCAGCCACTCCCAGGCACCGTCGAGTGCGACCAGGGCCACCACCAGCAGGCCGTACCAGGGGTAGGCCGGCGCGACGAGCAGCAGCGCCGTCCCGGTCACGAGCAGCGCGCCCCGCCACGGGCGGCGGGGGTCACCGCGCCGCAGCACCCACAGCACCACCGCCGCCGCCACCAGTCCCGCCGCCCATGGCGCCCAGCCGTCCGGAACCACGAGCCGCAGCAGCCCGAACCGGTCGAGGTGCCCCTGCTCGTAGCCCTCCTCCCGCAGGTATCCGGGCAGGTATCCCAGGACGGCCGGGCCGGACACGGCCACATGGGGCGCATACGCCGCCGCGAACGCCCCGAGAGCCGCGCCGAGGACGGCGAGGTCGCTCCTGGTCGGACGGCGGGAGAGCGCCCCGGACAGGGCTCCGGGCAGGGCGAGGGCCGGCAGCAGCTTGGTGGCGACCGACGCGCCCAGCAGCACGCCCGCGGCTCCCGCCCCCACTCCCGTTCCGGCCCTGGCCCTGGCCCTGGCTCCGGCTCCGGCTCCGGCACGACGGTGGGCCACGTGCAGACGGGCCGCACAGCCGAGCCCGGCGGCCGCCAACAGAGCCCCGAGGGTGTCGATGTGCGCGTCGTTGACCGCCCACACGGTGACGCCGGGACACCAACCCCACAGGGCCGCCCGCCGGCTCCCCCGCCCGATCGCCAGCAGCACACCCGTGGTCGCGACCGCCAGCAGCGCACCCCCGGCCTGCACCCCCCGCACCCCGCCCCCGAAGGGGTGCACGGCGAGGAACCACACCTGCGCGACCGGGGGGTAGATGGTGTGCACGGCGGGCCGGTTGATCCGGGTGCAGTCGCCGGACGCCGTCCGCCGCTCGTCCCACCCCGTACAGCCGTCCGTCGCCGGGAACAGGGCCTCGTCGCGCAACCGGACGAGCGCCGGATCGTCCGGGGCGTGCGCGTACGGCGAGATGCCGGCCGCCTGCACCCGTCCGTCCCACACGTACCGGTAGGCGTCGTCGCTGGTACGCGGCGGGGCCAGCAGCCCGACCGCGGCGACGGCCACGCTCCCGGCCAGCACCAGCGGCGCCACCCGGCGGCCGGGCACCCGCCGCAGGAGCACCAGCGCCGCCGCGAACAGTCCGGCGTCGAGTGCGTACCAGCCCCACAGCGGGCTCCGGTCGGCGAGCGTGCCACCGCCGGTCACGGTCATGGCCAGAGCCACCACCAGCGCGGAGAGAGCGAGCGTGCAGGGCAGCAGGGTACGTGTGGCCACGCGCCCACCCTGCCACCGGCCCCGCCGGGCGGACGGCTCCGGCGGGCCGCCGTTCGGATTCCGTAAGCACGTCGCACCACCCGACGAGGGCCCGGTAACGCTTCGATGAGGGCGTGGAATCCAAGCACTCCGGCGCCCGGCGCCGCCTCCGTCCCGCGATCCCGCCCCCACCCGCGGTCCTGCGCCGCGGTCCGTTCCGTGACGACGCCTTCTCCTCGGCGGTGCACGAGCCGCGCACCGCCGTCGTCCTCGGCCGGTGGCTGGGCGCCGCACTCCTGGTCTGCTTCCTGACCGGTCTCGCCAGCCATCTGCTCCAGGACCCGCCGGGCGGGCTGTCCGGCCTGCTGCCCGCGCGTCCGGTGAACGGCTACCGCGTCACCCAGGGACTGCACGTCATCAGCGGCCTTGCCGCCATCCCCCTGACCGGGGCCAAACTCTGGACGGTCTACCCCCGGTTGTTCGCGTGGCCTCCGGCGCGGAGCGTGCCGCACGCGCTGGAGCGGCTGGGTGTCGCCGTCCTGGTGGCCGCCGTGCTGCTGGAGCTGTTCACCGGCCTGCTGAACACCCTCCAGTGGTACCCGTGGCCGTTCCCGTTCCGGCAGACCCACTTCTGGCTCGGCTGGCTGGCCACCGGAGGCCTGCTGGTCCACATCGCCGCCAAGTTGCCGCTCATCGCCGGGAACTGGCGACGCCCGCAAGCCCCCGTTCCCGGGCGGCGTGCGCTCCTGACGTCGGTCGCCGCGGCGGTCGGCGCGGTCACACTCACCACCGCCGGACAGACCGTGCCCTGGCTGCGCCCGCTGAACCTGCTGTCGCCACGACGCCCCGACCTCGGCCCCCAGGGTCTCCCGGTCAACCGCACCGCCGCCCAGGCCGGAACCGTCACCGTTCCCGACACCTGGGTTCTCCGGGTGGACGGGCCCCGGCCGTACGAGCTCACGCTCGACGAGCTGGCCCAACTCCCCCAGCACGAGGCGGTCCTGCCGATCTCCTGCGTGGAGGGGTGGAGCGCGAGCGCCCGTTGGGGCGGCGTCCGGGTCGCCGACCTGCTGGCCCGGGCCGGTGCGCCCGCCGGGTCCGCCGCACGGATCACCTCGTTGGAGGCGGCCGGCCCGTACCGGGTCATGGAGATGCCCGCGCAGTACGCCGACGACCCGCTCACCCTGCTGGCCCTGAGGGTCAACGGCGAGACGCTGGACGCCGATCACGGGTTCCCGGCGCGCATCATCGCGCCGAACCGCCCAGGCGTGCTCCAGACCAAGTGGGTCGCCCGGATCGAGGTGGCCCGATGACGGCCTGGCTCCGAGGCACCACCCTCGCCTCCGGTCTCGCGCTGATCGCCTTCGGCCTGTACGGCCTGCTGACCGACTCCTACATCACCGCCCCGGCACAGATCCTCACCTGGGGGGTCGGGGCGCTGGTCCTGCACGACGGCGTCTGGCTGCCGCTGCTCTGCCTCGTCGGCGCCCGCCTGGCCCGAGGGCCGGTCCTGCGCGGCTGGCTGATCGTGGTCGCAGCCGTGACCGCCGTCGGCCTGCCCGCCGTTCTGCGTGCCGGCGACGATCACGGCAACCCCTCCCTGCTGCCGTTGCCCTACCTGCGCAACTGGCTGTCCGTCCTGGCTGCCACCGCCGCACTCGCCGTCCTGGTCGGGCTCGTGCGGCGGTGGCGCCGACCCCGGCCGGTCAGTCGCCCGGAACGCCGGGAAGACCGGTCGTGAGGCCGTCCAGCGCGTGCCCGCACGGGCAGGCGCGGTCGGCGGGAAGCCGCCCGATCGCCTTGAACAGCACCGTGCGCAGCCGCTCCACGTTGCGCCCGAATTCCGCGAGCACCTCCGCGTGGGTCACTCCCTCGCCGGTCTCCACGCCGGCGTCGAGGTCGGTGACCAGGGCGATCGAGGTGTAGCACAGGCCGAGTTCACGAGCCAGGACGGCCTCGGGGTGGCCGGTCATGCCGACCACCGACCACCCGTTGGAGGTGAACCACCGTGACTCCGCACGGGTGGAGAACCGAGGCCCCTCGATCACCACCAGGGTCCCGCCGTCCACCGGGTCCCAGGCGGCGCCCGCGGCTGCCGCGAGCACGGCCCGGCGCCCCTGCGGGCAGTACGGATCCGCCATCGACACGTGGACCACCCCGGGCACCGAACCGTCCGGCAACGGCAGTCCGTCGTAGAAGGTCTGGACGCGTCCGGAGGTCCGGTCGACGAACTGGTCGGGCACCAGCAGCGTCCCGGGCCCGTACGCGGGCCGCAGCCCGCCGACCGCGCAGGGCCCGAGCACCTGACGCACGCCGAGCGAACGCAGCGCCCAGACGTTGGCGCGGTAGTTGATCCGGTGCGGCGGCAGCCGGTGGCCGCGCCCGTGCCGGGGCAGGAACGCCACCCGGCGGCCGGCCACCTCCCCCACGAACAGCGCGTCGCTCGGCTCGCCGTACGGGGTCTCCACCCGCACCTCGGCCACGTCGTCCAGCAGCTCGTAGAGCCCGGACCCGCCGATCACACCTACATCGGCCCGGGGAAGCAGGAACTGATTGCCCGTCACTTCACACACCTTTCTCGCCTGACTGTGCCGCCACTGTAGGAGCCGCCGCAGCGGGAGCCGGCGCGGTACGGCCTTACGAATCACGAACGGCGCCCGGGAGCGCACCGTCGTCAGTCGAGGACGACGACCATCTTTCCCAGTGCCCGGCCGGCCTCCATCACCCGGTGGGCTTCGACGATCTCGCCGAAGCGGAAGATCCGGGTGGGGCGGGCCCGCAGGGCGCCGGCCTCGACCCGGGCGTAGATCGCGTCCAACGGAACCTCCGCGAGGGGGAAGGCAGGGGTTCCCAGGACGAAGGCGCTGCCGAAGAAGCTGAGCTGGACGCCGCTGGGCAGATCGGCGATCGGGTCGAAGTCCGCCACCGGGGCGAATCCGCCGAGGAAGCCGACCTGGCAGACCCGTCCGCGCGGCCCGACCGCGGCCAGCGAGTCACGCAGCACCGTGTTGCCGACGATGTCGAGCAGCGCGTCGACGACGACGCCCCGCCGGCCGACCTCCGCCGCCAGGTGGCCGTCGTCGATGAGCACGTCGGAGGCCCCGAGTTCCTTCAGCAGGGGCACGTGCGCCGGGTGGCGGGTCGTGGCGAGCACGCTCGCGCCGTGCTGGACGGCGAGGTTGACGGCGGCCTGCCCGAGGGAGGAGGTCGCACCGCGGATCAGCAGTGTCTCGCCCGGCCGCAGGGCGAGGTTGCCGTGCAGGGCGCTGTACGCCGTGGCGTACACCTCGGGCACCGCGGCCAGGTCGGCCCAGGGCAGCCGCGCGTTCACGGCCACGACGTTGGCCGAAGGGACGGTCACCAGTTCCGCATAGCTGCCGTTGCGGGTGCGGCCCATGCCTCCCAGGATCGCCACCACCTTCGTCCCGGCGGGGAGCCGGCCCGAGGGGTCGGCCTCGACGAGGCCGGCGCACTCGATTCCGGGGACGGCGGCGACCTGACCCCAGGCGCCGCTGCGCATGTACGCCTCGGCGTGGTTGAGGCCGAACGCCTTGACCCTGACGAGGACCTCGCCGGCGGCGGGCACCGGGTCGGGCAGGTCGGTGACGGTCAGCACCTCGGGGCCGCCGTGAGCGGATATGACGATGGCCTTCATGTCCGAACCTCGTTCTTGAGTAGTCATTCAACTATTGGGCCGACGAAAGGGCCACCGCGCGCGGTGGCCCGAAAGTCGTACGGTCAGGCGAGCACGGCGAAGGCGTTGTCGACGATCGCCCGCAGGACCGTCTCGTCCGGATTCGCCTTGCCGACGACCATGAGCCCCTGACAGGTCGCGACCAGCAGCTTGGCGCTGCCGCCCGCATCGAGGGAGTCCCGCACCTCGCCGCGGCGGACCGCGTTCTCCAGGGCGCGGGTCATGCACCGCTCCAGGCGCGCCAGGTGGCCGCGCACGACCGCCGCCGCCTCGTCGTCCTCGGCGGCCTTCTCGATCGCGGTGTTGACCAGGAGGCAGCCCTGGCGCCCCTCGGGGCTGAGCAGGTCGCGCACCAGCCCGTCGAAGTAGCCGCGGACCTCCGCCACCGACGCCCCCGGCGCCTCCAGCTCCCCGAGCTTCTGCGGGACGACCAGCTTCGAGTAACGCTCCAGCGACTTCACGAAGAGCGCGCGCTTGCCGCCGGGGAACGCACTGTAGATGCTTCCGGGCTTGACGCCCGTGGCCTTCACCAGGTCCTCGATCGAGGTGGCCCGGTACCCCCGCTCCCAGAACCGCAGCATCGCCTGGTTCAGGACGGTGTCGGGGTCGAACTCACGCGGTCTGGGCATGGAAGGAACATACATGAGCGACCATTCAAGAACAAGGTCGCCGGATTCGCGGACGACGCCGTCCGGCCCGCCGGCCGGGTGGGGCGGGGTCGGCGCGTGGGGCTCAGGCCCGCCGTCGAGCGGTGCCACGCCGGCCGGCACGCCGGCTGCGGGAACCGACGGCCACCACGCGCGGATGCGGTGGTCCGGTGGATACGGCACAAACAGTCGGATGATCATGTCCGCCTGCGGGCAGCATGGGAGGTGCCGGCTCCGAGACGTAGCCACGGGCCCGGCGGGCGCCCGGCCCACGGCCGGCGCGCATCATCCGCACACCGACAGGGGGTCAGGTGGAGGAGCAGTACCGTGAGGCCGCCGAGGGCGGCGATCCGAAGGCGATGATCCGGCTGGGCTGGCTGCTGGAGCAGCGCGGGGATTCCGCTCAGGCCGAGGGGTGGTACCGGCGGGCCGCGTCCGGCGGGGATCTCGACGGGATGGCGCGGCTGGGCCAGCTGCTGCGGGACCGGGGAGAGCCCGCGGCGGCCGAGGAGTGGATGCGCAAGGCCGCGGAAGCGGGGCACGTGAACGCGATGGGAGCAATGGGCTACCTCCTCGAGCAGCGCGGCGATCTCGCGGGCGCGCAGAACTGGTACCACCGGGCGGTGGAGCACGGCGACGCCTACGCGATGTGGAAGATCGGGTGCCTGCTGGTGCAGGAGAGCCGCCTGGACGCGGCGCGGGAGTGGCTGCGCAAGGCGGCCGACACCACGGGCTACTCCGTGGTGCGGGGAAACGCGCTGAGGGATCTCGCACGTCTGGCGATGCAGCGCGGTGACCTGGACGAGGCGGAGGAGCTGGTGCGGAGCGCCGCCACGATCGTGTCGCAGGCGGGCGACGCCCCGCAGGACGAGGCGGTCGAGCTCGTGGCCGAGCTGCTGACCCTGCTGGCGTCCCTGCTGACGGAGCGCGGCGAACCGGCCGAGGCGGAGGGGCTGCTGCGCTGGGCCGCCGGTGTCGGGCACCTCCCCGCGGTCTTCAGCCTGGCCGGACTGCTGGAGCAGCAGGGTGACCTGGCCGGGGCCGAGCAGTGGCACCGCCAGGCGGCGGAGGCCGGACACATCCGGTCCATGATGATGCTGGCCACCCTGCTGGAGGAGCGCGGGGACGCGGCCGGGGCCGAGCCCTGGTACCGGTCGGCGGCCGAGGCGGGGGCGCCGATGGCGATGGACCTGCTGGGGAGGCTGCTGGAGAAGCGGCAGGACTTCGCCGAGGCGGAGCGGTGGTACCGGGAGGCCGTGAGCGCCGGGATCCAGAAGACGATGCTTCGGCTGGCCTCCGTGCTGGAACGGCGCGGCGCGGCGGCCGAGGCGGAGCAGTGGTGCCGGAGGGCGGCGGACACCGGGGACACCCTGGCCATGTACAGGATGGGTGCGCACGCGGAGGAGCGCGAGGACCTGGCCGAGGCGGAGCGGTGGTACCTGCGGTCCGCCGAGGCGGGCAGCGAGTTCGGCATGTTCCAGGTGGGGCGGCTGCGGTGGGACCAGCGGGACCTGGAGGCGGCGGAACTGTGGCTGCGCAGGAGCGCCGCCGCGGGCAACGCGTCGGCGATGGCGATGCTCGGGCTGCTGCTGGCCGAGCTCGGCGAGACGGCCCAGGCGGAGCAGTGGTGTCGGCTGGCGATCGATGCCGGATACGCCAACGCGCTGATCGATCTGAAGGCCGTGACGGACGCGCGGCGTTGGGGATGAGAACCGAGAAGGGGAGCACGATGCAGGCACGGATCCGGCTGACCGGAGAGAAGGGCCCCGCGGAGCTGATCGAGCTGGCGGACTGGCTGTCGCGGGAGGACGAACTCCGCGGACAGACCGCGATCGAGAAGCCCGAGACGCTTCCCGAGCAGATGGGAGGGCTCGCCGACATCCTGATCGTCGCCCTCGGGGCGCAGGGAGCCGGCACCGTGCTGGCCGCCTCGGTGGCGGTGTGGATCAGGCACCGCCGTCCGTCCGCGGACATCGAGGTGACCGGGCCCGACGGACGGAGTGTCAGGATCTCCGTGCGGGACGCTCCGGAACTGGACGTGGAAGCCGTGCTGCGGCATGCCTTGGAGCAGTGACCGGGCCGGCCGGACGCGACCGGCAGGCCGGACGCGACGGACCCGCGGACCTCACGCGACCCGCGGCGCTCGCCCGACCCGCCGGGATCGCCCGACCCGCCGAACTCCCGTGACCCGCCTCGTTCTCCCGACCCACGTCGCCCCAGGGGCGCGCCGCGCAGGCACGGATGCCGTCCCGCGGCGCGCCCCGGAGCGGTGAATGCGCCTGCCGGACCCGCCGCGCTCCAGGGCCCTGCTGCTGGGCTCCAGCCGGTACGCCGACCCCGACCTGCCCGACCTGCCCGCCGTGCGCAACAACATCGCCGACCTCGCCGAGGTGCTCACAAGCCCGTGGGGCACGGCCCTCCGGTCCGAGCACTGTGTGGCGGAGCCCGACCTGGCCGATCTCGCCGTGATCGGCACCCGGTTGGTGACCGCGGCCGCGCAGGCGGAGGACCTCCTGCTGGTCTACTACACCGGCCACGGCCTGGTCGGCCCGGACGGGGAGCTGTACCTGTCGCTGCCCGGGACCTCCAGCGACCCCGCGCTGATCGCCTGGACGGGGCTGCCCTTCAGCCTGCTGCGCCGCACGCTGGCCACCGCCCGGGCGGCGAACCGGGTCCTGATCCTGGACTGCTGCTTCTCAGGGATGGCCATCGACACGATGGCCTCCGCCACCTCGGTGGTGGCCGGCCAGCTGGAGGCGGCCGGGACGTGCACCCTGGCCTCCTCACCGGCGAACCGGCCCTCCGTCGCGCCCTCCGACGCGAAGCACACGGCCTACACCGGTGAACTGCTGCGCCTCCTGCGGCACGGGTCGACGGAGGCGGCGGAGTTCCTCACCCTGCTGGCCATCCACGAGCATCTCGCCAGGGTGCTGCCCAGTCAGGGGCACCCGCGCCCCGAGCAGCGCAACACCCGCACGGCCGGCAAGCTCGCCCTGGTCCGGAACCGGCTGTACACCCACTCCCCCGACCCGGAGGCACTGGTCAAGGAGGGGGAGCGGCTGGAGCGGGTCGGCTCGACCGCCGAGGCGGAGCACCAGTACCGCAGGGCCGCCGAGGCCGGGCGGCCCGACGCGATGCTTCGGCTGTCGCGCCTGCTCGAACGGCGCGGAGCCCTGTCCCAAGCGGGAATCTGGCGCCGGAGGGCCGCCGAGTCCGGCGATCCGACCGCCATGAACGACGTGGGAGTCCGCTCCTGGCACACCGGGGATCTCGTCCAGGCCGAGCAGTGGTTCAGGAAGGCCGCCGATGCCGGACTGGCCGAGGCGAAGGAGAACCTCAGGACGCTCCTACGGCAGAAGGGCCGGGCCTGACCGGCGGTCTCCGACACCGTCGACGACGTCACCTCCCGGGCCGTCACCACGGCATCGTGCGCTCCCCGCCGGTCCCGGCATGCCGCCCTGCGCCGCCGGCAGGGCAGTTGAGTGATCGTCAATTGACCGGACGTGGCATCAGGGGCTACTTTGAACGCGTTCAATTTTACCGAGGGGGAAGCCCTGTGCAAGCGTTCCAGCAGATCGGGCCGAGCGCTGTCACGCAAGGACGCAGGCTGACCGGGGTGGCCTTGGAAGGTCCCTTCGTGGCAGCCCGCACCGCCGCCCCGAGGCGCGGACGGCCGCCGCTCGGGCGACCGGCCGGGCACGGCCTGTGCTGCGCGGTCGGCCACTCCTTCACCGTTTCGACCCTCATCGCGCTGCCCGCCGCCTACCTGGCGCTGTTCGAACTCGCCGAGGAGTACCCCGGCGGAGACCTCGGGCTCCTGCTCCTGTTCATCGCGCCGCTGCTGCTCCTCCCCTTCGCCCTCGGTGCCCGCACCTGGGCGACCAACGGCCGGACGGCCCTGCGCTGGGCCGGAAAGGCCGCAGCCCACTACCTCGCCTACTACCTGACGCCCATCGTCCTGCTGGCCCCCCTGCCGGCCCTCGCCGTCGGGACCACCTCCCCCGACGCGGGCTTCCCCGACTCCCCACCGGGGCTGTACCTCCAGATCGCCGGCGTCGTAGCCCTGTTCATCGGTGCCCCGGTCCTTGCCGCCCTGCTCATGGTGGCCCCCTGGGCGTCGCGCGGCCGGAACGCCCGCCTCCCCCTCGCACTGCTCGCCAACCTCACGCCGGCCTTCCTCCTGCTTCTCGGAGGCCTCCCCGTCGTGCTCCTCATCGCCGCCCACATCGTCTTCGCCTGCCGCGTCATGCCCGCCACCGCGACCCCGCAGCCCTCCCGGCCCGACCCTGCCGGACAGCACCACCCCGCCGACCAGGACCGTCCCTGACCGGTCCTCGGACCTGCCGGCGGCATGCCCGCCACCGCCCGGCACCCCTGCCAGGCCGCCAGGCAGCCCGCAGCCGGGCAGCGGTCAGGTGCGCTCGAAGCCGTGGGAGCGCCCGATGACGGCGAAGCCCCGGCGTTCGTACCAGTGGCGAGGCCAGTCGTCGGCGTCGGCGATCAGGAAGCGCGTGCCGCAGCCCGCGTCCACCGCCCGGCGCAGCGCGGTGGCGAGGACGGCGTCGGCGTGGCCGCGTCGCAGATGGGCCTCGGCGGTCATCAGGTCCTCGACCTGGGCGATGCCGAGGGCAGGTTCGAGGTAGAGGTCCGCCCAGGCGGCCACCTCGCCGCTCTCCGCCCGCGAGCCGATCAGCCGCACGCCGTCGGCCCCGCGTCGACGCGTCGCACGGCGGTCGACCAGCGTGCGGATCACCTCCTCACCGGCCTCCGGCAGCAGGGTGCGCCAGCGCGCGGAGAGCGGCTCCCGGATCGCTTCCAGGTCGACGTCCTCGGCCGCGTGCCCGCCGGCGCCGGGTGCCGGGCCGGTGTGAAGCATCACCAGGTAGGTGCGGTGCCGGTAGCCGGCGCGTTCGAAGGGCCCCGCGCACGCGTCCCCGAATCCTTCGTCGAGGACGGAGACGAGGCGGAACGGCCGTTCGCCCATCGCCTCGTCCACCAGGCCCGGTACGACTGCCGGGTCCGCGCCGGCGCGGTCGGCGACGACCTGGTTGTTCGACCACGAGCCGGCGAACCGATCGTCGAAAACCGCGAACCCGAAGGGGAGTTCAGACGTTCGCTCGGCCTGCCTGCGCGCGAACCCGGCGAGGAAGGCGTTGATGCGTTGCAGTTCGTAGCCCGACATGAGCGTCAGCCTAGAGCCTGGCGACGGCGCCCGCGGGTCGGACTCCGGACGAAGTTCGGTCCTGTTCGACCATTGATAGGAAACTTTACTTTCTACTAGGCTGTCGGCCGGCGGCTTGGCGCGGCACCCGCACCGAACGGGGTGTGACGCGCTCAGCGAGAGCTCTGACCCGGCCGCTGCGGTGGTGCGGTCGCCGCTTGACCGGCGGGCTCGTGTGGTGTGCGCCGGTGTCCAGCTCTCGCCGTTTCTCAAGGTCAGGGAGTCCAGGAATGCGTCTTGGTGTCTCGGCAAGGCCTGTCCGTATCGGTGTGTTCGCCGCTGTGCTCGCGTTGCTCGGCGGCCTGTTGCTCGGCTGGTCCGGGCGGGCGGGGGCGGCGGCCGATCCGCTGATCTCGCAGGGGAAACCCGCGACGGCGTCGTCCACGGAAGGCTCGTCGTACGCGGCGGGGAAGGCGTTCGACGGGAGCGCCACCACCCGGTGGGCGAGCGTGGAGGGGAAGGACCCGCAGTGGCTGCGGGTGGACCTCGGCGGGAACGCCAACGTCTCACGGGTGAAGCTGGGCTGGGAGGCCGCGTACGCCAAGGCGTACCGGTTGGAGGTGTCGGCGGACGGGGTGACCTGGACGACGCTGGCGGAGGAGAAGGCCGGGAACGGCGGGACGGACGACTGGACGGGGCTGGCCGGCAAGGGCCGCTACGTCCGGATGTACGGAACGGCGCGCGGGACCTCGTACGGGTACTCGCTGTTCGAGATGGAGGTGTACGGGGCGCTGGACGACGGGCCCCCGCCGGGCGGGGCGTTCACCGTGGTGGCGGCGGGCGACATCGCCGCGCAGTGCACCGCCTCGGACAGCGGCTGCGCGCACCCGAAGACCGCCGCGCTGGCCCAGCAGATCAACCCGAAGTTCTACCTGACGATGGGTGACAACCAGTACGACGACGCCCGGCTTTCGGACTTCCGGAACTACTACGACAAGAGCTGGGGTGCGTTCAAGGCGAAGACCCACCCGGTACCGGGGAACCACGAGACCTACGACCCGGCCGGGTCGCTCGCCGGGTACAAGTCGTACTTCGGCAGCATCGCCTACCCGCAGGGCAAGAGCTGGTACAGCTTCGACGAGGGCAACTGGCACTTCGTCGCGCTGGACTCCAACGCCTTCGACCAGAGCGCCCAGATCGACTGGCTGAAGGCCGACCTGGCGGCCAACGCGAAGAAGTGCGTCGCCGCCTACTGGCACCACCCGCTGTACTCCTCGGGCGGGCACGGCAACGACCCGGTCTCCCGGCCGGTCTGGAAGATCCTCTACGGCGCCCGGGCCGACCTGGTGCTGAACGGGCACGACCACCACTACGAGCGGTTCGCCCCGCAGGACCCGGACGGGAAGGCCACCGCGGACGGGATCGTCGAGATCGTCGGCGGGATGGGCGGCGCCGAGCCGTACCCGATCGAACAGGTCCAGCCGAACAGCCAGAAGCGGATCAGCGGTGAATACGGCGTGCTGAAGCTGGACTTCACCGACTCCGGGTACGGCTGGAGCTACGTCGGCACGGACGGCCAGGTCAAGGACACCAGCCCGAAGTACAGCTGCCACTGATGATGTACCTGGCCACCACCGGCCGCCGTCCGGACGCGGGGGGGGGGGGGGGGGAGGGGGGGGGGGGGGGGGGGGGGGAGGGATGGGCGGGGTGGTTGTGGGGGTTGGCCTGTTAACCGCATCCGCCGCGGCAGGGTA
>NZ_JBVINN010000034.1:0-7351 GCF_055579305.1 Kitasatospora sp. NPDC032757 | reverse complement strand
ACCCACAACCCCCCCCCCCCCCCCCCCCCCCCCCCCCCCCCCCCCCCCCCCCCCCCCCCCCGCGTCCCCGGCACGGTCGTCGCGCTCGGTGCGGTCAGCCTGGTCACCGACGTCTCCTCGGAGATGGTCACCGCCGTGCTGCCGCTCTACCTGGTACTGGGGCTCGGCCTCTCGCCCCTCCAGTTCGGTTTTCTCGACGGGCTGTTCAACGGCGCCACGGCGCTGGTCCGGCTGCTCGGCGGCAGGCTCGCCGACCGGGGCGGCGGCCGGCACCGGACGGTCGCCGGGGTCGGCTACCTGCTCTCGGCGCTCTCCCGGCTCGGGCTGCTGCTGGCCGGCGGGGCCGCCGGCGGGATCGCCGCCGCCCTGGCCGCCGACCGGCTCGGCAAGGGCGTGCGGACCGCGCCGCGGGATGCGCTGATCTCGCTCAGCGCACCGCCGGAAGCGCTCGGCCGGGCGTTCGGCGTGCACCGGGCGATGGACACCACGGGGGCGCTGCTCGGGCCGCTGGTCGCGTCAGCGGTGCTGTGGGCGACGGCGGACGCGTACGACGCGGTGTTCGTGGTCAGCTTCGCCACCGGCCTGCTCGGCGTACTGGTGCTGATGCTGTTCGTCCCGGCCCGGACGGCGGTGCCGGCCGTCCAGCCGAAGCCGGCCCGGAACAGGAACGGGAGCAGGAACGCACTCGGCGACCCGGTGTTCAGGCGGGTGGTCACCGCCGCCGCGCTGCTGGGGGCCGCGACGGTCGGCGACTCCTTCCTCTACCTGCTGCTCCAGCGCGGCCTGGACCTGCCGGCCGTGCTCTTCCCCTTGCTGCCGCTCGGCGCGGCGGCGTGCTACCTGCTGCTGGCCGTACCGGCGGGCCGGATCGCGGACCGGACCGGGCGGCGCACCCCGTTCCTCTGCGGGCACGGTGCGCTGCTCGCGGCCTACCTCACCCTGACGGCTCCGCCGGGGTGGCCGACCGCCGTACTCACCCTGGCTCTCCTGGGCGTCTTCTACGCCGCCACGGACGGCGTGCTGATGGCGCTTGCCGGGCCGGTGCTGCCGCCGGACCGCCGGGCCAGCGGGCTCGCGGTGCTGCAGACCGGCCAGGCGCTGGCCCGGCTGCTCGGAGCGGCCGGGTTCGGCGCGGCCTGGACGTGGTGGGGGCCGCGACCGGCCCTGGCGGTCTCCGCACTCGCGCTGGCCGCCGCACTCGCCGCCGCATGGCGGATCCTGCCGGGACGGGAGGTCTCATGAAGGCGCGATCGACGGTGCTGGTCATCGCTGTCCTGGTGTTGCTAGGCGGATCGCTCGGGTACGTGCTGCACGCCAGGCAGCGCGGCGACGGGCACCAACTCGTCGCAGCAGAGGGCTCGTTCACCCTGAACGAGCCCGGGCTCTACTACCGGGACGCCGCCACCGGGCGGGTCGCCCGCAGCCAGGGGGCGCCGGACGGGCCGTCCTGCGCCCGGTTCTACGCCGCGGGGGACCGCGCGCTCTGCCTGCGGGCACTGCCCGGCGTCCCGGCCCGTACCCAGGCGGTGGTGTACGACCGGCGGTTCACCGAGCTCCAGACGGTGACGGTGCCCGGCATCCCGAACCGGGCCCGGGTGTCGGCCTCCGGGCAGCTGCTCTCCTGGACCACCTTCGCCGTGGGGGACTCGTACGCGGCCGGCGCCTTCTCCACCCGGACGTCGATCCTGGACCTGCGCACCGGCTACCTGGTCAAGTCGATCGAGGCCATCCCGCTGACCGTCGACGGTACCCGCTACCACGCCGCCGACATCAACTACTGGGGCGTCAGCTTCGCCGCCGACGACAACCGCTTCTACGCCACCGTGTCGACCGGCGGCCGGACCCACCTGATCGAGGGCGACCTCCGGGCGTGGTCGGCGCGGACCCTGCGGGAGAACGTCGAGTGCCCCTCGCTCTCACCGGACGGCACCCGGATCGCCTTCAAGAAGAAGGTCTCGGCCGACCCGGCCGCACCCTGGCGGCTCCAGGTCCTGGAGCTCGCCGGGATGCGCGAGCACCCGCTTGCCGAGTCGCGCAGCGTGGACGACCAGGCGGCCTGGCTCGACGGGGAGACGCTCGGCTACGCGCTGCCGGGACGGGACGGGAAGGGCACCGACGTCTGGACCGTCCCGGCGGACGGCAGCGGGGCGCCGCACCTGCTGGTGCCCGCCGGCTCGTCGCCGGTGGCCGTGCCGCCGCTGCCGCCCGTGTCGCCGGCGCCGCCCGGGCCGAGCTGACCGGCGATCGGCCTTCCGGCCCTCGGGAGCAGGGGCTCGGTGCTCGGTTCTCGGTGCTCGGTGTCCGGTCCTCGGAGCTCCCCGTGGCGGACCGAGGTGGCGAACCGCTGACCGCCCCACAGGCTGCGCGGGCGTATATGGGGGTCCGCGGACCGGAAGATACGTGCTCGTCCCCCATGAACCGCAGGTCCCGCGGCGGCAGGATCGGCGGTGCGGTCGGACGCAGGCCGGCTCCGGCAGTCTCCAGAGAACGAAGGAAGAACGATGGCAGACGGGCACACGGCGGGCGAGGACTCGGCAGATCCGTACGCCACGTTCTTCCCCGACCTGATCGGGATGGTGCTCCGCCGGCAGGGCGCTTTGGGCTGGTCCGTCACCCCGGAGGACTTCTGGTGCCGCGTCTCCCCGAGCGACGCCGCCCCGGGCCGGAGGCAGGGCTGGAAGCTGCACGTGTCGGCCACCCCGCTCTCCGCCCCGATGGTGCTGACCCGTGCCGCCGAGGTGCTCGTCGCCGCCCGGGCCCCGTTCAAGTGCGCCGGCACCCCCGGCCGTCTGACGGAGCTCGTCTCCGCCCGCTACGACCGGGGAGGCGGCGGAAAGTTCATCACCGTCTACCCGAGCGACGACGACCAGTTCCGGCAGCTGGCCGAGGAGTTGCACCGGGCCACCGCACACCTGCCCGGGCCGGGCATCCTCTCCGACCGTCAGTACCGGCCGGGCAGCCTGGTGCACTACCGCTACGGCGCCTTCCGAGGCCACCCCCGGCTCACCAACGACGGCTCACCCGAGCCGATGCTGCAGGCACCCGACGGGAGCTTCGTGCGGGACCGGCGGCGAGCCGGTTTCAGCGCGCCCGCCTGGGCCACCTCCCCGCTGCCGCCGCCCGTAGAGCCCCCGCCCGCCCCCGGGACGAGCGTCCTGCTGAACGACCGCTACGTCGTGCACAAGGCCATCCGGCACTCCTACCGGGGCGGAGTCTTCCTCGCCACCGACCGGCGGACCGGGCAGGAGGTCGTCATCAAGGAGGCCCGCCGGCACGTCGGGGCCACCCTCAGAGGCACCGACTCGGGCGAGCGGCTGGGCCACGAGGCCGAGATGCACACGCTGCTCGCGCCGCTCGGCCTGTGTCCGCAGGTGCTGGACGTCTTCGGCCAGGGCGGTAACCGGTACCTCGCCGAGGAACGCATCGCCGGGCAGACGCTGCGCTCCTGGGTGTCCGAGAGGCTCCGCCCCGACCGGGCGTCGGTACTGGAGCTGGCCGGGCAGCTGGTGACCGTCGTCGAGGCCGTCCACGGGGTCGGCCTGGTCCTACGGGACCTCAGCCCCAACAACCTGATGGTCACTCCGGACGGCGAGCTCCGCCTGATCGACCTGGAGGCCCTCGCCCGCCCCGGAGACCTTGCTCCGGGCATCCACACTCCGGGCTTCTGCGCCCCGGAGGTGCTCGACAGCGCCCCGAACGGCTTGGCCCCCGCCCCGGAGTCCGACCTCTACAGCCTCGGTGCCGTGCTGTTCCACCTGCTCACCGGCGCCGAGCCCGCGCTCGCCGCGGACAGCGGGGCGACGCGCGGCCAACACGAGCGCCTCGTCGCCCTGCTGGCCGCCGCCCTCGCCGACCGCCCGGAGCTCACCGCCCTCCAGCCGCTGGTGCTGGGGCTCATGGCGGAGGACCCCCACGACCGTTGGAGCCTGGACACGGTCCGCGAGACGCTCGCCGGGCTGCCCGCCACCGCACCCGTGGACGCGCCCCCCGCCACCGGGAGCGCCCCGGACAGCGGGCGTGTCCTGGACGGCGGGACCGCGGAGCGGCTGCTCTCCGACGGGCTGACCCACCTGATGGACACCATGACCCCGCTGGACCCGGCACGGCTCTGGCCCGCCGACCCCTCCGCCGAGCGGACCGATCCGCTGAACGTGCAGCACGGCGCGGCCGGCGTCCTGTCCGTCCTCACCGCGGCCGCCGCACACCGGACGGACCCACGGCTGCGGGCGACCGTCGCCGAGGCCGCGCAGTGGATCGCCGCCCGGGCCCGGACCGGCGGACAGCAGCTGCCCGGGCTGCACTTCGGGCGCTCCGGCACCGCCTGGGCCCTGCTGGACGCCGCCCGGCTGCTCGACGACGACGGCCTCGCCGCGCACGCGGCCCAGCTGGCCCGCGAGGTGCCGGTGCGCTGGCCCAACCCCGACGTGTGCCACGGCGTGGCGGGCGCCGGCCTCACCCAGCTCCACTTCTGGCAGGCCACCGGTGACAAGGGGTTCCGCGAACGTGCGGTCGCCGCCGCCGAGGCCCTGCTGACCACCGCCGCGAAGGGCCGCTCCGGTGTCGTGTGGCCCGTCCCGGCCGACTTCGACTCCGAGCTCGCCGGAATCACCCATCTCGGCTTCGCCCACGGCGTCGCCGGCGTCGGCACCTTCCTGCTGCTCGCCGGGTTCGCCGCGGAGCGGGAGGACTTCGTCCACGCCGCCCGGGCGGCCGCCGAGACCCTGCTCACCACCGCACGCGTGCGGGACGGCGGCGCGGGCTGGCCCGTCGAGGACCGGGGCGCCGACACCCCCGCGCACGCGCCCCACTGGTGCAGCGGCGCCTCCGGCATCGGCACCTTCCTGATCCGCCTCTGGCAGGCCACCGGGGATCCCCGCTACCGCGAGACCGCCGAACAGGCCGCGACCGAGGTGTACCGCTGGCGGTGGCGGAGCTCGCCGGCCGCCTGCCACGGCCTCGCGGGCAACGCCGAGTACCTGCTCGACCTCGCCGAGGCCCTGAACGACCCCGGCCACCGGCGCCGTGCCGAGGAACTCCTCGCCTGCGCCCACGCGCGGCACGTCGTCCACGACGGGCTGCTCCTGATCCCCGACGACACCCTCACCGGGGTGGGCGTCGGCTACAACACCGGACTCGCCGGGCCGCTCGGCCTGCTGGTACGGCTCCACCACGGCGGGCCACGCCTGTGGCTGCCCGCCCCCGACCCGGCCGGAAGGAGGTGACCACCCATGACCAACGACGTCAACGCCCTGCAGCTGCTGGACAGCGAGGAGCAGACCACGACGGACTACATCTGCTTCCCGTTCAGCATCTTCACGTGCGGCAACTGGAGCTACGGCGACATCTAGCGGACCCGACCCGAGGAAAGCGAGTGAGTACGATGACCAACGACGTCAACGCCCTGCAGCTGCTGGACAGCGAAGAGCAGACCACCACGGACTACATCTGCTTCCCGTTCAGCATCTTCACGTGCGGCCACTGGAGCATCGACGACATGTGAGTCCGACAGGGGAAGAAGTGAGCACGGCGACATCCGTCGTGACCGCCCTGCAGCCGCCGGAGACCGAGCACTGCGGCATGGACGACGCCTCTGTCCTCACCCTCCGGGATTGCCTGGTCCGGACTCACACGGACGCGTGACCACGAGCGCCCCACGCCGGCGCGGGTCGCCGAGATCCTCTCGGCCACCCGCGCCGGTCGCCTGTCGGCCGCCGGCACTCGGGACGGGTGCGGTGGATCGACCGACTCTGCTGCCGGCCCGGCGGCCTGCCCGAGCTGTGGCCGCTCAGCTGAAGCCGCTCAGCTGTGGCCGACGATGACGGAGATCCCCCAGCCGATGGCGGCGAGCACCGCGGCGAAGCACAGCCCCGCCACCACGTGGCCGATGGGCCCGGCGGTCGGCTTCCCGGTGACATCCTCGTCCGCCGGGGCCGGTGGGTTGAGGGCGCGCAGGCCGACGGCGAACAGGGCCGGCAGGCCGGCGCCGGCGAGAAGGCCCACCGCGACGATCCGCCACAGCGCGTCCAGGTTGATCCAGGTGTTCACAGGGCCGCCCTGTCGGCGTCGGGTTGCGGGACCACCGAGCCGGTCCAGGTGGCGTTGACGTTCTCCGGTGTCACGGCCTGGTGGCGGGAGGCGACGTAGAAGGCGGTGGAGGCCAGCAGCAGCACGAGGAAGATCACCACGACGCCGAGGGTCCCGCCGATCCCGTTCGCGGCCCAGTAGGCCGCGGCGCCGACCCCGCCCGAGGCCGGCAGGGTGAACAGCCAGGCCACCGCCATCCGGCGGGCGACGTTCCAGCGCACCACGGCGTCCTTCTTGCCGACCCCCGCGCCGACGATCGATCCGGTGGCCACATGGGTGGTGGAGAGCGAGTAGCCGAAGTCGGTGGAGGCCAGGATCACCGCGGCCGAGGCCGACTCGGCGGCCATGCCCTGGGGCGACTCGATCTCCAGGAGTCCCTTGCCCAGCGTCCGGATGACCCGCCAGCCGCCGATGTAGGTGCCCAGGGCGATCGCCACCGCGCAGGACGTGATCACCCAGGTCGGGGAGGTGGCCCCGGGCTCCAGGGTGCCGTTGGCGATCAGGGCCAGCGTGATGACGCCCATGGTCTTCTGCGCGTCGTTGGTGCCGTGGGCGAGCGAGACCATCGAGGCCGAGCCGACCTGGCCGAGCCGGAAGCCGTGGTCGCGCGGGCCTTCGGACACGCCCCGGGTGAAGCGGTAGACGAGGTGGGTGCCGACCACCGCGACGGTGCCGGCGATGAACGGGGACAGGGTGGCGGGCACGATCACCTTGGAGACCAGGCCCTGCCATTTGACGGCCGAGGCGCCGGCTGCCGCCATCGTGGCCCCGACGACGCCGCCGACGAGCGCGTGCGAGGAACTGGAGGGGATGCCGAGGTACCAGGTGGTGAGGTTCCACAGGATGCTGCCGGCCAGGCCGGCGAAGACCACGGTGAGGGTCACGTCGCCGCTCTGGACCAGGCCGCTGGCGATGGTCGCCGCGACGGCGGTCGACAGGAACGCGCCGAGCAGGTTCAGCACAGCGGAGACGGCGACCGCCACCCGTGGGCGCAGGGCCTGGGTGGCGATCGAGGTGGCCATGGCGTTGCCGGTGTCGTGGAAGCCGTTGGTGAAGTCGAACCCCAGCGCGGTGGCGACCACCAGAGCCAGGACCGCGTCGTTGCCGGTCACGGGCCCGAACCTAGATCGTCGGCCGCAGCCTTCCGGTGCTGGGGGGGGGGGGGGGGGGGGGGGGGGGGGGGGAAGGGGGGGGGGGGGGGAAGGACAACGGAAACCAGGAAGCAACATGCCCGGGACATAAGGTCGAACAACGAGAAGAGGGACGA
>NZ_JBVINN010000033.1:11812-104562 GCF_055579305.1 Kitasatospora sp. NPDC032757 | reverse complement strand
CGCCCGGTTACATTCCGAACCCGGAAGCTAAGCCTCACAGCGCCGATGGTACTGCAGGGGGGACCCTGTGGGAGAGTAGGACGCCGCCGAACAATTCTTCGAGAGAAGCCCCCGCCGGGGAACCGGACGGGGGCTTTTCTGTTGTAAGGTCAACGTGCAAAGTCGTCACACGGTACAGGAGGCCCCCGGGTGGAGGTCCAGGAGACGCGGGTCCAGACCGATCGCGTCCTCACCATCCCCAACCTGCTGAGCATGGGCCGGCTGGTCGGTGTTCCGTTGTTCCTCTGGCTGATTCTCTGGCCGGTGTTCGGTGGGCCGAACAATGACGGCTGGGCGTTGCTGATCCTGATGTTGAGTGGCATCAGTGACTACCTGGACGGAAAGCTGGCCCGCAGGTGGGGTCAGATCAGCCGGGTCGGCCAGCTGCTCGACCCGCTGGCGGATCGTCTCTATGTGCTGTCCACGCTGGTCGGTCTGACCTGGCGTGAGATCCTGCCGTGGTGGCTCACGGCGATCCTGCTGGCCCGTGAACTGTTTATCGCGGCGCTGCTTCCCATTCTCAACCGGCACGGCTACGGGCCGTTGCAGGTGAGTTTCCTGGGGAAGGCCGCGACGTTCAATCTGATGTACGCGTTTCCGCTTCTGCTGCTCGGCACCGGCGACAGTTGGATCGCACGGCCGGCCGAGGTCGTCAGCTGGGCCTTCATCTGGTGGGGGACCACGCTCTACTGGTGGGCCGCCATTCTTTACGCGGTGCAGGCGCGACAGATCGTCCGGGGCGTCTCGGCCTCCTCGGCGTCCACAGTCTGAGACGCGATCTGAGAGAAGTCCCACGGCGACACGGTGCGTCGGACGATATCTTCCGGGTAGAGAACCTCTGGAACGGTTTGATGGACCTGCAGGTCCACCACCGCGAAGGAGGACGCACCCGTAATGAAAGCCGTTGTAATGGCAGGGGGCGAAGGCACCCGACTCCGCCCGATGACCTCCAGCATGCCGAAGCCGCTGCTTCCCGTGGCCAACCGCCCGATCATGGAGCACGTGCTGCGGCTGCTGAAGCGGCACGGCCTCTCCGACACCGTCGTCACCGTGCAGTTCCTGGCCTCGCTGGTCAAGAACTACTTCGGTGACGGCGAAGAGTTGGGTATGCATCTGACATATGCGAACGAGGAGACGCCGCTAGGCACTGCGGGGAGTGTCAAGAACGCCGAGGACGCGCTGAAGGACGACTCCTTTCTGGTGATCTCCGGCGACGCGCTGACCGACTTCAACCTCTCGGAATTGATCGAGTTTCACCGTAGTAAGAACGCACTGGTCACCGTCTGTCTCACTCGAGTGCCGAATCCCCTGGAGTTCGGCATCACGATCACCGACGACGAGGGGCGCGTCGAGCGCTTCCTGGAGAAGCCGACCTGGGGGCAGGTCTTCTCCGACACGGTGAACACCGGGATCTACGTCATGGAACCCGAGGTCTTCGACTACGTGGCGGCGGGGGAGTCCGTCGACTGGTCGAGCGACGTGTTCCCGCAGTTGCTCAAGGAGGGCAAGCGGGTCTACGGGTACGTGGCCGAGGGCTACTGGGAGGACGTGGGCACCCACGAGAGCTATGGCAAGGCCCAGGCGGACGTCCTGGAGGGCAAGGTCGACGTCGAGCTCGACGGCTTCGAGATCTCTCCGGGCGTCTGGGTGGCCGAAGGGGCCGAGGTGGACCCGGAGGCGGTGCTCCGCGGGCCGCTGTACATCGGGGACTACGCCAAGGTCGAGGCCGGCGTGGAGATCCGCGAGCACACCGTGCTCGGCAGCAATGTCGTCGTGAAGCGCGGCGCCTTCCTGCACAGGGCGGTCATCCACGACAACGTCTACGTCGGGCCGCAGAGCAATCTGCGGGGGTGCGTGGTCGGGAAGAACACCGATGTGATGCGGGCCGCGCGGATCGAGGACGGAGCGGTGATCGGGGACGAGTGCCTGATCGGCGAGGAGTCGATCATCGCCGCCAACGTCCGGGTCTACCCGTTCAAGACCATCGAGGCCGGCGCGGTCGTCAACACCTCGGTGATCTGGGAGTCCCGCGGCCAGGAGCACCTCTTCGGGCTGCGCGGCGTCTCGGGCATCCTCAACGTCGAGATCACGCCCGAGCTGGCCGTGCGGCTGGCGGGCGCGTACGCGACCACGTTGAAGAAGGGGGCGACCGTCACCATCGCGCGTGACCACTCGCGTGGTGCGCGTGCGCTCAAGCGGGCGATGATCTCGGCGCTCCAGACCAGCGCGATCGACGTCCGCGACCTCGAGAACGTGCCGATGCCGGTGGCCCGGCAGCACACCGCGCGGGGGAGCGCCGGCGGGATCTTCCTGCGGACCACGCCCGGGGTGCCGGACTCGTTGGACATCCTCTTCTTCGACGAGCGCGGCGCCGACCTCTCGCAGGCCGGGCAGCGCAAGCTGGACCGCGTCTACGCGCGCCAGGAGTACCGGCGCGCTTTCCCGGGAGAGATCGGCGACCTGACCTTCCCGTCCAGCGTGTTCGACTCCTACGCGGGCAACCTGCTGCGGACCATCGACACCACGGGTGTCCGCGAGGCCGGGCTGAAGGTGGTCGTGGACACCGCGCACGGCAGTGCCGGGCTCGTTCTGCCGAGCATCCTCGGCCGGCTCGGGGTGGAGGCGCTCACCGTCTCCAGCGGGCTGGACGAGTCACGGCCGACCGAGGACGCCGAGGAGCGCCGGGCGGGGCTGGCCAGGCTGGGCGAGCTGGTGGCGTCCTCCCGGGCGGCCTTCGGCGTGCGCTTCGACCCGGTGGGCGAGCGGGTGGCCTTCGTGGACGAGCTGGGCCGGGTGATCGACGACGACCGGGCGCTGCTGGTGCTGCTCGACCTGGTCGCGGCCGAGCGCCGCAGCGGGCAGGTCGCGCTGCCGGTGACCACCACGCGGATCGCCGAGCAGGTGGCGGCGTACCACGGCACCCAGGTCATCTGGACCACGACCACGCCGGACGACCTGGCGAAGGCGGCCGCCACCGAGGGCACGGTGTTCGGCGGGGACGGGCGCGGAGGCTTCGTCGTCCCCGAGTTCAGCGGTGTGCTGGACGGTGCGGCGGCGTTCGTCCGGCTGGTCGGGCTGGTGGCCCGGACCCAGCTCACGCTGAGCCAGATCGACGCGCGCATCCCGCAGGCGCACATCCGGCGTCGGGACATCGCGACGCCGTGGGCGGCGAAGGGCATGGTCATGCGCTCGGTGGTGGAGGCGGCCGGCAACCGGCGGCTCGACACCACGGACGGCGTCCGGGTGGTCGAGGCGGACGGCCGGTGGACGCTGGTGCTGCCGGACCCGGCCGAGGCGGTCACCCACCTCTGGGCGGAGGGCCCGGACGACGAGGCGACGGAGGCGCTGCTGGACGAGTGGGCGGCGGTGGTCGACGGCGCCGGCCGGTGACCGCCGGGTGATCCCCGGCCGACTCCGGGAGGGCGGGGCGGCGAGTGCCGCCCCGCCCCGCTCGTCCGCCAGCCGGCGGATCTGCCTGACCCCCGATTGCCCGGTTGTCCGTTTTGGGGGCCTTGATGGTGATCCGTCGCTTCTGGTGAGTGCGCAGGTCAGGGGGAGTGCACAGGCCCCTCCGCCGACGTGGGACGATGGTCCGCATGCCAGCGACGCCGACGCCGAGTGCCAGCAACGGACGGTTCAACCGTCCGGACGCCTCGATGTCCTTGCTGACCAACGTGATGGATCACGGTCTGGACGAGGGCTACGCCGAGGCGGCCGCGGCGCGGGGCGGTGACCGCGACAGCCGGATACCCGGCACGGTCCGGGGCCTGCTGACGCTGGGCGCCGGGCTGGCCCTGGTGGGGGCGGTGGTGACGGTCGGCGCGGTGAACGCGCACAAGGCGGAGCCGACGCTCGCCAAGGAACGCGACGCGCTGATCCACCGGATCAACGACAGCAACGGGTCGGCGGACCGCCTGCAGAAGCAGGTGCAGGACCTGCGGCGGAAGGTCGACAGTACGCAGCAGCAGGCGCTGGCCCCGGGGGACGGCGACCCGGCCGCCCTGGCGGGCGCGGTCGGCCTGGCCGAGGTCACGGGCCCGGGGGTCAAGCTCGTCCTGGAGGACGCGGCCGGTACCGGCGCCGGTGGGAACGTCGATCCGCGCGCCGGGCAGGGGTTCTCCAACAGCGGCCGGCTGCGCGACCGGGACCTCCAGCTGGTGGTGAACGGGCTCTGGGAGTCCGGCGCCGAGGGCATCTCGATCAACGGGCAGCGGCTCACCGCACTCTCGGCGATCCGCGCCGCGGGCGAGGCGGTGCTGGTGGACAACCGGCCGCTCGTCCCGCCGTACAGCGTGCAGGCGCTCGGCGACGGCCCCAAGCTGATCGGCGCCTTCGAGAACAACATGGCGGGCCAGTACCTGCGTCTGCTGCAGGAGAAGTACGGCATCAAGTCGACGCTGTCCGCGCAGAAGAAGCTGACGCTGCCCGCGGCGGTGGGCGTCACCCTGCGGACCGCCCAGCCCGCCACGCCGGAGCCCTCGCCGTCGGCGAGCCCGTCCGCCACCGCCCCGAGCGCCGCGGCGTCCGGCGGGTCGCCGAGCCCCTCCGCGAGCACGTCGCCGTCGGCCACGCCGACCCCGCAGAGCTCCGGGAAGCGCACGCCGAGCGGCTCCGCCAAGACCACCACAGCCCACTCGCCCACGGCGACCACGAGCGGGTCGTCCACCGCAGGGACAGGAGCAGCCAGACCGTGATTGCCGTACTTGGTCTCGTGATCGGGGTGGTCGTCGGACTCTTCGTCCAGCCCGAGGTGCCGGACGCCGTAGTGCCGTACCTTCCGATCGCGGTGGTCGCGGCGCTCGACGCCGTGTTCGGCGGTGTCCGGGCGATGCTGGACGGGATCTTCAACGACAAGGTGTTCATCGTCTCCTTCCTCTCCAACGTGGTGGTCGCGGCGCTGATCGTCTTCCTCGGGGACCAGCTGGGGGTCGGCTCGCAGCTGTCCACCGGTGTGGTCGTCGTCCTGGGTATCCGCATCTTCTCCAACGCCGCTGCGATAAGGCGCCATGTCTTCCGCGCCTGAGCCGGGCCGCGGTGAGGCGGCGGAGGAGAGGACCGGGGACGGAGCGGCGGGAGAAGGCGTGGGCGAGAACGGCAGCGCGGAGCGGGAGACGGCTCCGGCGGCGGAGAAGCCGCTGCGGAGGCCTGCGGAGGTTGCCGGGCCCGTCGAGGCCGCGGCGCCTGCCGAGCCCGTGAAGGCTGTGGAGCCTGCCGAGCCCGTGAAGGCTGTGGAGCCTGCCGAGCCGGTGGAGCCTGCGGCGCCGGTGGAGGCTGTGGAGCCGGTCGAACCGGTGAAGCCGGTGGAGCCGTTGAAGGAGAAGGAGAAGGCGGAACCGGTCGAGGCGGCGCGTCCGCTGGCCGGGGAGGTCAGGAAGACCGAGGGGGCCGAGCGGAAGCCGGACGGGGAGCAGCAGAAGCCTCAGGCTGAGGTGGAGGAACCGGAGGTCGAGGCGGCGCCCGCCGAGGCAGCCGAGCCCGGACCGCAGCCCGGATCGGAGTCCGGACCGCAGCCCGGGGCGGAGTCGGAGGAGCCCGAGGCCGCCGAGCCGGCGCCCGCTTCGCGGGACGCCGACCGCGGTGCGGGCCGGCGCCGGCTGAAGGCGGCGCTCTGGCCGCCGCGGCTGTCGCGCGGCCAGCTGGTCGTGGCGCTGCTGCTGTTCTCGCTCGGCCTGGCCCTGGCGATCCAGGTCCGCTCGACCAACGACCACCACAGCCAGCTGCGCGGCGCACGCCAGGAGGATCTTGTCCGGATCCTCGACGAACTGGACGGCCGTCAGCAGCGTCTCCAACAGGAGAAGGCGGAGTTGGAGCAGTCCCTGGCCAAGTTGGAGAACAGTTCCAACCAGGCCAAGGAAGCCCAGGAACAGACCAGGAAGAAGGTGACGGAACTCGGTGTACTCGCGGGAACCGTCAAAGCCACTGGTCCGGGCATCGTACTCACTGTCGATGATCCCCAAGGGCAGGTGAAGGCGGATATGCTGCTGGACACCCTGCAGGAACTCCGAGCGGCGGGGGCGGAGGCGATTCAGATCAACGATGTGCGCGTGGTGGTCAACACCTACTTCACGGACCTGTCCGGTGGCGGTGTGCAGATCGACGGCAAGAAGGTCTCGCAGCCCTATCGCTTCACCGTCGTGGGGAACCCGCAGGACCTCACACCCGCGCTGAACATCCCGGGAGGTGTGGTCCGTACCCTGGAGAGTCATCAGGCCCGGGCGACCATCTCCCAGCAGCAGAAGGTGGTCGTCGACGCCCTCGTCGATCTGAAGACGCCGCAGTACGCCAAGCCGGCTCCGAAGTGACGGGGCACCGGCCGAACGGCCCCTCACCTGCGGGCGCCCCCCGGTGCGGGGGGTCGTCGCCGCGTGGGCGAGACTGGTCCACACCAGCACATGCCGGAGCACCACACGTCGGAGTACCACTCCAGCCGGCCCGGTCCGAGACCGGGCCCGCAGCCTGTCCGAGGTTCTCACCCTGCCCCGCGGGCGGGTCTGTCACACGCAAGGGGATTCGCCCGTGAGTTTCTTCTCGAAGTTGTTCGGTCGTAACAAGGGCCGTGACGCGGCCGCCGTCGAGGCACCCACCGCGCGTCACCGCCGGGCCGACGAAGAGCCCGCCGTGCCGGGCATGCGCCCTGCCCCCGAGGGGGTGGAGTACGCGGAGCGGCCTCTGTTCCGGGACGGCGCCAACCAGCAGTTCGCGGGGAATCCGGCGGGCTACGGCGCGTCGGTTGACCCCTCCGGCGCGCCGCGCATAGGTTTCCCGTCAGGACCCTCAACCTCTGGTGGAGGGTTTGCCCCGGATCCGTACGCCGGGCACAACCCGTCGGGTGTGCCGCGCCAGGAGGCTGTGAACATGGCTGGCCCCACTCCGTGCCCCAGGTGCGGCAACCAGAACCCGGCCGCGGCCCGCTTCTGTTCCAACTGCGGTACGGCGCTGCGCGGCGGTGCGTTGCCCGAGGGGGCGGCGGAGACCACGTCGACCATCTCGATCTCCGGCCTGGAGTCCTACGACCCCAACACCACGACCGGTACCGGCGCCACGCCGGCCCTGTCGGCCGAGGTGCTGGCGGCGATCGACGCGCTGCCGCCGGGCACGGCCCTGCTGATCGTCCAGCGCGGCCCCAACTCGGGCAGCCGGTTCCTGCTGGACTCGGACAAGACCACGGCCGGCCGTCACCCGCAGGGCGAGATCTTCCTGGACGACGTCACCGTCTCGCGCAAGCACGTGGAGTTCCGCCGGACGCCCGGCGGCGGCTTCACCGTGGCCGACGTGGGCAGCCTCAACGGCACGTACGTCAACCGGGAGCGGATCGACGAGGTGCCGCTGAACAACGGCGACGAGGTGCAGATCGGGAAGTACCGGCTGGTGTTCTTCGCCAGCCACCACCGGGGGTACTGAAACCAACGTCGGCAGGAGCCCGAGTGAGTACGAATACCCCTTCATCTCTCGGGGCGGCCACCCCCGTGTCGTCCGGTCCGCAGACGGACCAGGGCACACGGGGAGTGGTCGCGGCTCCCAGGCAGCCGGTCCGTCCGGACCGGCCCGCCGGGGGCGGCCGACGGCGCGGCGGCGACGAGCTGCTGAGCATCGGCGCGGTGCTGGCCTTCCTGCGGGACGACTTTCCCGAGGTCACCATCTCGAAGATCAGGTTCCTGGAGGCGGAGGGCCTGGTCGAGCCGCAGCGCACGCCCTCGGGGTACCGCAAGTTCAGCCCGGCCGACGTCGAGCGGCTGGCCTACGTGCTGCGGATGCAGCGTGACCACTATCTTCCGCTGCGGGTGATCCGCGAGCACCTGGACGCCATCGAGCGCGGTGAGAGCCCGCCCGCGCTACCCGCCGCCGACGCCCGGCCCGGGCCGCTGGAGGAGGCGGACCGCGAGCTGGTGGCCGGCGCCGAGAGCCCGGCCGGGGTCCGGCTGGGCCGGGCCGAGCTGCTGGCGGCCGCCGAGGCCGGCGAGCGGCAGCTGGCCGAGTGGGAGTCCTACGGGCTGGTCGCGGCGGGGCCGGACGGCGGCTACGACGGCGAGGCGCTGCAGGTCGCCCGGCTCGTGGCGGAGCTGGGCCGGTACGGGCTGGAGCCGCGCCACCTGCGCGCCATGAAGGCGGCCGCCGACCGCGAGATCGCGCTCGTCGAGCAGGTGGTGGCGCCGCTGCGGCGGCACCGGAACCCGCAGACCAGGGCGCATGCCGAGGCCACCGCCAGGGAGCTGGCCACGCTCTCCGTCCGGCTGCACGCGGCCATGGTCCAGGCCGGTCTGCGGAACCGTACCTGACCGGCCGACCCCGCTGACCAGCGCGGTCGGGTCTGCGCTTTCATATCCGGGTCAAGGGCCATAGGGTTGCCTGTGTGAATGAGCTCGACGTCGTGGGTGTCCGGGTGGAGATGCCTTCCAACCAGCCGATCGTGCTGCTCCGGGAGGTCGGGGGCGACCGTTACCTGCCGATCTGGATCGGCCCCGGCGAGGCGACCGCGATCGCCTTCGCCCAGCAGGGCATGACTCCGGTGCGCCCGCTGACGCACGACCTCTTCAAGGACGTCCTGGAGGCGCTCGGGCAGCAGCTCACCGAGGTGCGGATCACCGACCTGCGGGAGGGCGTCTTCTACGCCGAGCTGGTGTTCGCCGGCGGGGTCGAGGTGAGCGCCCGGCCGTCCGACGCGATAGCGCTGGCGCTGCGCACCGGTACGCCCATCTACGGGAGCGAGGAGGTGCTCGCCGAGGCGGGCATCGCGATCCCGGACGAGCAGGAGGACGAGGTCGAGAAGTTCCGTGAGTTCCTCGACCAGGTCTCGCCCGAGGACTTCGGCGGCGGCACGCCGCAGTAGCCGGCCGCCTGCAGCGTGTCGCCCCGGGGCCGCGTGCGGCGTTGTGCCGTGTACGTTCGGCCGTTTTGCCAAAAGGCGTCTACCTACCCACACTAGGGGCACGAAAAACCACTCTCCTGAGTGACGTGGTTTGTCCCGCCCGGCGTGGCGATCGTTGACGGGCCATAGGGGACTGCCTACCGTCAGGGGTGGCTGCCCGGGTGCCTGTCGCCCGCAGTCTGGGTTGCCCGCAGCATGAGTGGACGGAGGTAGGCATGACCGGCACCGGCGATGAAGCGGCCGTGGGAGGCCTGTGCGCCGTGCACATGCCGCGCACCGCCCGCAGCGTGACCGACCTGCCCCGGACGGAGCTGCCCCGGCTGAGCCGGTTCCCGGCCGTACAGCCCGGTCAGCCCGCCATCGAGCGGCTCGCGCCCACCTCGGAGCTGATCGGCTACCGCGGCCCGACGGCCTGTGCGGCGGCCGGGATCACCTACCGCCAGCTGGACTACTGGGCCCGGACGGGGCTGCTGGAGCCCAGTGTCCGCTCGGTCTACCCGGCGAGCAGCCACCGGCTGTACAGCTTCCGCGACATCCTGCTGCTGAAGATCGTGAAGCGGCTGCTGGACGCCGGCGTCTCGCTCCAGAACATCCGGGTGGCGGTGGCCCATCTGCAGTCGCCCGAGGTCGCCGGCCTGGCCGGGCTGACGCTGATGTGCGACGGCGCCACGGTGTACGAGTGCACCACGCCGCAGCAGGTGGTCGACCTGCTGAAGGGCGGTCAGGGCGTCTTCGGCATCGCCGTCGGCGCGGTCTGGAAGGAACTGGAGCTGGCTCTCGGGCGGCTGCACGCCGAGCGGACCGACACCGGTGAGACGGTGGTCGGGCACGACCCGGGCGACGAGCTGGCGCAGCGCCGCAACCGCGCGGTCTGACAGGCGTACTGACGAGGCCGAGGGGGGGGGGGGGGGGGGGGGGGGGGGGGGGGAGGGGGGGGTGGGGGGGGGGGGGGGGGGGGGGGGGGGGGGGGGGGAGGGGAGGAGGTTGGTCGGGGGTTTTGTAGGCCGCCGGCGAGAAGGGCTTAGTGGTGGGGGTGGGGTGGCTACCCACCCCCCCCCCCCCTCTCCCCCCCCCCCCCCCCCCCCCGCGGCCTCGTCGTGCCTGGTGAACCGATCAAGCCTGGTGAGCGACTCAAGGGGGAGCACGTGCGGTTCGGCTCCGGAATACCCGGCCTGCTGCGGCGGCGGGCACGGCGGCTCTGCGTCCGGCTGGGACGGCGGCGCACGCAGCGCCGGATCTTCCAACTCGTCACCGCGGTCTGCGCGCTGGCGCTGGCGCCGAGTGCCTGGCTGTGGATCTCGGCGGACGACCGGGTCGGTACGGTGGCGAGCGCGCCGAAGGCACCGGTGGCGGTGGTGTTCGGCGCGGGCCTGTCCGAGGGCAAGCCGTCGCCGTACCTGGCGCACCGGCTGGACGCGGCGGTCGACCTGTACCGGGAGCAGAAGGTCCAGGCGGTCCTGGTCACCGGCGACAACGGGCGGGACAGCTACGACGAGACCGACGCCATGCGGCAGTACCTGATCGAGCACGGGGTGCCGCAGGTACGGGTGGTGGGCGACTACGCGGGCTTCGACACCTGGGACTCCTGCACCCGGGCGCACCGGATCTTCGGGGTGGACCGGGCGGTGCTGGTCAGCCAGGACTTCCATGTCCGGCGGGCGCTGGCGCTCTGTGAGGCGGCCGGCATCGACGCGTACGCGGTCGGGGTGCCGGAGGTGCACGACGCCACCTGGCTGTACGGCGGGCTGCGGGAGATCCCGGGGGCTGGCAAGGCCGCGCTGAACGCCTGGCTGCGGCCGGACCCGCTGTTCCTCGGGCCCAGGGAGGAGGGCATCCCGCGGGCGCTGGCCGACGCGGGGGCGGCGCAGCAGCGTTAGGCCCTGCCGGGGGGAGGGACTTCGCCGGGGCGGGACCTCGCCGGGGGCGGGGAGGCGGCCGGGTTCGGCCGGACTGTCGTACCCGTGCGGCATGATCGGCAGGTGCGGTCACTGCCGAGCATCATCCACCTCGACATGGACGCCTTCTTCGCCGCGGTGGAGCAGGCGGCCAAGCCGAGCCTGCGCGGAAAGCCGGTGATCGTCGGCGGTCTGGGCGGGCGCGGGGTGGTCTCCACGGCCTCGTACGAGGCGCGGAAGTTCGGCGTGCACTCGGCGATGCCGATGGCGCAGGCACGCCGGCTCTGCCCGAACGCGGCGTTCCTGTCCGGGCGCTTCGAGGCCTACCGGCAGGTGAGCGAGCTGGTGATGGGCCTGCTGCGGGAGCTGTCGCCGCTGGTCCAGCCGCTCAGCCTGGACGAGGCGTTCGTCGACCTGGAGGCCGGTCCGTACGGTCCGGCGCTGGCGGCGGCCGACCACGGGACGGGGGAGCGGCTGGTGCTGGCCCTCGCGGAGGACCTGCGGGCCGACATCCACCGGCGGACCGGGCTGACCGCCTCGGTCGGGGCGGCCGGGTCCAAGCTGATGGCCAAGATCGCCTCCGAGCAGGCCAAGCCGGACGGGCTGGTGCTGATCGAGCCCGGCCAGGAGCGCGCGGTGCTCGGGCCGATGCCGGTGCGCGCGCTGCCCGGCATCGGTCCGGCCACCGAACAGGTGCTGCGGCGGGCCGGGCTGAACACGGTGGCCGACCTCGCCGAGGCGGGGGAGGCGGAGCTGGTGCAGCTGCTGGGGAAGGCGCACGGCGCCGGCGTCCACCAGATGTCGACAGGGGTGGACGACCGGCCGGTCGTCGCCGACCAGGACGCCAAGTCGGTGTCGGTGGAGGACACCTTCGAGGTGGACCTCGCGGACCGGGACCGCGTGCTGCGCGAGGTCGACGTACTGGCCGCGCGGTGCGTGCGGCGGCTCCGCGCGGCCGGCCGGTCGGGGCGGACGGTGGTGTTGAAGGTGCGGCGGTTCGACTTCTCCACGCTGACCCGTTCGGAGACGCTGCGCGGCCCGACGGACGACGAGGCGGTGATCACCGAGACGGCCCGGCGGCTGGCCTCGCAGGTGGACATCACCGGCGGGGTGCGGCTGCTCGGCGTCGGGGTCTCGCAGCTTGCCGACTACACCCAGGAGGACCTGTTCGCGCAGGCCGTCCGGGAGGAGGCCGCCGAGCACGAGGTGGTGGACGGCGAGGAGGAGGACGAGCCGGAGCCGGCCGGGCCCGCGGTGCGGCACTGGATGCCGGGGCAGGACGTGCGGCACGGCGAGTTCGGGCCCGGGTGGGTGCAGGGCAGCGGGGTCGGACGGGTGACGGTGCGGTTCGAGACGCCGTGGAGCGGGCCGGGCCGGGTGCGGACGTTCGCGGTGGACGACCCGGCGCTGGAGCCCACGCGTCCGCTGCCGTTGCGGGGCCGCGAGGGCGGGGGCGCAGACGGGGGCGAAAGCCCGGGGGAGGGCTGAGCGCACGAAACGGCCCCACCCGGCAGGGGAACCGGGTGGGGCCGTGTGAAGTGCCGGCCTCGGATGGTCGCGATGCCCTCGTCGACCGTTCGGGGACCGGTCCCCCGCGCCCTGTCCCTGGGCGCGGGGGGTGGACGCCTCGTCAGGCGTCGGTCTTGGCCAGTGCGGGGCTGGAGTTCAGGTCCGCGACCTCGTTGCCGGCGGCGACGGTGGCGGCCGGCTTGACGGAGCGGATCAGGAACGGGACGGCGCTGGCGATCGCGCAGACCACCGCGGCGGTCCAGAACGCGTGCTTGTAGGCGTCCAGGGTGGGCAGCGAGACCGGGATCGGCAGCTTCATGGTGTCGCCGGTCAGGATCGCGGCCATCACGGCGGTGCCGATCGCGCCACCGACGGTACGCAGCACGGCGTTCATGCCGTTGGCGATGCCGCTCTGCTCGACCGGGACGGCGCCGTTGATGTAGGCGGGCATCGCCGAGAAGGCGAGGCCGATGCCCAGACCGAAGATCGCCGAAGCGGTGTAGATGTCGGCCTCGTGGCTGTGGCGCGCGGCCAGGTAGGCCATCGCGATCGCGCCGAGCACGCCACCGAGGACCAGCGGCAGGCGCGGGCCGCGGCGGGCGATGAGCAGGGCGCCCAGCGGGGCGGCGACCATCGAGCCGATGGCGGACGGCAGCAGCATGACGCCGGCGTGCAGCACGGTGGCGGTGAAGCCGTAGTGCGTGAACTTCTCCGGGGTCTGGGCGAAGTTGCTGATCACCATGAACGAGCCGTACATGCCGAAGCCGATCAGCAGGCCGGCCAGGTTGGTGAAGGCGACGGCCGGGCGGGACATCATCTTCATGTCCACCAGCGGGTGCTTCACCTTGACCTCGATGACGCCCCAGATCAGGGCGACCACCGCGGCGACGGCGAACAGGCCGAGGGTCTTGGTCGAGGTCCAGCCCCAGTTGTTGCCCTGGCTGACCGCGACCAGCAGGGCGGAGAGCCAGCCGGCCAGGGTGATGGCACCGAGCGGGTCGGCGCCGCCGTCCTTGTCGGTGACAGGGTCGCTGGGAACGCGCAGGGCGACCAGGGCGACCGCGATCAGGCCGAATACCAGACCCATCCAGAAGATCGACTTGTAGCTCCAGTGCTCCAGCAGGAGACCGGTCGCCACCAGGCCGAGGCCGGAGCCGACGCCCATCGAGGCGCTGATGGCGGCGACGCCGCCGGTCACCTTGTGCTTCGGCAGCTCGTCGCGGACGATGCTGATCGCCAGCGGCAGCACGCCACCGCCGGCGCCCTGCAGGACACGGGCGACGACCAGCCAGGTGAAGGAGTGGGTGCTGACCGCCAGCGCGGAGCCGGCCACCAGGCCGGTCAGCGAGATCAGCAGCATCGGCTTGCGGCCGCGCAGGTCGCCGAAGCGGCCCAGCAGGGGGGTCAGCACGGCGGCGGAGAGCAGGTTGGCCGTCATCAGCCAGGTGATGCTGGAGCCGGAGACGCTGAGCTCCTTGGCCAGCGAGGGCAGGATCGGGACGACCGCGGTCTGCACCACGCTGAACGACAGCATCGCCAGGATGAGGGCCGGCAGGACCCGGGCGCTGCTCTGCTTCTCGGCCGCGCTGGTGGGCTGTGGTGCCTCACTCACGGTTGCTTCCTCCCGTACATAGTGAATGAACTGAAATAACCATGCAGGGAGATACTTCAGTGTGTCAAATATCGATCGGTGAAGCTTTGGCAAAGTCGAAGGACCGCGGCCCCGAAGGCCGGGGTCGCGGGGTGGAAAACCCGAAGGACCCCGGGCCGTGGCGGGCCCGGGGTCCTCGGTGAACTGCTCCGTCAGGCGAGGGGCCTGAGGGGGGCCGGGCGGGACGGCTCGTCGGCCGGAGCGGGGGTGTGGGCGTGGGCGGGCGGCGTTGCGGGGGCCGGGGTCGGGGTCGAGGCCGAGGTGGTGTTGTCGTGGACCTCGACGTGCTCGCGGCGCAGCTCGTCGCGGATCACCTCCTCGGTGGTGTACCGCTCGACCACCAGGCGTACCCGCTCGATCGGGGCCACGTACTTGCGGACCACCGGGCGCTCCTCGCGCAGCGTGACCTCCTCCACCGCCTCGGCGATGTCCTTCTCGCTCAGCGAGGCCCGCTCCGCCTCGCCGACCGGCATCCGCTCCACCCGCACGCGCTCGCGGACCACCGGGATGCGGCGCTCGACCGGCTCGCTGGTCACGTACTTGCGCAGCTTCGCGGTGCCGAGGACGTGCCACTCGGTAATGATGTCCAGGCGCTCCTCGCGGCAGGTGATCTCCACCGGGCCGCTGGGCGCGGACGAGGCCGGCCCGGAGGTGGAGGCGCCCGGGGCGGACGTGGAGGAGGCCGGCGCGGACGTGGAGGCGGCCGGGGCGGCAGGGGCGGCAGGGGCGACCGGGCCGGTGGTGGCCGGCGCGGCCTGGGGGCGCGACTCGGGGGTGACCGGCGCCGCGGACGTCGACGACGCCGGCGCGGACGTGGACGACGCCGGCCCGGACGTGGACGTGGAGGCGGCCGGGGCGGCAGGGGCGACCGGGCCGGTGGTGGCCGGCGCGGCCTGGGGGCGCGACTCGGGGGTGACCGGCGCCGCGGGGGTGGCGGGTGCGGAGGTGCTGAGGGTCCGCACGTTGGCCTCCGTGGCGGGTTCGGACGGCTTGCCGAGGTCGGCTGCCGGGGTGGTGTGGGGGGAGGCGGCCGGGGTGTCGGCCGGGTGGAAGGCGAGCGGCTTCGCGACGGGCGCGGCCGGTCCGGCGTTCGGGGCCGCCGGGGTGTCCGCGGGCGCCGGCGCCGTGTGCGTGGCCGCGGCCACCGCGGTGCCGGCGGCCGCCATCGGGGCCGCCGCCGGGACGGAGCCGAAGTCGTGGTCGGCCGGATCGGAGCCGGAGCCGTCGCCCGCCGACGGGCGTCCGTCCACCGGGGTGTCCAGCCCGTAGTAGCGGTACAGCTGGAGCTCCTGGGCCGGCGACAGGTGCTGGCCGACGCCGAAGTCCGGCGACTCCTTCACCAGTGACTTGTCGTACGGCACCCGCAGCTCGTCGCCGGAGAACTCGCTCGTGGTCAGGGGGACGAAGGCGTCCCGGCCGAAGATGCCGGTCCGGACGGCCGCCCATTCGGGCTGTCCGGTGGCGTCGTCCAGGTACACCTCGTCGACCGTCCCGATCTTGTCTCCGTTGCGGTCGACCGCCTTGTGGCCGATGAGGTCCCGGGGGTCGATATCGGTCTGCACTCTTTCCTCCAGTGCGCTGCGCCTGCGGAACTCCCGCAGGCCGATGGCCGGCCCGCCCGTTCCATCCGCCACTTCACACCAAAAGCCATGAACCGGACGCCCGCGACCGGGGCGGGGCCGGACGGGCCCGGTGCTGCGCCGTCCGGGTCACGGGGCCGTCCCGGGATCGACCCGACGCACCCGTGATCGAAGGGCCTCCCGCTGGTACCCTGGGCGCGACCGCCGAGCCCGCTCGGGAGAGTCCCCGACAGCGAAAACCACTGGTCGGGGCGCCGAAGGAGCAACTCCTCCCCGGAATCTCTCAGGCATCCGTACCGTGTGGGATAGGTCACTCTGGAAAGCAGGGCAGGACTACCGGCGAGGGAGCCGGTGGCCACCACCCTCACCGACGGTGCAAGCCGGCGGCGCGCCCACGGCGTGCCGCGCGGGCGAAGCTCTCAGGTCCCGATGACAGAGGGGGAGGCCTGTTGGGTCCGCCCGCCCAGGCCCTTCCGCTGTTGTCCGCAGCGGCGGAGCCGTACGGCGTGCGTACCCCCGCCGGTCCGTGACCAGGAGGCCTCGACCACCATGAACGCCCAGCCGAACGAGGGACGCCCCACCGGCGCCCCGACCCTCACCGAGCTTGAGCTGGCCAGTCCCTTCGAGAACCGCCACATCGGCCCCGACGCCGCCGCGCAGGAGAAGATGCTGGCCCAGGTCGGCTACGGCTCGCTGGACGAGCTCGCCGCCACCGCCGTGCCCGAGGCGATCCGCTCCATCACCGGCCTGGACCTGCCCGCCGGCCGCAGCGAGGCGCAGGTCCTCGCCGAGCTGCGCGAGCTGGCAGGACGCAACCAGGTGCTCCAGCCGATGATCGGCCTGGGCTACTACGGCACCTTCACCCCGCCGGTGATCCTGCGCAACGTCCTGGAGAACCCGGCCTGGTACACCGCGTACACGCCGTACCAGCCGGAGATCTCGCAGGGCCGCCTGGAGGCGCTGCTCAACTTCCAGACCCTGGTCTCCGACCTGACCGGCCTGGCCACCTCCGGCTCCTCGCTGCTGGACGAGGGCACCGCGGCCGCCGAGGCGATGGCGCTGGCCCGCCGCGTCACCAAGGTCAAGGGCGGTGTCTTCCTGGTCGACGCAGAGACCCTGCCGCAGACCATCGCGGTGATCGAGACCCGTGCCGAGCCGACCGGTGTGGAGGTCGTCGTCGCCGACCTCTCCGCGGGCATCCCCGCCGAGATCGCCGAGCGCGGCGTCTTCGGTCTGCTGCTGCAGTACCCGGGCGCCACCGGTGTGGTCCGCGACCTCGCCCCCGTCATCGAGCAGGCCCACGGCCTCGGCGCGGTCGTCGCCGTCGCCGCCGACCTGCTGGCGCTCACCCTGCTGAAGTCCCCGGGCTCGCTCGGCGCCGACATCGCCTGCGGCACCTCGCAGCGCTTCGGTGTGCCGATGGGCTTCGGCGGCCCGCACGCCGGCTACCTCTCGGTGCGTGCCGAGTACGCCCGCTCGCTGCCCGGCCGTCTGGTCGGCGTCTCCGTCGACGCCGACGGCACCCGCGCCTACCGCCTGGCGCTGCAGACCCGCGAGCAGCACATCCGCCGCGAGAAGGCCACCAGCAACATCTGCACCGCCCAGGTGCTGCTCGCCGTGATGGCCTCGATGTACGCCGTCTACCACGGCCCGGACGGCCTGGCCGACATCGCCCGCCGCACCCACCGCTACGCCGCCGCCCTCGCCGAGGGCCTGCGGGCCGGCGGCGTCGAGCTGCTCCACGGCGAGTTCTTCGACACCGTTACCGCCGTCGTCCCCGGCCGCGCCGCCGCGATCGCCGAGGCCGCGCGCGCCCACGGCATCAACGTCCACCAGGACGGCGAGGACCGGATCTCGGTCTCCACCGACGAGACCACCACCCGCGAGCACCTGGCGGGCGTCTGGGCCGCGTTCGGCGTCGAGGGCGTGGAGGCCGCCGAGAGCGCCGACGCGCTGCCGGCCGCGCTGCTGCGCGAGGACGAGTACCTGACCCACCCGGTCTTCCACAGCCACCGCTCCGAGACCGCCATGCTGCGCTACCTGCGCCGCCTGTCGGACCGCGACTACGCGCTGGACCGCGGCATGATCCCGCTGGGCTCCTGCACCATGAAGCTCAACGCGACCACCGAGATGGAGCCGGTGACCTGGCCCGAGTTCGGCCAGCTGCACCCGTTCGCGCCGATCGAGCAGGCGCAGGGCTTCCTGACCCTGATCCGCCAGCTGGAGCAGCAGCTGGTCGAGGTGACCGGGTACGACGCCGTCTCGATCCAGCCGAACGCCGGCTCCCAGGGCGAGCTGGCCGGCCTGCTGGCCGTCCGCGCGTACCACCACGCCAACGGCGACACCCAGCGTGACGTCTGCCTGATCCCGTCCTCCGCGCACGGCACCAACGCGGCCTCCGCCGTGATGGCCGGAATGCGTGTGGTCGTGGTGAAGACCCTGGTCGACGGCGACGTCGACGTGGACGACCTGAAGGCCAAGATCGAGCAGCACCGCGACCAGCTCGCCGTGCTGATGGTCACCTACCCGTCCACCCACGGCGTGTACGAGACCGAGATCACCGACATCTGCGCGGCCGTGCACGAGGCCGGCGGCCAGGTGTACGTGGACGGCGCCAACCTGAACGCCCTGGTCGGCCTGGCCAAGCCGGGCAAGTTCGGCGCGGACGTCTCGCACCTGAACCTGCACAAGACCTTCTGCATCCCGCACGGCGGCGGTGGCCCCGGCGTCGGCCCGGTCGCGGTCCGCGCGCACCTCGCGCCGTACCTGCCGAACCACCCGCTCCAGGCGGAGGCCGGCCCGGCCACCGGCGTCGGCCCGATCTCGGCCGCGCCGTGGGGCTCGGCGGCCATCCTGCCGATCTCCTGGGCGTACGTCCGGCTGATGGGCGGCGAGGGCCTCAAGCGCGCCACCCAGGTGGCGGTCCTGAACGCCAACTACATCGCCAAGCGCCTGGCCCCGCACTTCCCGGTGCTCTACACCGGCCCCGGCGGCCTGGTCGCGCACGAGTGCATCATCGACCTGCGCCCGCTCACCAAGGAGACGGGCGTGACGGTGGACGACATCGCCAAGCGCCTGATCGACTACGGGTTCCACGCGCCGACGATGTCCTTCCCGGTGGCCGGCACCCTGATGATCGAGCCGACCGAGTCCGAGGACCTGCACGAGATCGACCGGTTCTGCGACGCGATGATCGAGATCCGCGCCGAGATCGACAAGGTCGGCTCGGGCGAGTGGGCGGCCGAGGACAACCCGCTGCGCAACGCCCCGCACACCGCCGCCACGCTGGCCGGCGACTGGGCGCACGGCTACTCGCGGCAGGAGGCGGTCTTCCCGGCGGGTGTGAACCCGGCGGACAAGTACTGGCCCCCGGTCAGCCGCATCGACGGCGCGTACGGCGACCGCAACCTGGTCTGCTCCTGCCCGCCGCTGGACGAGTACGGCAACTGAGCGAGCCGAGCTACGGCAGGGCCCCGGTGCGGAAGTCCCCCAGCCTTCGGCCGGGAGGTGCTCCATCACCGGGGCCCTGCCCGTTCCTCGACGTCTGTCGGCGGCTGCCCCCGCCTGCGGGTCAGGCCGCGTGGGCGACGGGGCGGCGCGGGGCGATCACCCGGCCGTCGGGCAGCAGTTCGCCGGTGTCCTCGAAGAGCAGGACGCCGTTGCAGAGCAGGCTCCAACCCTGCTCCGGGTGGCAGGCCACCGGTACGGCCGCCTCGCGGTCCTCGGACTCGGCCGTCGGGCATTCAGGACGGTGCTGGCACATACGTACCCTCGCTTCGCTCTGCGATCCTCCCCGTGGTGCGGCGCCGTCGGATGCCCGTCGGGAGCCGCCGCGGTAGTCGGATCCTGTCCGGCGCCGGACGGTGTAGACCGGCGCTCAAGTGGGTAGGACAGGTGGTCCTTCCACGCTGGTTCCCAGTGTCGGCATCCCGGGACGATCGCGCAGCAGTTTGGTGACATGCGCCACAACCCGAGGGCAGAGATCACCCGTTCAGGTGGCTGCGGCCCGGAAAAGCCCCCGGACGGGCCATCAGGCGGCTGGCCCTTCAGGGCCATGCCCGATGGCCCGTCCGGGTGAGGCGGGCAGAGCGGGGCCGGCGCGGAGCGCGCCGGCGGGGCGATCGGTGAGGGAGCGGCCGGCGAGGGAGCCGGCCGGCGGGGGAGGGTTCAGGAGGAGCCGAGCAGCAGCGGCCGGCCCAGCGGCGCCCGGGCCAGCACCGGCAGCAGGTCGGCGGCCGGGTAGGCGCGGTGCGCGGTGACCCCGAGCGGGGCCGGTGCCAGCGGGATCAGAAGGTCCGCCCCCGGGTCGGCGTCCGGACTGTGCAGCCAGAGCGCCGTCGCGTACTGGCCCGGGAAGGTCAGCAGCCGGGGCTGCCGGCGGGCCCGTGACGTCTGGGTGAGCTGCCAGGCCTGGCGCAGCGCCCGGACGGTGGAGTCCAGGTAGGGCCCGGCGGTGAAGTGGGAGAAGGTGTGGCCCTCGACGCCCTGCACCACCTCGGCCGCGGCGGCCACCTCGGTGCCGTCCTTGATCAGGAAGCGCCAGCCCGTCCGCCGGGCGGCGGTGAGCTCGGGGCGCGGCCCGTCCAGGACGTGGACCGCGAGCGGGTGCGCGGGGAGCAGCGGTCCGGTCGGATGACGCAGCGCTGCGGCGGCGGGCTGGCGCAGCGCGTCCTCCGAGTCGAGCGCGGCGAGGACGGCGCGCAGGGCACTGGGCGGGGGCTGGGGGGTCTGCAGAGTCATGGCGGGGTCGCCTCTCCGTGCGAGATCGGCGTGCGAGTGCGGCATACCGGCATGGCGCGGTGTGTCGTCGGTGACGGGACCTGGCCATGTCCGGTTGTGCATGATCGCGGTGCGGGTACGGCCGCCGCCGTCGACGAGGGTTTCGGAGCGGCAGCGGGCCGGCCTGGGCGCAGTGCGAATTCTATCGAACAGGTGCGCAGGGTGACCTGTTTATCACAGGCGGTGGCGCCGGGCAAGTCGGCGGATGTGCTGAAAGACCGTCAGTTTCCTTGCATTGCAAGCCGTTCGAAGCAATCGGGTATCGATCTTCGAGGTGGGCATGATGCATGCACGGTCGCTCGGCCGGGCGGCTCAGGAGGAGGGGATCATGGGCGAGAAGGTCGTGGCGACGCGCGCGGACCTGTCGGACCGGCAGCTGTACCGCCGCAAGCTCCAGTCCTGCCTCGACGCGCTCGGGCGGATGCTGCGCGAGGACCGCTTCGACCGGCCCCGGGCGGTGATGGGCCTGGAGATCGAGCTCAACCTCGCCGACGAGCAGGGCCTGCCGGTGATGCGCAACGCCCAGGTGCTCAGCGCGATCGGCTCCAGTGACTTCCAGACCGAGCTGGGGCAGTTCAACATCGAGGTCAACATCACCCCGCACCGGCTCTGCGGCCACGTGTTCGAGGAGCTGCGCGAGGAGATCGACACCGGGCTGCGCTACGCCGACCGCAGGGCCGCCGAGGCCGGTGCGCGGATCGTCATGGTGGGAATCCTGCCGACCCTGGAGCACGACCACACCGGGCTGGACGCGATGTCTCACAACCAGCGGTACAGCCTGCTCAGCGACCAGATCCTGGCCGCCCGCGGCGAGGACATCACGCTGGACATCGAGGGCGTCGAACGCCTCCAGCTGGAGTCGATCACCATGGTCGCCGAGGCCGCCGCGACCTCGTTGCAGCTGCATCTGCAGGTCACCCCCGAGCGGTTCTCCTCGGTCTGGAACGCCGCCCAGGCGATCTGCGGCCCGCAGCTCGCACTCGGCGCCAACTCGCCGTTCCTGTTCGGGCGCGAGCTCTGGCGGGAGACCAGGCCGGTGCTCTTCCAGCAGGCCTGCGACACCCGTTCGGCGGAGCTCAAGGCCCAGGGCGTGCGCCCGATCACGTGGTTCGGCGAGCGGTGGGTGGACTCGGCGTACGACCTCTTCGAGGAGAACCTGCGGTACTTCCCGGCGCTGCTGCCGATCTGTGACGATGAGGACCCGGTCAAGACGCTCGCCTCCGGGGGCGTGCCGCGGCTCGCCGAGATGCGGCTGCACAACGGCACCATCTACCGCTGGAACCGGCCGGTGTACGACGTCAGCGGCGGAGTGCCGCACCTGCGGGTGGAGAACCGCGCGCTGCCGGCCGGGCCGACCGTCGCCGACACGCTGGCCAACGCGGCGTTCTACTACGGCCTGGTACGGGTGCTGGCCGAGCAGCCGCGGCCGATCTGGAACAGGCTGCCGTTCGAGCGGGCCGACGAGAACTTCCGGCAGGCCGCCCGGTACGGCATCGACGCCGTCTTCCAGTGGCCGCAGAAGAGCCGGGCCGGTCGCGGCGGCGGGCTCACCACCGTGCCCGCCGTCGACCTGATCATGAACGAACTGCTGCCGATGGCCCACCAGGGGCTGGACGAGTGGGGCGTGGAGCCCGCCGACCGGGACCGTTACCTCGGCATCATCGAGCAGCGCTGCCTGCGCCGGGTCAACGGCGCCTCCTGGCAGAGCGCCACCTTCCACCGGCTGCGCGAGCAGTTCGGGATGGACCGGCCGGCCGCGCTGGCGGCGATGACCCGGCGGTACGTCGAGTACATGCGCGGCGGCGAGCCGGTGCACACCTGGCCGGTGGGCTGAGGGTCCGACCGCCCCTTCACCGCCCCTGTGGAAGGATGACCGCTCCGGCGGTCGGCCGACGGCCGGAGCGATGCCGGACCGCTGGAGCACGCCGTGACCACCGCCTCGACCGAACCGGAGACCGCGAAGCCCACGCGCCGGCTGCTCGGCGTCGAGCTGCTGACCGTTCTCGGCCTCTCCCTCGGGGCCAGTGGCATCGGCGCGCTGATCAGCTTCACGGGATCGCTCACCGAGACGCTCAGCCTCGGCCAGCAGGTCGCCACCCTGAACTCCTCGCGCGCGCCCGGCCGGCCCTGGCTGGACCTCGCCTGGCAGCTCTACTACATCGGGCGCGGGCTGATGCCGGTCGTCCTGGTCGGCTACCTGCTGGTGCGCGAGGGCACCTCGCTACGGGTGATCGGCTTCGACCTCGGGCAGAAGCTGCGCGACCTCGGCCGCGGAGCCGTCGTGGCCGCCGCGATCGGCGGCTCCGGGCTGGCGCTCTACCTGCTCTCGCAGGCGGCCGGGTACAACCTGACGGTGGCGCCGTCCGGGCTGCCGGACGTCTGGTGGCGGATCCCGGTGCTGGTCGCCTCCGCCTGGCAGAACGCGATCCTGGAGGAGGTCGTCGTCCTCGGCTACCTGCTGCGCCGGCTCGGGCAGCTGGGCTGGTCGTGGCCGGCGGCGCTGGTGGCCAGCTCGGTGCTGCGGGGCTCGTACCACCTGTACCAGGGAGTCGGCGGACTGGTCGGCAACATGGTGATGGGCGCGGTGTTCTGCCTGCTGTACCGGCGGTGGGGCCGGGTGATGCCGCTGGTGGTGGCGCATGCGCTGATCGACACGGTGGCCTTCGTCGGGTACGCGCTGCTGGCCGGGCACGTCAGCTGGCTGCCCACCGGCTGACCAACGGCGGGACGGCGAGGGCGCGCGGCGGGCGGGCGAGCAGCCGGTCGACGTGCGGGCGCTCCAGGCCCCGGCCCGGGTCGATCGGGAGCAGGAGGCGGTCGCGCCGCCAGAGCGAGTTGCGGACCAGGCGGCCGGGGATGACGTCGTCGACCCAGGCGAAGGGCCGGCCGGCGGCGTACCGCAGCAGCGGGGCCCACTTGTGGGCGGAGAACAGCTCCATCAGCGGCACCTTCGGGTCGCCGGGCTGCGGGACGTAGCCGGTGAAGCGGACCACCGGCAGCTCGGGCAGGCCGATCGCCGGGGCGATGTGGGCGTTGGCCTGCTCCTCCCAGGTGGTGGCCCAGACGAGCTCGTACGTACCGGCCAGCTCGCGCAGCCAGGTGCCGTGCCGGGCGGAGAGCAGCACGGTGTAGCCGAGCAGGGTGTGGGCGTCGAAGTCGGCGTCCGCTTCGGGGCAGACCGGGTTGAGCACGCCGTCGACGTCCAGGAACAGCAGTGGCTTCGGCATCGGGCGCCCCCCAGGTCTGACTCCGTCGTCACCTGGTCGGACGAGCGGCGCCCGCCGGTGGTTGCCCACCGGAGGGCGCACGCGGGGCGCACCGGGCGCGTCAGCGGGTGGTGGCGGGCTCCGCGAGCGGTGCGGACGGTTGGTCGGCGGTACGCCGGGAGAGACGGCGGACCTGGGGTTCCAGCAGGACGACGGCGCTCAGCAGCAGGCAGAGCGCCGCACACGCCCAGAGTGCGCCGGAGAGGCCGAGCGCGTCCGCTGCGGGGCCGGCCAGGGCGGTGCCGACCGGGGCCAGCGAGAGCGAGCCGAGCTGGTCGTACGCCGAGACCCGGGAGAACGCCTCGGCCGGGATCTCCTGCTGGAGCGCGATCATCCAGTTGACGCCGAAGACGGTGACCCCGGCGCCGGACAGGAACATCGCCGCCACCAGGGCCGGCAGCGGCACGGCCAGGGCGAGCGCCAGGGCGGGCAGGCCGAAGAGGAAGACGCCCCAGTTGCCGATCAGCAGGATCCGGCGCGGCTGCCAGCGGACCATCACCAGGCCGGTCACCACCAGGCCGACGCCGTGCGCGGCCAGTGCCAGGCCCCAGTCGCGGGCCCCGCCGAGCCGCTGCTCGGCGACGATCGGCCCGTACACCGCGTCCACGGCGGTGATGCAGGCCATCAGCACGGCGAACTGGAGCACGATCACCCAGAGCCAGCGGCGGGAGGCGAACTCCTGCCAGCCCTCGCGCAGGTCGCGCAGCATGCCGCCGCCGGGCTCGGCCGGAGCGGCCGGCTCGGCCTCCAGGAGGAAGCGCAGCGAGGCGGCGAGCAGGAAGCAGCCGGCGTCCAGCGCGAGCACCCAGCCGGGGCCGACGGCGGCGGTGAGGGCGCCGCCGAGCGCCATGCCGCCGATCTGGGCGGAGTTGAGCGCCATCCGGAAGACCGAGAAGGCCCGGCCGGCGTGTTCGGCCGCCACGCTCTGCATGATCATGCCCTCGGACGCGGGGGCGTAGAAGGCGTGGCCGGCGCCGCCCGCCGCGGAGAGCAGCATCAGCTGCCAGAGCTGGACGTTCCCGGCCAGCACCAGGGCGGCCAGCACGGCCTGCGAGACGGCGCTGAACAGGTTGGCCGCGACCATGACGTGGTGGCGCGGCAGACGGTCGGCGAGCGCGCCGCCGACCATCAGCAATAGGACCACCGGGACCAGCCGGGCGGCGGTGACATAGCCGACCTCGGCCGTGGAGCCGCCGTTCTCCATGACGGCGAACGCGGTGGCGATCGGGGCGCCGGCATTGCCGAGACCGCTGATCACGGTGGCGGCGGTCTGGATGCGGTAGTTGCGGCCGGCCCAGGGGAAGCGGCGCCGGTGCGGGGGTGGGGGTTGGCTCTGCACCCGGCGACTATGGCCGGGGAACTGTCAGCTGTCCAGCGCGTTTCGGCCCTTACGGCCTCCGTCAGCCGAGATGGCCCCAGAGGAAGCTGAGCGTCCGCCGCCAGGCGATCCGGGCCTGGAGCGCGTCATGGGTGCCGAGCAGGTTCTCGTCGTTCATGAAGGCGTGCCCGGCCGGATAGAAGTGGATCTCCGGGCGGACGTCGGTGGCCTCGCCGATCCGGATCGCCGCCTCGTCCACGGCGGCCACCGGGATCGAGCGGTCGTGCTCGGCGTAGTGGCCGAGGACGTGGGCGGTCAGGCCGCGGTAGTCGAAGTCCGGGTCGGGCGGCAGCCCGTAGAACGGGACCGCCGCGGCCACCCGGTCGCCCTCGGCGGCGGCCAGCAGCAGGGCGAAGCCGCCGCCCATGCAGAAGCCGACCACGCCGACGGCGTCGCCGACCACGCCGTCCAGCCCGAGCAGGAAGCCGACCGCGCCGCGCAGGTCCACCACGGCCTGCCCGACCGGGAGTTCGCGTTTGAGCCGGGCGGCCTCGGCGGCGTCGTGGGTGGTCGTACCGCCGAACAGGTCCGGCGCGAGGACGGTGAAGCCCTCGGCGGCGAAGCGGTCCGCCATCGCCGCGACGTGCGAGGTGAGGCCCCACCACTCCTGGACCACCACCAGCCCGGGGCCGACGCCCTGCGGCGGCCGGGCCAGGTAGCCGTGGGCCTCGCGGCCGTTGCTGCGGAAGGTGACGTTCTGCCGGGAGCCGCCCTGCTCAGGCATGGCTTCCTCTCGGTGGGACGGGCCGCGCGCGGCGGCGTGGACGGCGGTGCCGCGGACGGCGGGCTCAGCCCATCTCCTCCAGGGCGCGGCCCTTGGTCTCCTTGATGCAGAAGACCACGAAGGGGATGGAGAGCAGCGCGAAGACCGCGTAGATCACGTACGTCGCCGACAAGTTCCAGTCGGCGAGGTCGGGGAAGCTGACGGTGATCGCCCAGTTGGCGATCCACTGGGCCGAGGCGGCCACGGACAGGGCGAGCGCCCGGATCCGGTTGGGGAACATCTCGCCGAGCAGGACCCAGACCACCACGCCCCAGGAGAAGGCGAAGCAGAACACGAAGACGTGCGCGGCGACCAGGGCGACGGTGGCGTGGGCGTTGTCCAGGGTGGCGGTGTCACCGGTGCCTTGCCGGTAGGAGAACGCCCAGGCGGCGGTGCCCAGCGAGAGCGCCATGCCGGCCGAGCCGGCCAGCGCGAGCGGCTTGCGGCCGATCCGGTCGACCAGCACCATCGCGACCACCGTGCCGATCACGTTGACGATCGAGGTGGAGAGGCTGATCAGCAGCGAGTCGGCCTCGTTGATGCCGACGGACTGCCAGAGGAACGAGGAGTAGTAGAAGATCACGTTGATGCCGACGAACTGCTGGAACACCGAGGCGCCGATCCCGACCCAGACGATCGGCAGCAGCCCGAACCGGCCGCCCAGCAGGTCCTTGGCGCGCGGCTTGTGCGTGGACTCCAGCACGGCGCGGATCTCGGCGACCCGGGCGTCGAGGTCCACCCCCTCGCCCTCCACATCCAGCAGCACCTCGCGGGCCTGCGCCTCGCGGTGGTCGGCGATCAGGTAGCGCGGGGACTCCGGGATCGCCAGCGCCATCAGCCCGTAGACCAGGGCCGGGATGGTCTCCACGCCGAGCATCCACTGCCAGGCCTGGATGCCGCCGAGGTGGCCGGTGGACTCGCCGCCGGCGGCCTGGTTGAGCGCCCAGTTGGCGAGCTGCGAGACGGTGATGCCGAGCACGATCGCCATCTGCTGGAAGGAGGCGAGCCGGCCGCGGTAGGCGGTCGGCGCGACCTCGGCGATGTAGGTCGGCGCGATGACCGAGGCGATGCCGATCGCGACCCCGCCGACCACCCGCCAGGTGGCCAGCACCTGGATGGTCGGCGGGAACATCGAGCCGATGCCGCTGATCGCGAACAGCACGGCGGCCAGCAGCATGGTCCGGACCCGGCCCAGGTGGTCGGCGAGCCGGCCGGCGGCCACCGCGCCGGCCGCCGAGCCGAGCAGCGCGATGGCCACCACGAAGGCCGTCTCGCCGTTGCCCACCCCGAAGTGCTTCTGGATGCCGGTCACCGCGCCGTTGATCACCGCGCTGTCGTAGCCGAACAGGAAGCCGCCCATCGCGGCGGCCGCGGAGATGAAGACGACGTGCCCGAGGTGCGCCTCACCGGCGGCCGGATGGGTGTGGGTTGTGGACACGCACGCTCCCCGAGTGGACGGGCCCGCCGGCACGGCCGAATGGGCAGGACTCGCCTCACATTCGATCAGCGGCCGCGGTGGCCCGCCCGGCACCGGGGCCCGAACGGGTGACTTTGCGTCAGTGTCGCGACCCCGTACGGCGGGCGTTGCGCCGGAGCAGCTGGGCGCGGACGCCCGCGTCCAGGCCGTGCCCGCGCTCGGCGAGCCGGTCCGCGAGGGCGTACTGCTCGTCGGCGGGCTTCTTGTCGTCGTACTTGAACTTGGCCCGCACCTCGCGGACCGCCAGCCGCAGCCCGCGCAGACCCGGAAGGAGCGGGCCGAACGGGCGCTCGCCGGGGGCGACCCGGGTGTCCGGCGTCTCCGGCTGGAAGTGCGCCAGCTGCCGGTTGAGGATCTCCGCCTTGCCGGCCGCGTCCTCGACGACCGAGGCCGTGCAGTGGAAGTGCACCGAGGCGTAGTAGCTGGTCGGCGTGCCCGGCTCGCCGCGCCAGTGACCGGGGGCGAAGGCGTAGTCGTCGGTCACCGCCAGGGTGACCGCGGGGTCGGCGCGGACGGCGGCGAGCAGGGGGTTGGGCGCGGCGAGGTGGAGCAGGATCTCGCCGGCCTCCGCGTCCAGCAGGAAGTGGGTGGGGACCAGCACCGGGCCCTCGCCGGCGCGGCCGTTGGCGGCGAGCAGACCGAAGTCGCGCCCCTCGGCGAGCCAGGCCTGCCACTCGGCCTCGTCGCCCCGGTCCCAGGACCTGATCAGCATCGCCGGGCCCCCGTCACCCGGTGAAGTCGCGCAGGTGCGCGGGGAGCGGCACGGTGGTGGACTCGTGCGGCTCGGGCGTGCCGTAGACCGTGGTCACCGGCACCACACCGGCCCAGTGCGGGAGGCCGCGGTCCTCCTCGTCGTCGTCGGCGCCGTCGGCCCGGGTCTTGGCGGAGACCTCGTCCAGGACGAGGCGGATGACGGCGGTGGCGGCCAGCTCCCTGGCGTTGGCCGGGCGGACCTCGGCGGAGCGGCCGGGGACGGTCTGGTCGACCAGCGCGTCCAGTGCGACCGACAGCTCCTCGGGGTCGGTCACCTGGTGGGCGGTGCCGTGGGCGACCACCGAGCGGAAGTTGATCGAGTGGTTGAACGCGGACTTGGTCAGCACCAGGCCGTCGACCAGGGTGACGGTGACGCAGACCGGAAGCCCCTCGTCGCCCTTGGCGCCGCGCAGTGGCCGGCTGCCGGTGGAGCCGTGGACGTACAGGCGGTCGCCGACCCGGGCGTAGATGGTCGGAAGCACGACGGGGGCGCCGTCGGCTATGAATCCGAGGTGGCAGAGGTAGCCGCTGTCCAGAATGGCGTGAATCGCGTCCTGCTCCCAGGTCGCGCGGTCCTTGTAGCGGGTCGGGGTGGTGCGCGGGGTGCGGGAGTAGGACGCAGCGCTGCCTGACATGACAACCTCTATGTACTAGTGCATAATCTCTTTTGTGCTAGGAGACTATCCGATCAAGGGGCGGCGCGCCAGCGAAATCGCGGCCGACGTCGAACAGGGCGTCAGTGCCGGACGACTCGCGCCCGGCACCCCGCTGCCCCCGCTGCGCGACCTGGCCGCCGAACTCGGCGTCAACCCCAACACCGTCGCCGCCGCCTACCGGCTCCTCCGCGACCGGGGCGTCATCGAGACCGCCGGCCGCAAGGGCAGTCGGATCCGCCCGCGGCCCGCGACCACCCCGCGCGACCAGATCCGGATGCCCGTCCCGCCGCACGCCCGGGACCTCTCCAACGGCAACCCCGACCCGGCGCAGCTGCCCGACCTCACCCCGGCCCTCGCCGCGGCCGCCGAGGCCGCCCGCCGCGACCCGGTGCGCTACGGCCGCGCCTCCGCCGACCCCGGACTGCTCGCACTGGCCTCCGAGGGCTTCCGCGCAGACGGCCTGCCCGCCGGGCCGGTCGCCATCGCCTCCGGCTCGCTCGACACCATCGAACGGATCCTCGCCACCCGGCTGCGCCCCGGCGACGTCGTCGCGGTCGAGGACCCGGGCTGGGGGAGCCTGTTGGACCTGCTGCCGGCACTCGGGCTGCGCGCCGCCCCGGTGCGGCTGGACGACGACGGCCCGCTGCCCGACGCGCTCGCCCGGGTGCTGGCGGACGGCGCCCGCGCGGTGGTCGTCACCAGCCGGGCGCAGAACCCGACCGGCGCCGTGCTCACCGCCGAGCGGGCGCGGGAGCTGCGCGCCGTGCTGGCCGAGCACCCCGGCGTCCTGCTGATCGAGGACGACCACGGCCACGGCATCGTCGACCAGCCGTACCATCCGCTGGCCGGCGCCGGGTCGGAGCACTGGGCGGTGGTGCGCTCGGCGGCCAAGGCGTACGGGCCGGACCTGCGGCTCTCGGTCGCGGTCGGGGACGCGGAGACCATCGGGCGGGTGCTGGGCCGCCAGCGGCTCGGCGCCGGCTGGGTCAGCCACCTGCTGCAGTGCACCGTCGCCGAACTGTGGCGCACCGACGCCGCGCCGGTCTCGCGGGTGGCCGCCGCCTACGGGGCCCGGCGTGGCGCACTGCTCGGCGAGCTGGCCGCGCGCGGCATCGAGGCGCACGGTGCGAGCGGGCTCAACGTCTGGGTGCCGGTGCCGGACGAGACCACCGTGCTGGCTGCACTGGTGCAGCGTGGCTGGGTCGCGGCGCCCGGCGCGCGCTTCCGCCTGGACTCCCCGCCCGGCCTGCGGATCACCGTCGCGGAGCTGGACCCCGCCGACGCGCGGCGGCTGGCCGACGACCTGGCGGCCGTGCTGGGAACGGACGGTGCCGTCTCGCGACCGATCTGAACCGACCGGTAACACAGCGAGAAACCTGGTGCAGATACCTAGCGGTAACAAGTGCGGGCGTGTCATGTTCATCGCGCCACCGGCCGGCGGCCCGCCCTCACCTACGCGTCTCCCCGCCCCCACAGCGCGGGCGAGACCGACCGCAGGAGTTCCGCCGTGCCCGAAAGCTGTTCGAGCATCACTCGCAGAACCACCCGCACCACCCGACTGACCCGATTCGCCCGCCGGCTGCTCGCCGCCGGGCTCACCCTCCCGCTCGGCGCGGCCGGCCTGCTGGCCGTGGCCGCCGCACCCGCCCGGGCCGCCGCCGGGACGGGGACGACCGCCAGCGTGACCCTCGGCGACAGCTACATCTCCGGCGAGGCCGGCCGCTGGAAGGGCAACTCCGTTGTCACCAGCGGCAACCGGGCCGGGACCGACCGGGCCTGGACCGGCAGCGCGTACGACCCGAGCCGGGTGTACGGCGCGACCGCGGCGAGCGGGTGCGACCGCTCGGACGTCGCCGAGGTCCGCAGTGCGCCCTCGGTGGCGCAGACCCAGATCAACCTGGCCTGCTCCGGCGCCGTCGCCGCCAACGTCTACCGCGCCGCCAACGGCGGCCAGTCGTTCAAGGGCGAGGCCCCGCAGGCCGACCAACTCGCCACCGTGGCCGGCCAGTACAACGTCAAGCTGATCACCCTCTCGATCGGCGGCAACGACCTCGGCTTCGCCGACGTGATCACCACCTGCGTCTCGGACTACCTCGTCTGGTACTCCTACTGCAACGACGACCAGCAGTCCGCGATCGACTCCCGGATGCCCGCCGCGATGGCCGGTGTCGGCAAGGCGCTGGACGAGATCCGGGCGGTGATGTCGAACGCCGGCTACAAGTCGGGCGACTACCGGATCGTGCTGCAGTCCTACCCCTCGCCGATCCCGCGCAGCGCCGAGATGCGCTACCCCGAGAGCGGCTGGAGCCGCTCCGACACCGGCGGCTGCCCGTTCTGGAACGGGGACGCCGACTGGGCGCGGGACTCGCTCGTCCCGCAGATCTCCCGGGCGCTGGCAGGCGTCGCCGCCGCGAAGGGCGCGCAGTTCCTGGACCTCGCCGACATGCTGCAGGGGCGTGAGGTGTGTGCGACGTCCGCCCGCCAGGCGACCTCGACCACGGCGCCGTCCGCCACCACCAGCGAGTGGGCGCGGTTCGTCGACGGCGGGCTCAGCTCCTCGCAGGGCGTCATCCAGGAGTCGATGCACCCGAACTACTACGGGCAGCAGGCCCTCGGGCAGTGCCTCACCCTGCTGTACGCGCGGCCCAGCGGTGACTACGCGTGCCGCAACACCGCGGGGAAGGACGCGAGCGGGATGTACCTGACCGCGAAGTAGCGGCCGGGGACGGGCCGGTGCCCCTGCCGGGATCGGCAGGGGCACCGGTCGGCTGGGTTGTTGCTGGGTTGTTGCTGGGGTCGTGCTCGGGTCGTGCCGGGGTCAGGGCCGGGGCCGGGGGGCTGGGCGGGTCCGGCGGCCGTCAGCCCTTGGCCAGCAGGGCCTGGGCGTGCGCCCGGACCTGATCCTTCGTCAAGTAGGCGTCGGTGTACTCGAAGTCGCGGAGCCGGGCGGGCTGGCGGGCCAGGAAGCCGGTCCGGACGAAGTCGTCGCCGGCGGTGGCGTTGAGCAGCCAGTTGGCGCCGACCCGGAACTTGGCCGCATTGGTGCGCATCGCCATCAGGTGGTAGCCGCGTGCCACCAGCTGGGCGGGGACGCCGCGCAGCTCGACACCGACCGGCTTGGAGACCGCGTCCTTGCCGCCGAGGTCCACCACCAGGCCCAAGTCCTTGTGGTAGTAGGGCTCCAGAGGCTGGTTGCGCAGCGCGGCGATCACGTTGTTCGCCACCGCCCTGCCCTGGCGGGCCGAGTGCTGGGCGGTCGGCGGGCAGACCGCGCCGTCACCCTTGGCGAGGTCCGGTACCGCGGCCGCGTCGCCGAGCGCGAAGACGCCCTCGAACTGCGGGACCCGCATCTCGGCGGTCACCGCGATCCGGCCGCGGACGGTCTCCGCGTCCAGGGTGGCGATCAGCGGGCTGGCCGCGACCCCCGCCGTCCAGATCAGGGTGCGGCTGGGGAGCACCCGGCCGTCGGTGAACTTGACCGACTCGGCACCGACTTCGGCCACCGAGACGCCGAGCGAGACGTCGATGCCGCGCCCGCGCAGCACCTCCAGGGCCGCGGTGCCGAGGGCGTCACCCAGTTCGGGCATCAGCTTCGGGGCGATGTCGATCAGGTGCCACTTGATCTGCCGGGAGTCCAGCCGCGGGTAGCGCTGGGCGGCCGCGGTCGTCAGACGCTGGAGGCAGGCGGCCGTCTCGGTGCCCGCGTAGCCGCCGCCGACCACCACGAACTGGAGCCGCGACTCGCGCTCCTTCTGGTCCAGGGTGGCCGAGGCGAGGTCGAGTTGGGCGATCACGTGGTCGCGGACGTAGGTCGCCTCGGCGAGCGTCTTCATGCCGCGCGCGTAGTCGGTGAGGCCCGGGATGTCGAAGGTGCGGGTCACGCTGCCGGGGGCGAGCACCAGGTAGTCGTACTTCTGCGCGACCACCTCGTCGGTGATCTTGCGGACCACGCAGACCTTGGAGCGCGGGTCCACGCCGATCGCGCCGCCCGGGACGATGTGGGTACGGCGCAGCGACCGGCGGAGCGAGACCGCGACCGACTGCGGGGTGAGCACCCCGGCCGCGACGTGCGGGAGCAGCGGAAGATAGAGCTGATAGCTGAACGGCGTGACCAGCGAGATCTCCGCCTCGGAGGGCGAGAGCTTGCGTTCGAGGCGGCGAGCGCACTCCAGTCCGGCGAAGCCGCCGCCCACGATCAGGATCCGAGATCGTTCCATCGCTCATCCTTACAGTGCAGGTCGTACCGCGCTGGGTCCGAGGCCACTACTGCCCGCCACACTCGCACGGCGCAGGGCGGGGTGCCACCGGGGCGGCGCGGATGGTGGAGACGGGGGTGGTGGGGCCTTCGGGGGTCGGGTGGGGTCGGGGCGGGCCGGTCGGTCCGGGTCGGTCCGGGGCGTCCGGCCGGTGCGGGTCGGACGGTGCGGGGCTCGGGGCCTCCGGGCGGTGGGGCGGCGCGGTGGCCGGAGGTGGGCTGGGAGAGCCCGGGCCGTGCATATGCCCGATAGGCTGTCCGGCGTGCTCCCCGAGGTGACGGCGGTCCGTTATGTGACCCCACTGCGAGAAGGCGGCTCGATGCCGGGCCTGGTCGAGGCCGACGACCGGCGGCTGTACGCGCTGAAATGGGTCGGCGCGGCGCAGGGCCGCAAGGCGCTGGTGGCGGAGGTGCTGGCGGGCGAGCTCGGCCGCCGGCTCGGCCTGCCGGTGCCGGAGCTGGTCACCGTCGACCTCGATCCGGTGCTCGCCCGCAGCGAGCCGGACCAGCAGGTCCAGGACCAGATGCGCGCCAGTGGTGGTCTCAACCTGGGCATGGCCTTCGTCAGCGGCGCGCTCAACTTCGACCCGGTCTGCTTCGACGTGGACGCCGGACTGGCCGGGCAGGTGCTCTGGTTCGACGCGCTGATCGGCAATGTGGACCGCTCCTGGCGCAACCCCAACCTGCTGGTCGCCACCGGCGGCCTGCGACTGATCGACCACGGCGCCAGCCTGATCTTCCATCACCACTGGCCCGGCGCCGCCGGGTGGGTCCGCCGTCCCTACGACGCCTCCGACCATGCGCTGCTGCGGGCCGAACCGGACCTGGTGGCGGCGGACAAGGCGCTCGCCCCGCTCGCGGAGGCGGCGATCGAGGCGGCGGTGGCGCAGATCCCCGACGTCTGGCTCGCGGACGAACCGGGCTTCGACTCGCCCGAGGCGGTGCGCGCCGCGTACCGCGCCCAGCTGACCGAGCGACTGGCCGGTCCGCGCGACTGGCTGCCGGAGGTGTCCGCATGACCGAGCCCGTGCTGCCGGCTGCCCTGCCGGCCGTCGCCGAGCTGCACGACTACGAGTACGCGGTGGTCCGGGCGGTGCCCCGGGTGGAGCGTGGCGAGTGCATCAACGTCGGCGTGCTGCTGTACTGCCGGCAGAGCGCGCACCTGGCGGCGCGGACCCACCTGGACCAGGCCCGGCTGCTGGCGCTGGACCCGGTGGCGGACGTCGCCGGAGTGCGGCGCGCGTTGCACGGGATCGAGGCGGTCTGCGCGGGCGGGCCGCCGGCCGGCCCGGCGGCGTCGGACAGCCCCGGGCAGCGGTTCCGCTGGCTGACGGCGCCGCGCAGCGCGGTCGTCCAGCCGGGGCCGGTGCACACCGGGCTGACCGCGGACCCGGAGGCCGAGCTGCGGCGGCTCTTCGACCAGTTGGTGCTCTGAGGCACGGCCCGGACAGCCGGACCGAGGACCTTTGCCGTGGTCAAAGCTTGAGTTGCTGAAGCACTCGGCCGTACGCTGACTCCATGGGTTCGACAGCGACGACGACCGTACCGACCAACGCCGAGCTGATGGAGGCGTTGGCCGCCGTCGGCGCCGCCTACTTCCAGGACTTCGCTGCTGCGGCGGCCCGGCACGGGCTCTCCTCCTCGCAGGCGAAGGCGCTCGGCGCGGTGCAGGAGCCGGTGCCGATGCGGGCGCTGGCCGGGCGGCTCGGCTGTGACGCCTCCAATGTGACCGGGATCGTCGACCGGCTGGAGTCGCTGGGCCTGGCCAACCGTGAGGCGGCGGCCGGTGACCGGCGGGTCAAGATCGTCGTGATCACCGGGCAGGGCCGGGAGATCCTGGGCCTGATCCGCGCCGAGATGAGCCGCACCCACCAGGCCTTCGAGGCGATGACGGACGAGCAGCGGGTGTCGCTGCACTCGATCTGTTCCCAGGTGCTGCCGGTGCTGACCGGCCGGGCCGCCGGCGCGCAGTAGACCGGGCCTCAGCGCGGCCCGGAGTCGCGCAGCCTGGGCCGCGCGGCCCGGGGGCCCGGTGTGGGGCCGGGAATCCGGGAGTGCGAGCTCGGGGCGCTGGTGGACGGGCTGGCCTCCGGGGCGGGCGACTGGCTCCGGCCCGCCCCGGCGTGGCCGTCGATGCGGCTGCGGCCGGGCCTGGCCGTCGGGGCTGCCGGCGGGCAGGGGCGCGGGAGGCAGCCGTGCGCGCGTCGCGGCCGTCCACCCGGTCCGGCGGCGTTCCGCCTGACCTCGGCTGTTAGGCTTGCGAAGCGTGAGCGCGAAGCCCCAGATCCCCAATGTCCTGGCCTCCCGGTACGCCTCGGCGACCCTGGCCCAGCTCTGGTCCCCCGAGCACAAGGTGGTCCTCGAGCGCCACCTGTGGCTCGCCGTCCTGAAGGCCCAGCAGGACCTCGGCGTCGAGGTGCCCGCGGGCGCCGTCGCCGACTACGAGCGGGTGATCGACCAGGTCGACCTCGGCTCGATCGCCGCCCGTGAGCGGGTCACCCGCCACGACGTGAAGGCCCGGATCGAGGAGTTCAGCGAGCTCGCCGGCCACGAGCAGATCCACAAGGGCATGACCTCCCGGGATCTGACCGAGAACGTCGAGCAGCTCCAGATCCGCCAGTCGCTGGCGCACGTGCGCGACCGCACGGTCGCCGTGCTGGTGCGCCTGGGCCGGCTCTCCGCCCAGTACACCGAGCTGGTCATGGCCGGCCGCTCGCACAACGTCGCCGCGCAGGCGACCACGCTGGGCAAGCGCTTCGCGACCGTCGCCGACGAGCTGCTGGTCGCCTTCCGCCGCCTGGAGGAGCTGATCGCCCGCTACCCGCTGCGCGGGATCAAGGGCCCGGTCGGCACCGCCCAGGACATGCTGGACCTGCTCGGCGGCGACACCGACAAGCTCGCCGAGCTGGAGAGCCGGGTGGCCGGCCACCTGGGCTTCGACAACGTGCTCACCTCCGTCGGCCAGGTCTACCCGCGCTCGCTGGACTTCGAGGTGCTGACCGCGCTCGTCCAGCTCTCCGCCGCGCCGTCCAGCCTGGCCAAGACGATCCGCCTGATGGCCGGCCACGAGCTGGTCACCGAGGGGTTCAAGGAGGGCCAGGTCGGCTCCTCCGCGATGCCGCACAAGATGAACACCCGCTCCTGCGAGCGCGTCAACGGCCTGGCCGTCATCCTGCGCGGCTACGCGTCGATGACCGCCGAGCTGGGCGGCGACCAGTGGAACGAGGGCGACGTCTCCTGCTCCGTGGTCCGCCGGGTCGCGCTGCCGGACGCGTTCTTCGCCTTCGACGGTCTGCTGGAGACCTTCCTGACCGTCCTCGACGAGTTCGGTGCCTTCCCCGCCGTGATCGAGGCCGAGCTCGACCGCTACCTGCCGTTCCTGGCCACCACCAAGGTGCTGATGGGCGCGGTGCGCGCGGGCGTCGGCCGCGAGACCGGGCACGAGGTCATCAAGGAGCACGCCGTCGCCTCGGCGCTGGCGATGCGGGCCGGCGCCCGGGAGAACGAGCTGCTGGACCGGCTCGCCGCCGACGAGCGGATGCCGCTGGACCGGGCCGCGCTGGATGCGCTGCTGGCCGACCGGCTCTCCTTCACCGGCGCTGCTGGTGCACAGGTCGCCGAGGTCGTCCGCCAGGTCGAGGCCGTTGCGGCCACCTACCCGGAGGCCGCCAAGTACGCGCCCGGCGACATCCTCTGACGGTTTATCAGACGATTTCCCTGACGATTTCCCAGACGTACGAGGGCTCCGCCACCGGTCAGGTGGCGGGGCCCTCGGGCGTTTCGGGGGCCCGCGGGGCGTCCGCCCCGGCGGCGAGGTGGCCCGGGTCGAGCGGCGGGGCGTTGGTGGCGCAGGAGTAGTGGCAGTCCGGCTCGGCCACCGGGTGGTCCTCGCCGGCCAGGACGTTGCCCCGGACGGTCGTGAACGCGGTGAGCCCGCCCGTGACCAGCAGCCCGGCGCAGATCAGCATCGCCGTCCGGAAGGCGGAGTCCACGGAGGAGGGCACCTGGTAGGCGTCGCCGCTGAGCCCGGCCAGTGCGGGCAGCGCGGCGACCGCGAGCAGGCCGGCCGCGCGGGCGGCGGCGTTGTTGACGCCGCTGGCGATGCCCGCGTGCCGGACCTCCACCGCCGCCAGCACGGTCGCGGTCAGCGGTGCCACCAGCAGCACCATCCCGCAGCCCATCACGGTGACGGCCGGCAGCACGTCCGTCCAGTACGAGGCCCCCGGGCCGATCCGCAGCATCAGCATCACGCCGGCCGCGCAGATCAGCGGGCCCACGGTGAGCGGCACCCGTGGGCCGATCCGCTTGCCCAGCCGGCCGGCCCGGGCGGAGAGCGCCAGCATCAGCACGGTGATCGGCACCAGGGCCAGCCCGGAGACGAGCGGCGAGAAGCCCGAGACGATCTGCAACTGCACGACCAGCAGGAAGAACACCCCGCTGAAGGCGGCGTAGACGCAGAGGGTGACCAGGTTCACCGCGGTGAACAGCCGGGAGGAGAAGAGGCCGAGCGGCAGCATCGGCTCCGGGGTGCGGCGCTCGACCACGACGAAGGCCGCGCCCAGCAGCAGCCCGGCCGCGCCGGTCAGCCAGACCCCGGGGGTCAGCCCGTCGCCGGCCGCGGTCAGGGCGTAGGTGACGGAGCCGAGCGCCAGCGCGGCCAGCGCCGCGCCGAGCACGTCGAACCGGCCGGTCGCGCTCTCGTCCCGGCTCTCCGGCACGTGCCGGGACGCCACGGCCACGACCACCGCGGCCAGCGGAATGTTCAGCAGGAAGATCCACCGCCAGCCGGGGCCGTCCACCAGCCAGCCGCCGACGAAGGGGCCGACCGCGGCCGACACCCCGCCCAGGCCCGACCAGAGGCCGACCGCCGTCGAGCGGTCGTCCGGGTGGTAGACGGCCTGAAGCATCGCCAGCGAGCCGGGCGTGAGCAGCGCCCCGCCGATGCCCTGGACCGCGCGGGCGGCGATCAGCACCTCGATGGTGGGCGCGGCGGCGCAGGCCGCCGAGGCGACGGCGAACCAGATGACGCCGAGCAGGAAGATCCGGCGCCGGCCGTAGCGGTCCCCGAGCGCGCCGCCGAGCAGGATCAGCCCGGCCAGGGTGAGCAGATAGGCGTTCAGAGTCCACTGCAGTGCGGCGAGCGGGGCCCCGAGATCGGTGCCGATCCGGGGCAGGGCGACGTTCACGACCGTGCCGTCGAGCATCGCCATGCTGGAGCCGAGCACCGTCGCCAGTAGTACCCAGCGGCCCTGCGCGGTGCCCAGGCGCAGGGTGCCGGCCTCGGAGTTGGTCACGGCCCGATCGTCCGCCCCGGGGGGCCGACGTGACAAGGGTCACCGGGGGTGTGTCGGTGAATGGCTTTCCGTAGGTGATCGCATGCGGACGGACACCGAAATCGGCGGAGCGTCGTGGATCAGTGGCGCGCGGTGAATCGATTGTGCACGTACTGTGCAGCCGATCATTCGGAGTGTCACCGTCATCCCGACTTTTGTTGCCCGTTCAAGAGATCGACATTGCTTCACCCGATCGGATGGGCTTTAGTTCAGCGACCGCCCGGCGTTGGCCCGGGTGGCCACCGGGTGGAACGCCTAGTCCTGCCGCTGCCCGGTGGTACGAACTGAACTCTGTACGGCAGGAGCGGGGGACCCAAAGGTAAGTCGCCGGACCGGAATTCACGGTCCGGCTTGGGGTGAAGCCGCGCATGCGGCCGGGCAACTCCAGCCCGAACCCGACAGCTCACCTCGCAGGCGTCGGAGAGGAAATTCCCCATGCCCGCACAGGCTCGTCGTATCGCCCTGCCCCGCGCCGCCCGCATCGGTATCGCCACCGCCGTCACCGGCGCCGCGTTCGCCCTTCCGCTGGTGACCACGATCAGCGCCCAGGCCCACACCGCCCCGGCCGCGAAGCCCGCGCAGACCAGCACCTGGACCGGCGCCACCAGCGTCGACGCCGCTCCGGCCGCCGCTGCTCCGGCCGCCGCCGCTCCGGCTGCCGCCGAGGCCGCCAAGCCGGCCGCCGCCCCGGTCGAGGAGAGCTACAAGGTCGTCGGCGGGGACACCCTGTCGAAGATCGCCAACGCCAAGCACGTCGACGGTGGCTGGCAGGCGCTGTACGACCACAACCGCTCGGTCGTCGGCTCCAACCCGAACCTGATCTTCCCGGGCCAGAAGCTCGCGCTGGGCGCCAAGGCCGCCGCCGCTCCGGCCGCCGCCGAGGCCGCCAAGCCGGCCGCCCCCGCCAAGCCCGCCTCGCAGGACTCGGCGAAGCCGGCCGCCCACGCCGCCGCCCCGAAGCCGGTCCAGGCCGCCAAGCCCGCGCAGGCCCCGGCCGTCAAGCCCGCGCAGGCCCCGGCCGTCAAGCCGGCGCCCGCCGCCGCCAAGCCGGCCGCCCCGGCCACCACCCCGGCCCCGGCCGCGGTGGCCAGCACCTCCGGCTACGTCGCCCCCGTCGCCAACCCGAAGCTCGGCACCGCCTACGGCGTGGCCGGCTCGATGTGGGCCTCCGGCCACCACACCGGTGCCGACTTCGTCGCCTCCACCGGCACCCCGCTGCGCGCCATCGCGGCCGGCACCGTGGTGAAGGCCGGCAACGGCGGCGCCTACGGCAACGAGGTCGAGATCAAGCTCGCCGACGGCAAGTACGCCCAGTACGCGCACCTGTCCTCGATCGGCGTGAAGATCGGTCAGACCGTCACCGCCGGCCAGCAGATCGGCCTCTCCGGTGCGACCGGCAACGTGACCGGCCCGCACCTGCACTTCGAGATCCGCACCGGCTCGGAGTACGGCTCGGACATCGACCCGATCGCCTACCTGCGGGCGCACGGCGTCTCCATCTGACCTTCGGGCAGAGACCACCGCAGGGTGCGGGGCGTACGACCTCCCGGGATGGTCATGTCGGGTGACCGCTCGACCGGGTGATCGCCGCACCACCGGCGGAACAACGGGCGCGGGACACGCCCAGGCCGGCCCGGCTCGCGAAGCTACTTCGCGGGCCGGGCCGGCCGTTGTCGTTTTCCGGGGAGCTTCCTCGACCGATGCTCGACCCGGTTCACGCCGCCTCGCTCGGGTCTCGCCGCTCGGTTCTCGACCGGGTTCTCGACGCGCTTCACGCCCCGGTTCTCGGCCGGGGGGCGGTCCGGTGGCGTTCGGTGGCGGGTCCGGCTTCCGGCCCGGTGCCGGGGGCCCGGGTCGGCCCGTACGCCGGTTCGCGATGCCCGCCCGCCCGGTCAGAACCGGTGGGCGGGCAGTCCGCTGTGGGCGGCGGTCAGCAGCTGGTGCACCCGGTGGCCGAACTCGTCGGCGTCGCGGGCCGGTTCGGGGAAGACCAGGCGGACGTCGCGGTGGCCGTGCGGGTGGTCGAGGCGGAGCACCAGGCCGTACCGGTCGAGCGCGAGGGGGCGGATCTCCGGGCGGCCGGCGAGGAGTCGGGGGTCGATCAGCCGGGTGAGCACGGCGAGCGCGTCGCGGTGGTCGTCGGCGAGGTGGGTGAGCAGGCCGGCCTCGTACGGGGCGAGCGGGTCGGGCGCGGCGAGGGCGAGATTGGCGCCGGTGAGCGCACTGGTGCCGTACGGGGTGGCGAGGACGGCGTGGGCGACGTCCAGGCGGAGGTGGACGCTGATGCCGTCGTCGGCGAGGTGGGCGAGGTGGAGCCGGCCGGCGAGGGTGAGGCGGCCGCGGACCCGGTCGCGCACGGCGACCGGGGCGACATCGGTGAGGTCCAGGACGACGGCGAGACCGTCCGGTTCGCGGGTCACGGCGAGGGTGAGCGGCGAGTCGAGCGGTGCGCTCAGGCGCAGCCGGGAGCCGTGCACCGCGACCGGGGTGTCGAGGTCGTGATGCTCGCCGCAGGCGCGGACCACCACCGAGGAGGTGGCGCCGAGCAGGCTGCAGACCCGTTCGGCGGCGGTGGGCTCGGACACCTCGACGTCGGTGGGGCTGGGGCTCATGACGACCTCCGGATGAGTTAGGTAAGCCTAACCTAATGAGTTTGCCGGACGGGGGCAAGATGGCCGGGGCGACTGTGGGTTGAATGTGCATGCGGGTATAGGCCGCGCTTGCAAGTATCAGGCGAGCGGTCGTATTGTCGACGCTGGTAGTTGCACGCACAACGTTCTCTGTCTGCTCCGGAAAGCGGTTCCCTCATGCCCCTCGCGCTCCTGGCGCTGGCGATCAGTGCCTTCGGCATCGGTACCACCGAGTTCGTGATCATGGGCCTGCTGCCCGAGGTCGCCGGCGACTTCTCGGTCTCCATCCCCACCGCCGGCCTGCTCATCTCCGGCTACGCGCTCGGCGTGGTGGTCGGCGGGCCGCTGCTCACCGTCCTCGGCACGCGCATTCCCCGCAAGGGGATGCTGCTGATGCTGATGGGCCTGTTCATCGCCGGCAACCTGGTCTCCGCCGTCGCCCCCGCCTTCGGGCTGCTGCTCGTCGGCCGGGTGCTCGCGGCCTTCGCGCACGGCGCCTTCTTCGGCATCGGTTCGGTGGTCGCCGCCGACCTGGTCGCCCCGCACAAGCGGGCCGGCGCCATCGCCCTGATGTTCACCGGGCTCACCGCCGCCAACGTGCTCGGCGTCCCGATGGGCACCCTTCTCGGCCAGCACTTCGGCTGGCGCTCCACCTTCTACGTCGTCGCGGCGCTCGGTGTGATCGGCTTCACCGGGATCGCCGCGCTGGTGCCCGTCCAGCCACGCGCCGCGGACACCCGGCTCGGCCCCGAGCTGGCCGTCTTCCGCAAGCCGCAGATCTGGCTCGCGCTCGGCATGACGGTGCTCGGCTGGGGTGGCATCTTCGCGATGTTCACCTACATCACGCCGATGATGACCGAGATGGCGGGCTTCGCCGACTCCAGCGTCACCTGGCTGCTCTTCCTGTTCGGCGTCGGCCTCTTCGTCGGCAACCTGCTCGGCGGCTGGTTCGCCGACCGCGCACTGATGCGCAGCCTGTACGTGATCCTCGCGGTGCTGGCGGTGCTGCTCTTCGCCTTCACCTTCGCCGCGCACAGCAAAGTGGGCGCGATCGCGGCCATCCCGCTGATCGGGGTCTTCGGCTTCGCGACCGTCGCGCCGTTGCAGAAGCGGGTGATGGACCAGGCCGCGGGCGCGCCCACGCTGGCCTCGGCCGCCAACATCGCGGCCTTCAACCTGGGCAACGCGCTCGCCGCCTGGCTCGGCGGGCTGGTGATCTCGGCCGGGCTCGGCTACGACGCGCCGAACTGGGTGGGCGGACTGATGGCCGCCCTCGCCCTGGGCATCGCGCTGTTCTCCGGTGCGCTGGAGCGCAGGGCCGGCGGCCGCGGCGGGGCCGGCGGCGTGGACACCGGCGGCGTCGGTCTCGGCGTTGGTGGCAAGGTCGTGGCGCGCGGGGGCACGGCGGCCGAGGAGACGGTCACCGCGGGGCGGTGATCCGGTGCGTGGTAGCACGGCGTGGGGTGGCCCGTGAGCGCTGACCCGTGGCCCGGGTGACCCGTGACCCGTGACCGGGTGGTCCGGTGAGGGGTGCTCCGGTGGGTGGTGCGGAAGGGCCCGGACGGTCGGTCGTCCGGGCCCTTCGCGGGTGTGGCCGGTCAGCCGATCACGGCCTGCGCGTCGATCTCGACCAGCATCGGCTCCTGCGGCAGCTCGACGAAGATCGTGGTGCGACAGGGCTTCACCCCGCCCGGCTTGATGTTCTCCTCGATGAACTCGGCGTAGACCTCGTTCATCAGCGGGAAGTCGGCCCGCTTGGTGAGGTAGACGCGGAACATCACCACGTCCTCGACGGTGGCGCCGCCGGCCTCGACGATCGCCTTGACGTTCTCCAGCGTCCGGCGCGTCTGCGCTTTCACGTCGCCGTGGAACAGGTACTCGCCCGTGGCCGGGTCCTGCGGGCCCTGGCCGGAGACCTGGAGGATCGGGCCCTTGCGGACACCCTGGGAGAACATCCAGGCCGGGGCGGGGGCGCCGTCCGTGCGGATCTCGGTCTTCTGGATGGAGTCGCTCATGAGCTTCCTCTGGTCGGGGGCGGGCGGTCAGCCGGCCGGGGGTGTCTGCCCGCAGTCGGCGGAGATGGCGCGGGTGGTGGCGAGCAGTTGCGGCAGCAGTTCCAGCACCTGTTCGTAGGGGAGGACGACGTCCGGGACGGAGATCGAGGCGGCCGCGACGACACGTCCGCCGGCATCCCGGATCGGGGCGGCCACGCAGTTGATGAACGCCTCGTGCTCGGCGTGGTCCTGCGCCCAGCCCTGGGCGGCGACCTTCTCCAGCTCGGCCATCAGGGCCTCGGGGGTGGTCAGCGTCCGGGTGGTGTGCGGGGTGAAGTCGATGCCCGCCACCACGCGGCGCCGCTCGGCAGCCGGCAGGTCGGCCAGCAGCACCTTGGACACGGCCGCGCTGTGCAGGGCCGCGCGCAGGCCGATCCGGGAGTACATCCGCACCGGGTGGCGCGAGTCGTACTTGTCGATGTAGACGACCTCGCCGCCCTCATAGGCGGCCAGGTGCACGGTCTGGCCGGTGGCGGCGTTCAGCTCGGCCAGGTGCGGGGCGGCGATCCGGCGGACGCCGCGCTGCTCCAGGGCGAGCCCGGAGAGTGCGAAGAGGCCGGCGCCCAGGTGGTAGCGGTAGGCCGGGTCGCGGTAGACGAATCGTTCCTCTTCGAGGCTCTGGAGCAGCCGCAGCACCGTGGTCTTGTGCACGCCGAGCACCTCGGCGAGCTGGTCCAGGGAACGCTCGCCCTCGCCGAGCTCGGCGAGGATGCGCAGGGCGCGGGTGACGGTCTGGCTCATGGGGCTCCAAGGGCCGGGGAAGGGGCCGGTAGCGGGTCTGTGGCCGGCCCGGGGCGTGCGGCTGCCCCCGCGCTCGTCGGCAGGACGGGCGACACGATGCCGTCCGCCGACACGCGGGTCGCCGCCCAGTCCGCGGCGGAGGCGGCCAGCAGAGCATCGACCGCGGGCGCCGGCGGCAGCTCGGCCTGGTCGCCGTGGGCGGTCAGCGCACAGGCGGCGCTGAGGTGGCCGAGCCGCAGTCGGCGGCGCTGGTCCAGGCCGCGCACGGTGCCTGCCAGGTAGCCCGCCGCGAAGGCGTCACCCGCTCCGGTGGCCTCGACCACCTCGACGGCGAGGGCCGGCTCGGTGACGGCCGTACCGTCCCGGTCCAGCGCGGTGACCAGCCGGGCGGCGTCCTTCACCACCACGGTCGCCGGGGAGGGGAAGCGGCGGCGCAGCGCCCGCGGGTCGCCGGTGCCGAAGGCGGCCTCGGCCTCGTCGGCGCCGAGCAGCAGCACGTCGGCGGCGTCCAGCAGTGGCGGCAGTACGGCCGGGTCGCGGTCGCGCCAGAGGGCGGGGCGCCAGTTGAGGTCGAAGCTGACCAGCCGGCCCGGCCGGCGATCGGCGAGCAGGGCGCGCAGCAGGGACAGGCAGTCGTCGGAGAGGGCGGCGGTGATGCCGGACAGGTGCAGCAGGCGGGCGCCGGCCAGCAGCCGGGCGGCAGCCGGGTCGGCCAGCAGGGCGGGCGAGAGCGTGGCGGCGGCCGAGCCGCGGCGGTGGTAGTGCAGGCGGCTGCGCCCGGGCCCGAGGTCGTGGCGGCTGCCGGTGGTGCCGCCGACCTCCTTGAGGTACAGCCCGGTCGGGCGGTGCCGGTCCACGGAGACCGCGGAGACGTCCACCCCGCGGGCGGCGACCTCGGTGAGCAGGCGGCGCCCGAAGCCGTCGTCGCCGACCCGGCTGATCCAGGCGCTCGGCACTCCGAGCGCGGCCAGCGCGCCAGCCACGTTGGACTCGGCGCCGCCGACCGCGAGACGGAAGTGCTCCACCGACTCCAGCGGGCCCGGCCGGTCCGGCAGCAGCACCGCCATCGACTCGCCCACGCAGACCGCCGTCGGAGACGTCGGCCGCGGGGTGCCCGAGCTCGCGGCGGGATCCTGTCGGGGCATCAGCTGGGCTCCTCGCGTGCTGCGGCGGCCGTTCCGTTGACCTTGGTCCGGCGCCGATGCTAGAACCGTGCTGCCAGCATGTGCAACCCTCGTTGCACATGTTGCAACACGGTAGATGGAGGAAGACGGTGGACCAGACCTTCGCAGGCACCTTCGCAAGCACCGGCACCGGGCCGGCGATCGACACCGGCAAGGTGGCGGCCCTCGCCGACGAGGTGCTCGACTGGCGCTTCAAGGCGCTGCCGCCCGCCGCCTCGGGCCTCAGTGCCCGTGACTACCTCGCCACCGGGCCCACCCTCGCCGGGCTCGGCACCCCGCTGCTCACCCTCGACGGGGCCGCCGTCGACCACAACGTGCGGACCATGGCCGACTGGTGTGCCAAGGCCGGCGTCGCGCTCGCCCCGCACGGCAAGACCACCATGGCGCCCGCGCTCTGGCAGGCGCAGCTCGACGCGGGCAGCCACGGCATCACGCTCGCCAACCTGCCGCAGGTCAGGGTCGCGCGGGCCTTCGGCGTACAGCGGATCCTGCTCGCCAACACCCTGCTCGACCCGGCCGGGCTCGGCTGGCTCGCCGCCGAACTGGCCGCCGACCCCTCGTTCGCCTTCGTCTCCTGGGTCGACTCCACCGAGAGCGTCCGGCTGATGGACGAGGCGCTGCGGGCGGCCGGCGCCGATCGCCCGGTCGAGGTGCTGGTCGAACTCGGCGGCCCCGGCGGGCGCACCGGCACCCGCGGCGTCGACGCGGCGGTCGAGGTCGCCGCCGCCGTGCTGCGCGCACCCACCCTGCGGCTGGCCGGCATCGGCGGGTACGAGGGCGCACTGGCCCACGACGCCGGTGCGGACGGGCTGGCCACCGTCCGGGGCTACCTGCGGGACCTCGCCGAGCTGCACGCTCGGCTCTCCACCGCATACGACGACGCCGCCGCGCCGCTGGTCACCGCCGGTGGCAGCGCCTACTTCGACCTGGTGGTCGAGGAGTTGAACGCCCTCCCGGAGGCCTTCGTGGTGCTCCGCTCGGGCGCGTACATCGCCCACGACGACGGCTTCTACCGCGGGATCTCGCCGCTCGTCCGGGGCGCCGGCGACACGCCGTTCCGCGGCGCGCTGCACGGCTGGGCCCGGGTGGTCTCCCGGCCGGAGCCCCAACTCGCCCTGCTGGACGCCGGCAAGCGAGACCTGCCGTTCGACGAGGGCATGCCCGAGCCGCAGCTGGTCCGGGGCGGGGCTGATCTGACCGGCACGACGGCGAGGATCACCGCGCTCAACGACCAGCACGCCTTCCTGCGCGACGCCGGCGATCTCGCCCCGGTCGGCGCCGTGCTGCGGCTCGGCATCTCGCACCCGTGCACCGCCTTCGACAGGTGGACGCTGATTCCGGTGCTGGACGACGCCTCCGCGCCGGAGCCGAAGGTCACGGGCCTGGTCAGGACCTTCTTCTGATGGCTGCGGGCCGGACGCGTGGCGGTCCGGTGCTTGGTGGTCCGGTGCACGGCGATCCGATGAGTGGTGGTCCGGTGTACGGCGGTCCGACGCTCGGTGGTCGTGAGGGCGGCGCTCCTGCGAGTGGTGGTCCGCTCGTCTTCAAGGGCGCCACCGTGATCGACGGGAGCGGCGCCGACCGGTACCGGGCCGACGTCCGGACCGACCGGGGGATGATCACCGAGATCGGTCAGGGCCTGGCCGCCGCACGGGAGGTGGACGCCGACGGGCTGGTACTGGCCCCCGGGTTCATCGACATGCACGCCCACTCCGACCTCGCCCTGCTGCTCGAACCCGAGCACCCGGCCAAGGTCACCCAGGGCGTCACCTGCGAAGTCCTCGGCCAGGACGGCCTGTCCTACGCGCCGGTCGACGACACCACACTGCCGGCGCTGCGCCGCCAGATCGCCGGCTGGAACGGCGACCCGGAGGGCTTCGACTGGGACTGGCGGACGGTCGGGGAGTACCTGGACCGGCTGGACCGGACGGGTACGGGCATCAACGCCTGCTACCTCGTCCCGCACGGCACGCTGCGGATGCTCGCCGTGGGCTGGGAGAACCGGGCGCCGCGCCCGGCCGAACTCGACCGGATGCGCGCGCTGTTGGGGGAGGGCCTGCGGCAGGGGGCGGTCGGGATGTCGAGCGGGCTCACGTACACGCCGGGGATGTATGCCGGCACCGCCGAGCTGGTCGAGCTCTGCCGGGTGGTCGCGCAGTACGGAGGCTTCCACGCGCCGCACCAACGCTCCTACGGGGCTGGCGCGTTGGAGGGCTACGCGGAGATGGTGGAGATCGCCCGGCAGTCCGGCTGCCCCGTCCACCTGACCCACGCCACCATGAACTTCGGCGTCAACCAGGGGCGGGCCGGCGAACTCCTCGACCTGGTCGACCGGGCCCTTGCCGACGGCGTCGACCTCACCCTCGACAGCTACCCCTACCTGCCGGGATCCACCACCCTGGCCGCCCTGCTGCCCAGTTGGGCCACCGAGGGCGGCCCGCGGGCCACCCTGGCCCGGCTCGGCGAGCCGGACGCGCGCGAGCGGATCCGGTACGAGGTGGAGGAGAAGGGCAGTGACGGCTGCCACGGGGTGGTCACCGACTGGGCGACCATCCAGCTCTCCGGCGTCCGGAACCCCGCGCTGGCGGGGGCCGTCGGGCGGACGGTGGCCGAACTCGCCGCCGAGCGGCGGCAGAGCGGGACGGACGTCTTCCTCGACCTGCTGCGCCGGGACGAGCTCGCCACCACCATCCTCCAGCACGTCGGCCACGAGGAGAACGTCCGGGCGATCATGCGCCACCGCGTGCACACCGTCGGCAGCGACGGCCTGCTGGTCGGCGCCCGCCCGCACCCGCGGGCCTGGGGCACCTTCCCCCGCTACCTGGCCCGCTACAGCCGGGAGTCGGGGGTGCTCACGCTGGAGGAGACCATCGCCCGGATGACCGGCCGCCCCGCCGCCCGGCTCCGACTCGACCGGCGCGGCCTGATCGCCCCCGGCCACCACGCCGACCTGGTCCTCTTCGACCCGGAGAAGGTCCAGGACACCGCCACCTTCGAGCAGCCCCGGCGGCCCGCCGCGGGCATCGAGCACGTCTACGTCAACGGCACCGCCGTTGTCCGGCAGGGCCGCACCACGGGCGCCCGGCCCGGGCGCGCCCTGCGCCGAACCGACCGAGGGACCCGAGCCGCATGAGCCCCACGCCCGCCGTCCTCGCCCGCATGCGCGCCGTGCTGGCCGCTTCGCCCGTCATCGCCGTGGTCCGCGCCCCCCGGATACCCGACGCCGTCGCGCTCTGCGCCGCGCTCGCCGAGGGCGGCATCAATCTGACCGAATTCACCTACACCACACCGAATGTGACGGAACATCTGCGCCGCGCCGCGCGGGAGGGCTGGCGGGTCGGGGTCGGCACCGTGCTGACCGTGGAGCAGGCCGAGGGGGCCCTCGCCGCCGACGCCGCGTTCCTGGTCACCCCCGGACTCCGGCCCGACGTGGCCCAGCGCGCGCACGCCGCCAGGGTGCCGGTGGTGCTCGGCGCACTCACACCGACCGAGGTGGCGCAGGCGGTCGAACTCGGCGCCGCGGCCGTCAAGATCTTCCCGGCCCGGGCGTTCGGCCCCGGCTACTTCAAGGACCTGCGCGGCCCGTACCCGGACGTCCCGCTGGTCGCCTCCGGTGGCGTCAACGCGGGCAACGCCGCGGAGTTCCTGGCCCAGGGCGCCCTCGCGGTCTGCGCCGGGACGGATGTGGTGGCGCCGGACGTCGTCGCGGCCGGCGACTGGGCGGAGATCACCCGGCGGGCGAAGGCGTTCACCGAGGCGTGCGGGGCGGCCCGCTAGCGGTACGGCGCGTTCCGGTCAGGGGTGGTGCCGGTGGCGGGGGTGGGGCTTGGCCGGGTCGGCCGGGTCGGGCAGGGACAGGGGGAGGGGGAGGGCAGGGGCAGGGGCAGGGAGTGGTGGATGCGGGCTGTCGGGACGGCCGGGATTGGACGAGAATCGGTAGACCCGGCCCCCGGACCCGGCAGGAGGATCCACCCCATGACCTCGACCCGCCCCGGCCCCGACTGGCTGGCCGACGCCGTCCTCTACCAGATCTACCCGCAGACCTTCGCCGACTCCGACGGAGACGGCATCGGCGACTTCGCGGGCATCGCCGACCATCTCGATCACCTCGCCTGGCTCGGCGTCGACACGGTCTGGCTCAACCCCTGCTTCGCCTCGCCGTTCCGCGACGCCGGCTACGACATCAGCGACTACCTCGCCCCGGCCCCGCGCTACGGCACCACCGAGGACCTCGCGGCCCTCGCCGAGGCGGCGGCCCGACGGGGCATCCGGCTCCTGCTCGACCTCGTCGCCGGCCACACCTCCGACCGCCACCCCTGGTTCCTCGCCGCCGCCGAGGACCGGTCCGACCACCGCTACATCTGGTCCGACCGCCCGGTCGACGGCTTCGTCGCCTCGCCCGGCAGCCGCCCCGGCTGGTACCGGCCGAACTTCTTCGACTGCCAGCCCGCGCTCAACTTCGGCTACGCGCGCACCCGTTACGACGAGCCCTGGCGCCAGCCGGTCGACGCCGACGGCCCGCGCGCCAACCGCGCCGCTCTGCGCGAGATCATGGCTCACTGGCTCGGCCTCGGCGTGGCCGGCTTCCGCGTCGACATGGCCTCCTCGCTGGTCAAGGACGACCCCGGGTTCACCGAGACCGCCAAGCTCTGGACCGAACTGCGCGACTGGCTCGACCGGAGCCACCCGCAGGCCGCCCTGTTCGCCGAGTGGGGCGACCCGGCCACCGCCGTCGCCGCCGGCTTCCACGCCGACTTCTTCCTCCAGTTCGGCGGCGCCGACCGGGGCCTGCCGCTGCGCTCGCTCTGGAACAACAACGCCGGCACGGTGGAGGAGTACTGGAAGCAGGGCCCCTGCTACTTCGACGCCGAGGGCCTCGGCACCCCGCAGGTCTTCCTGGACGCCTGGCGCTCCGCCGCCGAACTCACCGAGGGCGCCGGGTACATCGCACTCCCCACCGCCAACCACGACTTCTCCCGGCTCGCCACCGGCCCGCGCACCGCCGAGCAACTCGCCGCCGCCTTCGCCCTCCTGCTCACCTGGCCCACCCTGCCCGCCGTCTACTACGGCGACGAGATCGGCATGCGCTACCTGCCGGACCTGCCCGACGTCGAGGGCAGCGTGCTCGGTCCGCAGTACAACCGGGCCGGCTCGCGCACGCCGATGCAGTGGGCGCCGGGCCCGAACGCCGGCTTCTCCACCGCACCGGCCGAGCGCCTGTACTTGCCCGTCGACCCCGACCCCCGCCGGCCCGACGTCGCCACCCAGCGGGCCGACCCGACCTCGCTGCTGCACACCGTCCGCCGGCTGATCGCGTTGCGCCGGGCCCACCCGGGGCTCGGTGCGGAGGGTGGAGTGGAGGTCCGGCACGCCGGGTACCCGCTGGTGTACACCCGGGCGGGCCGGTACCTGGTCGCCGTCAACCCGCGGCGGGAACCGGGCTCGGTGCCGCTCGGGTCGGTCGGTGCGGGAGCCGGGTCGGTGGCGGCGGGCCCTGGGTCGGTCGTTGCGCGGCCGCTGGACGTGCAGGGGGTGCGGGTGGCCGACGGGGAGCTGCGGGCGGAGGGCTTCTCGTACGGGGTGTTCGAGCTGGGCTGATGCCCGGGAGAGCGGGCCTTGGTCCGGGGGCGGGCCCGGGTGGCCGCAGACGTCGGCGGAGGCCGAGGAGGAGATGGAGGAGGCGGTCGCGGTCTGACCCCCCTCGCGGGAGGGCTTCACCCGGCTTCACCCGGCGCCAGGGGCGTCGGTGCCGGGTGGGGACTGGTGGTCCTCTGCTCGGTGGGGGAGTCGGCCGTCCAGCCAGGCTCTGAGCTCGGCGGTGTGCTCGCCCAGCCGGGGCGGGCGGCGCTCGTAGCGCGGAGGTGTGCGGGAGAGGCCGATCGGGTTGGCGACCAGGTCGAGCGGTTCACCGTCGTCGGTGCCGTCCGGGCCGGTCAGTGTGGTGCGCGGCTCCAGGCCCAGGGCGTCGGCGAGTCGGAAGGCGTCGGCGAGGTCGTTCACCGGTCCGCACGGCACACCGAGCGGGGTGAGGAGGGTGCACCACTCGGCGGCGGTCCGGTGCCGGAGGCGGGCGGTGAGTTCGGCGGCCAGCACGTCGATGTGGGCCACGCGGTCCGAGTTGGTGGCGAACCGGGGATCCGTGGCGAGCTGCGGCACGTCCAGCCCCCGGCAGAGTGCGGCGAACTGGCGGTCGTTGCCGACGGCGATCACCAGCGGCCGGTCGGCGGCGGTGAGCACCTCGTACGGCGCGATCGACGGGTGGCGGTTGCCGAGGATGCCCGGGACCACGCCGGCCAGGGTGTACCCGGCGGACTGGTTGACCAGGCTGGAGAGCAGCGTGGAGAGCAGGTTGACCTCCACCAACTGGCCCTCGCCGGTGGCGTCCCGCTCGCGCAGCGCGGCCAGCACCCCGACCGCGGCGTGCAGCCCGGCCAGCACGTCCACCAGGGCCACGCCCGTCTTCACCGGCTCGCCGGGCGCCGGTCCGGTCACGCTCATCAGCCCGCCGACGGCCTGCACCAGCAGGTCGTACCCCGGCAGTTCGGCGCCCGGGCCGGTGCCGAAACCGGTCACCGAGCAGTAGACCAGCCGGGGGTTGAGGGCCTTGCTCTCCTCGTAGCCGAGGCCGTGCTTCGCCATCGTGCCCGGGCGGAAGTTCTCCACCAGGACGTCCGCGCGGCGGACCAGTTCGACCGCGCGGGCGTGGTCGGCCGGGTCGCGCAGGTCGAGTGCGATCGAGCGCTTGTTGCGGTTGACGGAGAGGAAGTAGGTGGCCTCGCCCCCGACGTGCGGCGGGCCCCAGGCGCGGGTGTCGTCCCCGGTGCCCGGCCGTTCGACCTTGACCACGTCCGCGCCCAGGTCGGCGAGGAGCATCGTGGCGTACGGCGCCGCGAGGACGCGGCCGAAGTCGGCCACCAGGACGCCGGAGAGAGGGAGGTTCATGAGGTGCCTCCAGTGGTGGGGAGGGGGTGCATACGCGGAGGTACACGGTACGGGTGGTGGGGACCGCCCGGGCCGGCGTCTCGCCGTACCGCCCGGCGCGGGAGGCGGTGGTCGCCGCGCCGCTGCCTGCCTGGTGAGCACCATCGCTCTCCCTCTCGCTCGTCCGGTTTTCCTGTCGTTCGGCTTTGTGTCGCCCGGCTGCGTGTCGCCGGGCGTTGTGTCGCCGGGCCCGGTGCTGTCGCCCGGCCGGTCCGTCGGGTGCGGATCATTCTGTGCGGCCGGGGGCAGCCGGCGCAGTCGACGCGATGTCTCGTGGAGTGCCAGGGCCGGATGGACGTTTCGTCTGGCGGGGTCCGTGGTGCCGTGTTCCCCGGACGGCGGTGGCCCGAGCGGGGGATCTCGTGGTGGCGCGGCGGCGCAATGCGGGTGGCAGGGGCGGTGTGCGTGCTCTGCTGACAGGTGCGCGCTAAGCCCACCCCCGTTCGGTTCTGAGTTCGAGTACGACTCCGAGTTCGACGTCGAGTTCGAGGAGACACCCATGACCCGCCCGCCCCGCCGGCTTGCCGGCCTGCTCGGTACCGCCGCCTCCACAGCCCTCGCCCTGCTGGTGGCCACCCCGGCCGTCGCTGTCGCGCCGCCGCTCTCGCAGCCCCGGATCATCGCCCACTTCAACCTGGACCTGGGCCTCCAACCGGAGAACATCGCCCTCGAACCGGACGGCTCGGCAGACCTCACCTTCTCCTTCGCCCGCAAGATCGGCCGGGTCGACCGGGCCGGAAACCTCACCGAGCTGGCCGTCCTGCCCGCGCCCGCACAGCCGGCCACCCCGCTGATCGGTGCGGCCGTGGTGACCGGCATCGCCCGCGCCCACGACGGAACCCTTTACTTCGCCTACGCCACCGGCACCGAGGACCTCACCGGCATCTGGCGCCTCTGCCCCGGCGGCACCCCGGAACGCATCTCCGCCCTCCCCGTCACCAGCTTCCCCAACGGCCTCGCCCTCGACGAGCGCTCTGGCCTGCTCTACACCGCCGATTCGGCTCTCGGGGTCGTCTACGCCACCCCTCTGAAGGGCGGGGCCTCGACGGTCTGGTCCGACGACGCGCTGCTCAAGCCCCACGGTGGTTTCGGCGCCAACGGTCTCAAGGTGCACCACCACGCCGTCTGGGTCGGCAACACCGACACCGGCAACCTGCTGCGCATCCCGATCGACGGTGACGGCACCGCCGGGCCGGCCGAGACCCGCGCGACCGGCATGGTCGGCATCGACGACTTCGCCTTCCTGGGGCACAGCAACAACGTGATCGCCGCGATCAACGGCACGAGCGAGGCCGTCTACATCGCCGGGGACGGCAGCCACCACACCGTCCTCACCGGGCAGGACGGCCTCTCCAACCCGACCTCGGTGGCCGTCCGCGGCGACACCGTGTATGTCCCGAGCGCGGCTTACCTCACCCGGACCGACCCCAACCTGCTCCTCGCGACGTTGGAGCGGTAGCCGGTAGCCGGTAGCCGGTAGCCGGTAGCCGGTAGCCGGCTGCGGCTGCGGCTGCGGATTCGCATGCGGTCGCGGTGAGCCGGTGGACCCGGGTGGGGGAATCGGCCTCGCTCGGGCCACCGGTGGGGCCCCGGTGGATGGGGCGCAGGGGTGCAGGGGTGCAGGTGGGGGGCGGTGAGTCGGTGTGACCCGTGGGGGGCTGTGCTGAGGACGCGTTCACCGCCGCTCAACCAGGTTGTGGGATAGGTAAGTTCGATGCTGTCCACCCAGGTGGCCGGCTGGTCCGGGCTGCTGCGGCCGGCCAGTACCCACAGGCCGGGGCCCCGCCGGCCCACGAGCCAGACGACCGGGAAGCTCCAGAGCATCGGCGGGCCGGCGGTGGAGAGAGAGGTGGAGAGGGGTGTGCAGACGCCGACGGCGGGGGAGAGATACGTGAATCTGAGGGAGACATAGGCCCAGAGATTCGTGTCGCGCCTGAACCGGGGGCGTGACGTGACGCTCGGGGCCAGGGCGCGGGGAAACGTACGAGAGTGAGTTTCCAGGGGCAAGGGGGTCACGGCTGTCTGCGTTGTACGCTGCCGGAAACACTCGGCAGGACGGTGATCGGGGAGGGCCCGCCATTGACCACCACCGGGAGTAAGACCCCGCTGCTCAGTGCCGTCCTCGCCCCGCTCACCGACCTCGGCCGGGCCGATGCCGTCGCCCGCCGGATCACCGAGGCGATCGCCCTCGGCCTGGTCGCCGACGGCGACCAACTGCCCAGCGAGAACGACCTCGCCGACCAACTCGGCGTCGCCAACGGAACCCTGCGCGAGGCGCTCGCCCTGCTCCGCGACGCCGGACTGATCGAGACCCGGCGCGGCCGCAACGGCGGCAGCTTCGTCCGCACCCCGGCGGAAGGATCGGACCGTCTCCAGCTCGCCCGGCTGCGCGAACTCGGCACCGTCGAGTTGCGCGACCTGGGGGACGAGGAGCTGGCAGTCGCCGGAACCGCTGCCCGGCTCGCCGCCGAACGCGCGCCCGCCGACCTGGCCGGCCGTCTCACCCGGCTGGTCACCGCGCTGCGGGAGGCCCGCACCCCCGCCGAGCTGCGTCGTGCCGATGCCCGCTTCCACATCGAACTCGCGGTCGCCGCCCAGTCGGCGCGCCTCACCCGGCTCGCCGTCCGGCTCCAGGCCGAACTCGGGCCGCTGCTCTGGCTGCCGGCGCCCTACGTGCCCGACCGGGAGCGGTTCGCCGAACAGCACCGGGAGATCCTGGTCGCGGTGGTTGCCGGGGACGGGCCCGGCGCCCGCGCGGCGGCGGAGGCGCACACCGTCGCGTGCGTGCACCACCTGGTGCGGGGCCACCTGGAGCTGACGGACTCGACGCGGGTTCCTCGGCCGGCGTCCTCGACCTTCCTGGCGGAGCGGTCATGAGCGTGTCGGCCTGGTCCCCAGCCTGGTCCCCGGCCGGGGTGGCCTTCCGGCTGGGCGTGCCGGGCCGGATGCGCGTTTGACCTTCGACCTCGGAGGTATCCCGTCCGGCTGTGGCTGTGGCTGTGGCTGTGTCGGCGGTGCCGTCAGTGGCGGTGGGGAGGTGCTCAGGTGCGACGGGGTGGCCGGGTGAAGCAGCAGTCGCCGCATACTCCCGCGCCCGGGCCCACGCGGTAGTAGAGGCAGCAGCTGTTCCGCCGGAAGCCGGTGTCGTCCAGGATCCCGGCGCCGGCCAGCGGCGGCCGGTCGAGCAGCCCCGCGGCCAGTGCCCTGGCCCGGCCGGGAGCCGTGTGGGGGCCGAGCATGCGCAACGCGCCCGCGAGTGCGGATGCGGCGTTGCCCTGGAGGAGCCGCTCCGAGAGCGGCACCGTGGCCCGGACGGCGGCGGCAAGCGGCGCCAACTGGCCTTGGACGAGAGCTCGGTGGAGGCGTTGGGTCAGGGCTTCTTTGTCGTCGGCCCGCGTGTCCTCCGACCGGGGCTCGTACGGCGTCCAGAGATCGATCGGCCCCTGCTCCGGCACGCGTACGAATGCACTGCCGGGGTCCAAGGAGGGGACCACGCCGAGCAGGACGGCTGCGCCGAGGCTCACCGAGCAGAACCGGGCGGCCAGTCCGAGGTGCAGGATCGAGGCCGCCACCCGGGGTTCGCCGGTGCCGAGCCGTCGCGCGACCTCCCGCACGCGTGCGGGGAGCAACCCGTCCGGCCCCTCCGCGTAGAGCTCGTGCAGCGGCCGGAAGCCGGGAGGCGGCGTGTCGGTGGGCGCGGTGGCGGCGTTCAGCGCGAAGTACGGGCCGACGGTGGCGAGTCGGCTGTAGTCGGGAGGGGTGGTGGTCATCGGGTGGCCGCCGGGTCCGTCGGGCCCGCCACCGGGTCCGCTGTGGGGCCCGCTGTGGGGCCCGCTGTGACGCCTGCGCCGGACCGAGGGCGGGCGGCGCGGAAGGTGCGGCCGGCGGTCGGGCGGTGGTGGGGCATCGGGCGGTCCTTCGGGTCGGGCGGGTCGGGCGGTCGGCCCCGTACGTGACGTTGTCGTTGTCGGTACCGACGAACGGTACCGCGCCCCCGCGGCCCGGGATCGGGACGCCCCTCGACCCGGGTTGTGACCGCGCCGCACCATTGGTGACGGTGGTGCCGCCGCTGTCCGGGAGTCGTGACAGAGGGCGAGGGTGCATGTCCGGTGCCGGCGAAGCGACCTGAGGTTCAATCAGCACTCCGTCTGTGGTGGGGGGATGTGATTGTCCCGGGGAGGATCCCGGCCTCCCCCGGGAGCTGGGCCCGAGGAATCCGGTGGGCGCCGCGCCATAGGCTCGGCGCATGCGTTCCGAAATCCCGGCGTCGGACGGCCGGTCCACTTCGGCTGTCCCTCCCCACCAGCCGGCCTCGCCCCGGCCGGCCCCGCCCCGGTCGACCCCGGATCGACCGGCCCTGGATCGGCCGGCTCTGACCGGGCCCCCCGCCGCCGTTGCGGCGCGGCTTCGCCGGCCGCTGTCCGCCGTCGCGGCGCTCGGCATGCTGGCGCCGGTGGTGCTGGCGCACCCGGGCCAGCGTGCGGCCGCGTTGCTCGTCGCCGCGATGGCCGCGCTCGCGGCGGCGGTGGCGCTCCTGCGGTGGCCGTCCCGCGGGGTGACGCCGGCGGCCGCGGCGGGTGCCGTCGCGGTCGCCTCGCTGGTGCTGGATGCGGGCTACTCGGGTCCGTACCGCCTCGCCGCGTTCTGGCTGCCGTTCGAGTGGCTTGCGCTGCTGGTGCTGCTCGGCCGGGCGGCGCGGCGGGTGCCCGGCCGGTGGGCGGGGCCGGTCGGGGTGGCGGTCGGCCTGGCCGTGCTGTTGGTGCCGCTGCGCTTCACCCTCCGGGTACCCCAGGCGGGTTGGACCGGTTCGCTCGTCGCCCTGCTGCTCTCGCTCCTTCCGGCAGTCGGTGTGGCCGGAGCCGGCCTCTACCTGCGGGCCCTGGACGCCCGCCGGGAGCGGGCAGTGGCCGGCGCCCGCCGCGAGCAGCGACTCGAAGTGGCCCGGGGACTGCACGACTTCGTCGCCCACGAGATCACCGGCATCGTGCTGGAGGCCCAGGCCGGCCAGCTGCCCGGCCTGGACGCAATGGAGGCGGCCGCCCTGCTGCGCCGACTGGAGGAGGCCGGTCTGCGGGCGCTGGACTCGATGGACGCGATGGTGGGCGCGCTGCGCGACCCGCAGGCGGACGAGGTGGCGGAGGGTCGGGCGGTCGGGGCCACCCGGGTGCACGGGCTGGCCGACCTGCCGGAGTTGGGCGGGCGCTTCTCGGGGAGCGGTTCGACCCTGGCCGCCGTCGAGCTGGCGCCGGAGGCCACCGGGCTTCTGTCGCGCGAGGCCGAGGCCACTGCGTACGCGGTCGTGCTGGAGGGGCTGACCAATGTGCGGCGGCATGCGCCCGGTGCGGCGGAGGCGATCGTGCGGGTGGCGGTTGTGGGCGGCCCGGTCGGGTCGGCCGGTCCGGGTGGGCCCCACGACTCGGGTGGTTCGCGTGATGGGGGCGGGCTTGCGGCGGTGGCGCTCCGGTCGGTGGTGGTGTCGGTGACGGACGACGGTGGGCGCGGGGGTGGTCCGAAGGGGCTGCTGCGGCGGCTCCCGGGCAGCGGCGGTACCGGACTGGCCGGCCTGGCCGAGCGGGTGGGCGCCCACGGCGGGACACTCGTCGCGGGTCCGCACCGGCCGTCGGGCTGGCGGATCAGCTGCGAGCTGCCGGTGCGGTAGTTGCAGCTGCGGGAGCCGGTGGGGAGCCGGTGGGGTGGTCGGTCGGTAGGCCGTTCGGCTTCCCCGGGAGGACCCTTCCCATGACTGCCACACCGGCTGTGCCGGACACGCCCGTCCGCCGGGTGCTTGCCACCGTGGTCGCGCTGGTCGCCCTCGCTGCGCTGGTGGCCGTCACCGGTTGCGCGAAGGCCGACGAAGCCACCCCGGAGGACAAGACCTTCGGCTATCACGGCACCACTCTCGACGTTGTCTCGCTCCACCACGTTCCGACCGATCTGGTGGTGGCGGACCGTCAGGACATCAAGGTCATCCGCTGGTTCAGGGCGGACGTCATCGGAAAGCAGAGAAGCAGCTGGGCGTTGGATGACGACACCCTCACGCTGGAAGCGAGTTGTAGCGGAATCGCCAACTGTGACGCCCGGTTCCGCGTCGAAGTCCCGCCGCACATAACCGTGCTGCGCGACGGAGCTCAAGGGCGACACCGCCTGAGCCGCTGGGCGACGCGGGGTGGGGGGCGGTGCGGGGCGTGCGAGACTGCTCCCCGTGACGAGTCCCCATTCGGAGCGCAGCCCGAGGAGCCCGGCGTCTGCTGCGGCGCGTGCAGCGCTGCCCGCTGCGGTGCCGCCAGGGGTCGCGTCCGCGACGGTGATCGGCGCGGAGCCGCCGGAGGCCGCCCAGGCTCCGATCCGCACGCTGATCGCGGACGACCAGGAGGCGGTCCGCCGGAGTGTGCGGCGGATCCTGGAGGCGCAGCCCGACATCACCGTGGTCGGCGAGGCAGCCGACGGCGCCGCCGCGCTCGAACTCGCCGGGCAGCTGCGCCCGGACGTCGCGCTCGTCGACATCCGGATGCCCCGGATGGACGGCCTGGAGCTGACCCGACGGCTGGCCGGGCCGGGTGCCGTCACACCGGTGCGGGTGGTGGTGCTGACCACCTTCGACCTCGACGAGTACGTCTACCCGGCTCTTCAGCACGGGGCGTCGGGCTTCCTGCTGAAGCGGTCCGGGCCCGCCCTGCTGGCCGAGGCGGTCCGGGCGGCGGCGGGCGGGGAGAGCCTGATCAGCCCGTCCGTCACGGTCCGGCTGCTGAAGCACGTGACGGCGCCCCGGCGTCCGGAGAGCCGTCGTGGTCTCGTCGTGCCGCTCACCGAACGGGAGGTGGAGGTCGCCGGTCACGTCGCAGCGGGCCGGACCAACGCGGACATCGCCGCCGAGCTGTTCATCTCACCGGGCACGGTGAAGACGCACGTCGCCAGCATCCAGCGGAAGCTGGGCGTGCAGAACCGGGTCGGCATTGCCGTGCACGCCTGGGAGATGGGGTACGCGTATCCGACCGCGTAGTGGCGCTGTGTCCCTCGCACGTTGCCCGGCCGTTCGGCGGGGAGGGCGGGGGATGCGGGGGAGGGCGGGGGATACGGGGGGAGCGCGGGGGATGGGGGGAGGGGTGGGCACGGGGAACCTGCGAGGCGGGGGTGGCCTCCGGACATCGTGTCCTCCGGCCTCACAGTTCGATCGTCGACCGAGGTACCAGCGGCAGACCCTGATCCGTCTCGATCTGTCGCCACTGCCTCCTGCGGTCGAACTCCCTCATCTACCTCGCAGGTCCACCTCCATGATGCTCCTCCCGTGCCGGTTGCACCAGAGTCTTCCGGTGCGAAATCGGGCAAAGTGTGCAGGTCGGGCGCGGGGCGGGAGGGCGCGAGGTCGGGAGACCGGCCCGAGGGGATGTCCGGCGGATGTCCGGGGCTGCTCGGAGGCTCCTCGGGCGCTGGTGAGGAGGGACGGCCGCTAGCGCAGGGCGTCCTTGCGCAGGAACCGCTTCAGCCGCTGCCACGTCCAGGTGTTGATCACGTCCTCGGTGGTCAGCCAGGCCCGCTGGGCGGTGCCGATGCCGTAGCGCGGGTAGGCGAGGTGGCCGGTGGCGTGGGCATCGCTGTCGATCGAGAACTTCACTCCGTAGCGCTTCGCCCGCAGCGCGTCCTCGTCGCGGAGGTCGAGCCGTTGCGGTGAGCTGTTGATCTCGATCGCGGTGCCGGTACGGGCAGCGGCCTCGAAGACCGCGTCGAGATCGACGTCGATCGGCCCGCGCCGGCCGATCCGGCGGGTGGTGAGGTGGCCGATGATGTGAACGTACGGGTTCTCGCAGGCGCGGATCAGCCGACGGGTCTGGGTGGCCCGGTCGGCACCGAAGTGCGAGTGGACGGAGGCCACGCAGACGTCGAAGCCGGCCAGGAACTCGGCGGGCCAGTCCACTCCGCCGTCCGGGCCGATGTTGAGCTCGGTGCCGTGCAGCAGGCGCATCCGCCGGTGCCGGCCGGCGAGTTTGCGCAGCTGATCGCGCTGGGCGAGCATCTTCTCGTCGGTCATCCGCTGCATGACCAGGTCGGGTGCGTGGTCGGTCACGGCGTAGTACGCGTAGCCGCGGGCGGCCGCCGTGTCGATCATCTCCTCCAGGGTGGCCAGCCCGTCGGTGAGGTTGGTGTGCGAGTGCAGGTCACCGCGGAGGTCCGCCTCGGTGACCAGCTCCGGCAGTTCGCCGCGCAGCGCCGCCTCGACCTCACCCCGGTCCTCGCGCAGCGGCGGCGCGATCCACGGCAGCCCGAGCGCCGCGTAGACCTCCTCCTCGGTCGCCGACGCCACCTTCGCGCCGCCCGCGCCGGCGCCCGCGCCACGGTCGCCGGTGCCGGTGCCGGTGCCGCTGTCGGCCTGCTCCGCGTCCTCGGCTTCCTCGGTGTTCTCGGCTTCGAACAGCCCGTACTCGGAGAGCTTCAGGCCGGCCCGGACGGCCATGGTGCGGAGCTTGATGTTGTGGGCTTTGGAGCCGGTGAAGTAGACCAGCGCCGCACCCCAGTCCTCCTCCGGCACCACCCGTAGGTCCACCTGGAGGCCCTTGGTCGTGCGCACCGAGGTCTTGGTCGGGCCGCGCACGATCACCTCGGCCACGTAGGGGAGTTCGGTGAGTGCGGCCATCAGCGGCGCGGAGTCCTCGGCGGTGGCCAGCACGTCGATGTCGCCGACGGTTTCGCGCATCCGGCGCAGCGAACCCGCGTACGCGCAGCGGGTGCAGCCCGGCACGGCCGCGATCGCCGCGACGATCTGATCGGCCTGCTCGGTGGCCGCGTCGAGCAGCGTCCGCCCGCCGGACTGCCGCATCATCTCGATGCCGTGCAGGATCTTGTCGCCGCTGCGTTCGCCGAACCCGGCCACCCCGCTCAGCCGGTCCGCGCGGATCGCCTCGGCGAGCTGGTCGACCGAGGCGATGCCGAGATCGCGGTAGAGGGCGAGGGCGCGTTTGGGGCCCACGCTGGGGACGGCCATCATCTCGCGCACCCCGGGCGGGATCGCGGCGCGCAACGTCTCCAGCGCCTCCATCCGGCCGGTGGCGAGGTACTGGGCGACCTTCTCGGCGGTGGACTTCCCGACGCCGGGGATCTGCTGGAGGCCCTTGGCGTCCAGCCCGGCGACGTCCTCCGGGTAACCGCCCACGGCGCGGGCGGCCTTCTCGTAGGCGCGGGCCCGGAAGGCGTCCCCGCCGGTGATCGAGATCAGGTCGGCGTACTCCTGGAGCAGCTCCTGGACCTGGTCGTTGAGCCGGGTCATGGGGTCAGTCTAGGTTCGGCGGTCGGATCGGGCCGGGTGGCCGGGTGGCCGGGTGGCCGGGTGGGTGGGCGCCGGACGGCATTCCGGGCAGGCGGCGCTCCGACGGCGCGCCGGGGGGGGATCCGGCGGACCGGACCCGCCGGTCGGCCGGGTGGTACCCGCCGACCGGCGGGGTGCGGTGGCCGATTTGCGTCCATGAGCCGGATTGTCACCCGGGTGGCGGAGGCGCAGGCTTGGCGCAGGGGCCCGGAGAGCGGCCCCGTCCGGCCTGCTGCGCCTCCGGCGGTGGCGGCCGGTGACGTACGAGGGGCAGGGCGATGGCACGCGGGAAGCTCTGGGGCTATGTCGCGTCGGGGGGTGCCCGGGTACTCGGTGGGCTGGGCGCTTTCGGCGGACTCGGCGGACTCGGCGGCCCGGGCGGCTCCGGGGCCGCCGGGCGCGGCGGCGGCCGGGACGGTGGATTCGGGAGCGGTTCGGACGGTGCCGCTGACGCGGGCGGGTTCGGTGGCGCCGGCTCCGGCTGGGCGGGCGGTCCGGGGCGGCCGCCGGGGGAGATGGCCGCACCGCGGGCACTCAGCAGGCCCGAACTGGAGCGGGTGCGGTGGACGGAGCGTACGGAGGGCTGCGATCCGCAGGCACAGCACGTCCAGGTGGCCGAGGTGGTGCAGAGGGTGCTGCGGGGCGGCGGCCGGGCGGCGTCGGTCTCGGTGCGGATACCGGCCGGCCTGCCGGTGGTGGCCGTGGACGCCCGGCGGCTGGAGTCCGCGCTGGCGGGGCTGGTCGACCATGCGATCCGGCGCAGCCCGGCGGGGGACCGGGTGCTGGTCCGGGTCGACGCGGTGTCCGGCCGGAGGGCTTCGGGCGGTTGGGGCGGCGTCGGAGGCGCGCGCGGTCCGGGTGGGTCGGGCACCGTGGCGCGGGCCGTTCGTGGCCGGGAGCCGGGGCCGGCCGGTGCGGCGTCGGACCGGGCCCGGGTGGAGCTGAGGGTGGTGGACCGCGGGCCCTGTGAACTTCCGGAGGCCCGTGAGTGGCTGCTCGCCGGAGTGCGCCCGGACGGTCCGGTGGGCCCGGCCGGCTACGGGCTGATCCGCGCGGCCGGCGGGCAGCTGGCGGTGGAGCCGACCCCGGGCGGCGGCATCACCGTGGTCCTGATCCTGGCGGTGGCCGGCGACTGAGCGCAACGGACGGCCACCCCGCGGTATCGGGCGGCCCGGCCCGGCATCCGGAAGATCGCCAAGACTTCTTTGCAAATAACCCTTTGCAAAGAAGTGCTTGCGGTTCTAATCTGCTGCCATGACCGAGGAGCAGAAGTGGCCGCACGGCCCGGATCCGCAGACCGATGTCGTCGTCCTCGACGCCAAGGGCCTGCGGGCCCTCGCCCACCCCGTGCGCGTGCAACTGGTCGGGCTGCTGCGCCGGCACGGACCGTCCACGGCGACCAGGCTCGCCGAGCGGATGGGGCTGACGTCGGGCGCGACCAGCTACCACCTGCGCCAGCTGGCGGCCGCCGGCTTCGTCGCGGAGGACACCGAGCGCGGCAACGCCCGTGAGCGGTGGTGGAAGCCGCTCCACCAGATGACCTGGTTCGCCGACCGGGACTTGGCCGACGAGGAGCCCGGGGCCGCGTTCGCCTATCTGCGGTCGGTCGTCGCCGCCAACGCGCTGACCACCCAGCGTGCGCTGAACTCCTTCGAGACGATGCCGCGGGAGTGGCGGCACGCCTTCGACTTCAGCGACTGGTCGCTGCGGCTGACGCCGGATGAGGCGCGCCGCCTCGCCGAGGAGGTGGCGGAGGTGGTCGCCCGCTACCGCTGGGCCGCGGGGCCCGAGTCCGGTGCCGGGTCCGGTGCCGGGGCCGGCTCGGAGGCCGAGGCGGTGCCGGAGGGGGCCGAGCGGGTCGCGGTGGTGTTCCAGGTCCTGCCCGACCCCGCGGGCGAGCCGGAGGCGGACGAAGCGGAGGGGCGGAGGTGAGCGCCGTCCCCGATGCGCCTCCCCGGTCCGCCGCTCCGCGCACGGTCCGGCCGCTGGCCGGGGTGCTCGGGGCGATGGCGATCTCCCTGACCGGGACGCGGGTCTCGGCGATCGCCCTGCCCTGGTTCGTCCTCGCCACCACCGGCAGCGCCACCATGACGGGTGTCGTCGCCTTCGTCGAGATGACGCCCTACGTCCTGGTCAAGGCGCTGGCCGGGCCGGTCATCGACCGGCTGGGCCCGAGGGTCATCTCCTGGACGACGGATGCGGTGAGCGCCGTTGCCGCGGGCATGATCCCGTTGCTGCACGGCCTCGGGGTGCTTCCGTTCTGGCTGCTGCTGGTCATGGTCGGGCTGGTCGGAGCGGTCCGCGGCCCGGGGGACCTGGCCAAGGAGGTGATGGTCCCCGAGGCGGCCGACCGTGCCCGCATCCCGTTGGAGCGGGCCACCGGGCTCTCCGGGGTCACCGAGCGGCTTGCCTCCACGGTCGGCCCGGCGATCGGCGGCGGGCTGATCGCGCTGCTCGGCCCGATGGCCGGTCTGACGGTCAACGCGGTCGCGTTCGCCCTCGGCTCGCTCGTCATCGCGCTCGTACTGCCGCGCGGCATGGGCCGGGCGGCCACCACCCCGCAGCCGACGGGGGAGAACGCGCCGGAGCAGGAGGCTGGCTACTGGCGGATGTTCCGGGAGGGCTTCACCTTCGTGCGCAGCGAGCCGCTGATGCTCACCGTAATCGTGATGATCGGTGTGACCAACCTGCTGGACGCCGGGTTCATGACGGTCCTGGTGCCGGTCTGGGCGCAGGAGTCCGGCGGCGGCCCGGCGGCCATCGGCCTGACCGGCAGCGCCTGGGGGATCGCCGCGGTCGGCGGCAGCCTGACAGCGGCGGCGTTCGCCCACCGGCTCCCGCGCCGGATCGTCTTCTTCACCGGCTTCCTGCTCTGCGGGGCGCCGAGGTTCCTGGTCCTCGCCATGGACGCACCGATGGGCGTCGTGCTCGCCGTCTTCGTGGTGGGCGGGTTCGGCTCCGGCTTCCTCAACCCGATCCTCGGCGCGATGCTGTTCGAACGGGTGCCGCGCCACCTGCTCGGCCGTGTCGGCGCCCTCGGTGACTCCCTGGCCTGGGCCGGCATCCCCCTCGGTGGTCTCCTCGCCGGCGCCGCCGTCGCCCTCACCGGCCTGATACCCGTGCTGTTCGTCTGCGGTGGCCTGTACTTCGCGACCACCACGCTCGCCGGACTCCGCCCGGAGTGGCGGGAGATGGACCGCCTGCGCGGCCACGGCCCGGCGGGCGAGGTGCCGGAACCCACGCGGTCGGCGGCCTCGGCCTGACGCCGTTCGTCCGGACGTCGGGCTCACCCGGAACGGACGCTGACCGGGCGCGTCCACCACGCCACGACGGACGCTGACCACCACGCGCCACCACGCCACGACGGACGCTGACCAGCGCGTCCACCCGCCCATCACGGACGCTGACCGGGCGCGCCCAGCATGCCCGGCACGGAGGATCCCGTGGGCGCCGGCCGAGGGTGTTTCGCCCGGGGAACGTGCGGACACCGATTGCCGGTCAGTTGCCCGTTGACTTGCCGATGACGGCTGCGGCGATCTCCTACTGTCCGTCAAGTGACCGGAGAAAATAAATCGTGTCGGGTGATCGAGCAAGAACTCTGTGACATCTGGGCGGGCGTCCTCGGCGTCACGGCCCAGCCGCACGACGATTTCTTCGATCTGGGCGGGAATTCGCTCAAGGTGGTCGATGTCGTCATCGCTGCACGGCAGCGCGGAATATCCGTGCGGAGCTCGGCGGTGTTCCGGAATCCCACACCGGCCCGGCTCGCCGAAAGCCTGACGGTTGGCGGCGTCGGATCCGTTGATCCGCCGGCCGGGATTCCGGTCCCGGCCGTGCTGACGGACTCCGCCCCCGCGCCTGACTCCGTCAGCACGCCGGCCCCCGCCCCGGCGTCGGCGTCCGCCCCCGCGTCCGCCCTCGTGCCGGCCCCAGCCGCCGTGTCAGCCCCCACCCCCACCCCCGCCCCCGTACACGGCGCGCCGGCCCTGGCCGTGCTCGTCGCGGACGGTGTCGGGGAGCCGCTGTTCCTCGTCCTCTCGGAGCAGTTCTCCGACCTCGAGCGCGAGGCCGCGCGGGGCTGGGAGACCGGGCGCCCGGTGTACACGCTGTCGCTGGAGCACGACCCGGGCGCCGACCCGGCTGCCGAGCCGTGGACGGCGACCGTCCCCGAGCTGGCCGAGCGGTTCGTCGGCGAGCTGCTGGCCGTCCAGCCGGCGGGCCCGTTCCACCTGGCCGGTGTCGGCAGCGGCGCCGTGCTCGCCTTCGAGCTGGCGCGTCAACTGCGCGCGCACGCACGGGAGGTGGACCGGGTGGTGCTGATCAAGCCGCCCGCCCTGCCCGGCTCGCCGGTCGACTTCGACCTCGCGCTGCGCCGCCGGCTGGCCCTGGTGGTGAAGCGGTTCGGCCTCGGCGGCGAGGAGGACGCGGAGCAGGTACTCGCCCTGCTGAGCCGGGAGGGCTGGTACGGCGCGGACACCGGGGCGGCCGACCTGGCGCGGCTCCAGCGGGTGGCGGCCGGCCTCGCGTGGGCGCTGAGCCGCTACCGCCCGGAGGCCTGCGACGTCCCCGTCGTCCTGCTCCAGGACGAGAAGGAGGCCGACGCAGCCGAGCTGCTCTGGGGCCGGGCGGCCGCGGACCTGCGACCGCACTGGTTCGACTACGGCGTCGAATGGTTCGGGCCGTTGCTCGCCGATCCCAGGGTGGCTGACGTCATCAAGGCGGAGTTGCTGACATGACGTACGAGCAGCGCCTGCCGAACGGCCTGGTGGTGCGGTGCCTCAACCGCCATGAGGCCGAGTATCTGTACAAGGAGATCTTCGAGGACGGGGTCTACCTGCCGCCGGACGGCGAACCGCTCCCGGACGACCCGGTCATCGTCGATGTCGGGGCCAATATAGGGATGTTCGCGCTGTTCGCCGCGCAGCAGTGGCCGACCGCCCGGATATTCTCCTTCGAGCCCGCTCCGGAGGTCTTCCGGTTGCTTTCCGGCAATGTCGCGGGGCTTTCCAACGTCACGGCTCTCAACCAGGCCGTCGGCTCCGTTGCGGAGCGGCGTGAGCTGACCTTCTACCCGCAGTACACGATGATGTCCGGATTCGACGCGGATCCTGCCGAGGACAAGGAACTGGTCCGCTCCTACATCAGGAATGTCGCCGCCGGCCTCGACGACGAGGAGCGCCGCGCGGTGTTGGTCGAGGAGACCGAGGAGATCCTGGCCGGCCGCTTCGAGGAGGTCCGGAAGGTCTCGTGCGAGGTGGTGCGGCTCGACGAGACGGCGACGAGCCTCGGCATCGACCGCATCGACTTCCTGAAGATCGATGTCGAGGGTTTCGAGCTGGAGGTGCTGCGCGGCATCGGCGAGGAGCTGTGGCCGAGGATCCGGCTGGCGGCCGTCGAGGTCGAGGGGGAAGGCCGGCTGGCCGCGGCCGTCGACCTGTTCACCGTCCACGGCATGACGACCACGGTGGAACAGCCCGAGGAGTACCGCGGCACCGATGTCCACACGTTGTTCGCGCGGAGGAACTCATGAGGGGAACGCTGGTCAACCGGAAGTGGGTCATCAGGCCGCGCCCGGTGGCCGAGCCGGACGTGCGGGTGATCTGCTTCCCGCACATCGGTGCCGGGGCCTCGATCTACAACGAGTGGGCCGACCGGCTCCCGGCCGGCGCCGAGCTGTGCGCCGTCCGGTTCCCCGGGAGGGAGAACCGGCTGGACGAGCCGCCGATCGAGGAGATGCCGGAGCTCCTGGAGACGTTGGGCAGCGTCCTGGCACCGGTGACGCAGGGACGGTTCGTGCTGTTCGGGCACTGCTCCGGCAGCCTGGTGGCCTTCGAGTTCGCGCGCTGGCTGCGCGCGCAGGGCCGGCCGCAGCCGGAGCTCCTGGTCGTCTCGTCGATCGAGGCGCCGGCCGTGCGCTCGATCGAGTCCCCGCTCCATCTGCTGCCCCGTGAGGAACTCTTCGAACAGGTGGCGTCGTTCGGCGGCGTGGCGCCGGGGGTCCTCGGCGACCCCGACCTGATGGAGATGTTCGAACCCGTGCTGCGGGCGGACTACCGGCTGATCGAACGGGCCCCGTACGCCCCCGGGCTGCCGCTGGACGTCCCGATCGCCGTCGCCGGCGGCATGCACGACCACTTCGTGACCTACGAGTCCATGGCGGCCTGGCGCTGGGAGACCACCCGGCCGTTCTCGCTGCACATGTACCCGACCAGCCACTTCGTGCTGGACGAGGCGTCGGAGCTGGTCTCCGCCCTGCTGCGCGGTGCGCCGGCGGCGGGCGCGGGACCGACCGGCTGACCGACGCCGCTGACGCGTGCACAAGCTCCAGAGAGAGACGAAAAGATGGCAATCATTCTCACCGACCAGGACGTCCGCCGGGCGACCGACGTCAAGGGTGTACTGAACGCGCTGGACGAGGCCTACCGGGAGGACCACGCCGGCAACACGGCGATCACCGAGCGGGTCAACCTCCGCTTCGAAGGAGGCTGGCTGCGGCTCATGGCCGCGGCGCTGCCGGGCCTCGGCGTGGTCGGTTACAAGGAGTTCCACCTGGTCGGCAGCACCGTCCGGTTCCAGGTCAACCTCTTCGACATCAGTACCGGTGAGTTCCTGGCCGCCGTGGACGGCAACCACCTCACCGTCCTGCGCACCGCCTCCACCGCCTGCCTGGCCGCCGCCAAGCTGGCGCCGGGCGCCCGGAGGGTCGGGATCATCGGTTCCGGCGCCGAGGCACGCATGCAGGCCACGGTCATCAGCCAACTGCTGGACCTGGAGCGGATCTCCGTGCACAGTCCGCGCAAGGAGCGGCGCGACGGGTTCGCCAGGGACCTCTCGGAGCGCCTCGGCGTGGAGATCGAACCGGTCGCGGACGGGGCCACCGCCGTGCAGGACGCCGACCTGATCCTGGTGGCGACCAACACCGGTGGCAACGGCCCGGCCTTCTATGCGGACTGGATCCCCGAGACCGTCCACATCAGCTCCACCGGCTCGACCCTGCCCGAGGAGCGGGAGCTGGACGCCGAGGTCTGGCGCGCGCCCGGGCTCATCGTGGTGGACCGGCTGCAGGCACTGGAGGAGTCCGGCGACGCGATCACCGCCGTCAAGGCCGGTACCCTGGACACCGGGCGGGTGATCACGCTCGCCGAGCTGTGCAGCCGCCCCGCCGACGCGCCGCGCCCGGCCCGCACGCTGTTCAAGTCCGTGGGCTCGCCGCTGCAGGACGTCGCGGTGGCCGCGTACGCCTACCGCAGTGCCGCGGCGCAGGGCCTGGGCACCGAGCTGGCGGGCTTCCCGTCCACCAAGGGCAGCGTCCCGGTCGTGGCAGGCGGTCGGAAGTGACGCTCGGCGGCGCGCCGCAGACGGTCGAGGTCAGCGAGGGCGTGTTCGCGTACGTCCAGCCGGACGGCAGCTGGTTCCTGAACAACACCGCCTTCCTGGTCGGCCGGCAGGGCGTCATCAGCATCGACACCTGCGCCACCGAGAGCCGGACACGTGCCTACCTGGACGCGGTCGCCGGGGTGGCCGGGGGGCCGGTCCGCACGCTGGTGAACACCCATCACCACGCCGACCACACCTTCGGCAACTACCTGCTCCCCGGTGCCACGATCATCGGGCACGAGCAGGCGCGGGCCGAGGCGATGGCCTTCGGGCGGCCGTACAACCGGGGCGTGTGGAACGAGATCGACTTCGGCGAGTTCGAGCTGGCACCGCCGTTCCTCACCTACACCGACGGGGTCACGCTCTGGTCGGACGAACTGCGCTGCGACGTGCGGCACGTGGGGGGCCCGGCACACACGACCAACGACTCGATCGTCCACCTGCCGGACCGGTCCGTGCTGTTCGCCGGTGACCTGCTCTTCAAGGGCGGCGCACCGTTCGTGCTGATGGGCTCGGTCAGCGGGGCGATCGAGGTGCTGGAGAAGGTGGTGCGGCCGCTGGACGCGCAGACCATCGTCCCCGGTCACGGCCCGGTCTGCGGGCCCGAGGTGATCGACGAGGCGCTCGGCTACCTGCGCACCGTGCAGGAGATCGCCCGCGAGGCCAAGGACGCCGGGCTGAGCCCGCTGGAGGCCGCCTTCGAGAGCGACCTCGGCGAGTACTTCGCATGGCTGGACGTCGAGCGGATCGTCGGCAACCTGCACCGCGCGTACGCGGAGCTGGACGGCACCCCGCCCGGCGCCAGGATCGACACCGCCGCCGCCTACCGGGACATGGTCGTCTACAACGGCGGCAAGCCGCTCACCTGCCACGCCTGAGCCGGCATCACCCGGAACCGACTTTCTCTGCCCTCGGGAGGGGGATTCCCTTGACGCGACCCTGGCGGATAGCCGTCGTCGGCAGCGGCCCGCGCGGGCTGGCGGTGACCGAGCGCCTGGTGGCCCGGCTGACCGAGCAGCCCGGCGACCGGCCGGTGGAACTGCACCTGATCGACGCGGTGGAGGTGGGCTGCGGGCGGATCTACCGCACCGACCAGCCGGAGTGGTTCCTGATGAACACGCCGGTGGGCCTGATCTCCGCGTTCTCCGGCGCCCAGGACGACGGGCCGGCCCGGGCCGGTGCGGGGCCGACCTTCGACCAGTGGTGGTCCGCCGGCGTCCCCGGCCACCCGGGGCCGGAGGGGTACGCGCCCCGGGCGGTGTACGGCCGCTACCTGCGTTTCGCCCTGGACGCGATCGAGGCCCACCTGCCGGCACACGTCCGGCTGACGCGCGTGCGCGCGGCCGTGACCGACCTCGAACCGTGCGGTGGCGGCTACCGCCTGACCACGGCCGGCGGGGGCCGCCTGGACGCGGACCGGGTGGTCCTGGTCACCGGCCACGCCGGGCCGGCGCCGGCGGAGCGCACCGAGCGGGAGCTTCTCGACTTCGCCGCGGACCGCCCCGCTCTCGGCTGGATCCGGGGCGACTCGCCGGCCGAGATGTCCCTCGACGCCATCCCGGCCGGCGCGGCCGTGGGCGTGCTGGGGCTCGGGCTGTCCTTCTACGACGTCATGGCGGCCCTCACGGTCGGCCGGGGCGGCCGGTTCACCGAGGACGCGGACGGTGAGCTGGTGTACCGGCCCGGCGGCGCGGAGCCCGTCCTGCTGGCCGGTTCGCGCAGCGGGCTGCCGCTGCTGGCCAAGGGCGACAACAACCGGCCTCCCGGGTACTCCTTCAAGCCCGTCCTCTTCACCCCGGACCGGGTCCGCAGCCGGGCGGCCGGGCCGGTGCTGGACTTCACGGCCGACGTGCTGCCCTGGCTGACCGCCGAGATCGACCTGGTCTACTACGCGACCGCGTTGCGCCACTCGCACGGGCCGTGCGCCGCCGAGGAGTTCACCGCGGAGGTGGTCCTCGCCGGCGACGCCGGGCTGCCGGACGTCCGCACGATCGCCGCCCGTCACGGTGTCGCCGGGATGCCCCCGATCGACCTGGAGGCGCTGGCCCGTCCGTTCGCCGGGCGGACCTTCGCCGGGCCGGAGGAGTTCGACCGGACGCTCGCCGCGCTGCTGCGCGGGAGTGTCCGGGAGGCCGAGCGCGGCAACACCCGGTCGCCGCTGATGGCCGCGCTCGACGTCATCCGCGACACCCGCTGGGTGATGCGCGAGTGCGTCGACTTCGGGGGGCTCGACCCGGCTTCACACCGGGAGGCGTTCCTCGGCTCGTTCGTGCCGGTCAGCTCGGTGCTGGTGGCCGGGCCACCGCCGGTGCGGCTGCGGCAGGCACTGGCGCTGATGGCGGCCGGCGTGCTGCGCGTGGTCGGGCCCGAGGTGCGGATCGCCGCCGATCCGGGCCTCGGCCGGTTCACCGTCTCCTCGCCCCGGGTGGCGGGTTCGGGGACGCCGGTCGACCACGTGGTCGACGCCCGCGTCCCGGTGCCGGACCTCGGCCGCGACCCGGCGGAGCTGACCCGCAACCTCCGGGGACGCGGCCTGTGGACCGAGTTCGTCAACCGGGACGAGCAGCACGCCTTCCGCACCGGCGGGGTGGCGGTCACCACGGCCCCGTTCCATCCGGTGGACCGCACGGGCCTGCCCGACACCGGCCTGTACGTCCTCGGCGTTCCCACCGAGAACACGCGCTGGTTCACCCAGGTCGGCTTCGGCCGCCCCGGTCCGTGGGGCGACTACGTCCGAGACGCCGACGCGATCGCGGCCCACGCGCTGTCCGGCGTCCGTTCCGGCGAGGAACTGCCCGCGCGGGCGACTCCGGCCTACCAGTAGACAGCACGTCGCGCGCGTGCCGCGGTGCGACCACGAGGAGAGACCGCATTGACCGTCACACTGACCCTGCCCACCGCCTGGCAGCCCGGGCACGCCGCGGGCGAACCCGGCGAGACCGTCGTGGAGTTCGGCGATCTCGCCGACGGCCTGGGCGCACTGGCCGCGACCTGCGGGGCGACCGTCGGCGAGGTGCTGGTCGCCGCGCACGTCAAGGTGCTCGGCATGCTCACCGCGGACCACGGGCTGAGCACCGACGTCAGCCTCCCCGAGCACGGGCGGCCCGTCGCCGTCGAGGTGCACCGGGACGCCGAGACCTGGCGGCGGCTGCTCCAGCAGGTCGTCAAGGACCTGCGCTCCGGCGAGGAGAGCGCCGCCGCCCCGGCCGGCCGGGGCGCGGCCCGCCCCGACCGGGTCCTGTTCGCCGCGGCCGCCGGGCCCGGGACGGCGTACGGCCTGCTGGTCGCCCCCGAGGACGGACGGTTGCGGCTGACGGCCCGCGCCGAGAGCGTCGCGCCCGCCCGGTTCGCCGTCCTGGCGGAGATGTACCGGCTGGTCCTGGAGGCCATGGCCGCGGCACCCGACGGCGACGCCCTGGCCGCCCGGCTCCCGGCCGGGGAGAGGCAACTGGTGCTGCACACCTGGGCGTCCGGTGACACGGTCGACCACGGGACGGACACCGTCGACGCGCTGATCCACGCCCAGGCCCGCCGCACCCCGGACGCGGTGGCCGTCCGCTCGGACGAGGGCACCCTGACCTTCCGCGAACTCGACGAGCGGGCCAACCGGATCGCCCACCACCTGAGGGACCTCGGCGCCGGACCCGACACCCTGGTCGGGGTCTGCCTGCGCCGCGGCCCGGACCTGCTGCCCGCCTTCATCGGGGTGTGGCGCTCCGGCGCCGGCTACCTGCCGCTCGACCCCGACCTGCCGCCCGAGCGCCTCCGGCTGATGGTCGAGACCGCCGGCTGCGAGACGGTGCTCACCGAGACCGCGCAGCTGCCGCTGCTCGAACCGGTGGACGGCGTCCGGAGCGTGCTCGTGGACGGGGACCGCGCCGCGATCGACGCCCGGCCGTCCGGCCTCCCCGACACCCCGGCCGACCCGCACCGGCTCGCCTACGTCATCTACACCTCCGGCTCCACCGGCGCACCCAAGGGCGTGATGGTCGAGCACCGGGGCCTGGCCAACTACCTGCTGTGGGCGGCCAGCGCGTACGCCGGCCGGGGCACCGGTGGCTCCGCCGCCTTCTCCTCGATCTCCTTCGACCTCGGCATCCCGAACCTGTTCAGCCCGCTGCTCGCCGGTCAGCCGGTCCACCTCCTCCCGGACCCGCTGCCGATCGCCGACCTGGGCGAGCACCTGGTCGCCGGCGGGCCGTACAGCTTCCTGAAGATGACCCCGGGCCAGCTGGACCTGCTCAGCCTCGACCTCACCCCGGAGGAGACCCGGGACCTCGCCGGGATCGCGATCGCGGCCGGCGACGCCTTCACCGCCGACCTGGCCGGCCGCTGGATCGCCGCGGCGGGCCCCGACGGCACCGCCGTCGCGACCGAGTACGGCCCCACCGAGATCACCATCGGGAACTCCGGGTACGTCGTCACCGAGCCACCGGGCAACGTCCTGGTGCCGCTCGGCGACCCGATCCCGAACACCACGATGTACGTGCTCACCGACCGGCTCGAGCCGCTCCCGGTCGGTGTCGCGGGCGAGGTCCACATCGGCGGCGCGGGCGTGGCACGCGGCTATCTGCACCGGCCGGAGCTGACCGAGGAGCGCTTCCTGCCCGACCCGTACGGCCCGCCCGGCGCGCGCCTCTACAAGACCGGCGACCGGGCCCGCTGGTTGCCGGACGGCTCGCTGGAGTTTCTCGGCCGGGTCGACCACCAGATCAAGATCCGTGGCTACCGGGTCGAGCCGGGGGAGATCCAGGAGCAGCTCCGCCGCCACCCCGGCGTCGCCGAGGTCGTCGTGATCGCGGCCGACCCGGACGCCCGGACCCAGAGCCTGGCCGCCTTCGTGCTGCCCGAGACGGGGGCCGCGCCCGAGGCCGCGAGCCTGCGCGAGCACCTCGGCGGGCGCCTGCCCGCGTACATGATCCCCAGCAGTTTCGTGACGGTCGACCGCTTCCCCCTGACCGCCAACGGCAAGGTCGACGTCCGGCAGCTGCGAAGCCGGCTCGAGCCGTGACGCTCCCGCACCACCAGACGAGAGGCAGCAGTGTGACCGCCCTTGCATCCGGGCCCGTGTCCGTGGACGCGATCCGCCTGGCACTCACCACCGAGGAACGCGCCGTCCTGCGCGGCCTGGCCGAGGAGCTCGTCCGGACCCCGCCGGTGCTGCTCGACGACCCCGACTGGCTGGTCGAGGCCCGCCGGCTCAGCTGCCGGCTGCCGGTCCGGCTGATCGAGGCGCTGCGCGGACTGCGACAGGACGCCGGGGTGGCCGGCATCCTGTCGGTCACCGGGCTGCCGGTGGACGAGAGCGCCCTGCCCGACACCCCGACGGTGAAGGACTCGGTCCAGCGGATCCCGGCGGTCCCCTCCGCGGCGGCGATGCTGCTGGCCCAGCAGCTCGGCGAGGTGATCGCCTACCGCGACGAGAAGCACGGCGCCCTGGTCCAGGACGTGGTCCCGGTCCGCTCGCTCGCCGGGTCCCAGAGCAACGCCGGCTCCGTCCCGCTGGAACTGCACAACGAGAACGCCTTCCACCCCTACCGCCCGGACCTGGTCGGCCTGCTGTGCCTGCGCGCCGACCGGGACGGCCGCGCCGGCACCCTGGTCTCCTCGATCCGCGAGGCGTTGCCGCTGCTCGACGGCGCGGACCTCGCCGTCCTCAACAGCCCCCGCTTCGTCACCGAGGCGCCGCCGTCCTTCGGTTCGGGCGACGCCACGGCGCCGCACCCGGTGCTCGGGGGCAACGTCCGGGACCCGGACATCCGGGTCGACTTCAACGCCACCACCGCGCTGGACGACGAGGCCGCCGGGGCCATGGAGCGGCTGGGCACGGTGCTGGCCAAGGTCTCCTCCTCACTGACCCTGGCGCCCGGCGAGCTGGTCTTCATCGACAACCGCCTGGTGGTGCACGGCCGTAGCGACTTCACCCCGCGCTACGACGGCCGTGACCGCTGGCTGCACCGGGTGTACGTGCACCTCGACAGCAGGCGCAGCGCCGCCCACCGCAACGGCCGCGGGCCCGTGCTGATCTGATCGGCCGTTCCGTGCCGGGAAGGGCCGGGAAGGGCCGGGAAGGGCCGGGAATCGGGAATTCCCCGGCTTTCCCCGGGACCGGTCGTCACCTGTTCGCAGGCACCTGCTTTCTGCCCCCGAAGGTGCCGCAATCCACCGGCCGAGGCCCCTAGCGTTGTCAATCTGACGTCTCGAATGGAACCGGGCAATGGGAGGCGGATACGCCAGTCGCCCGGCGTGAGGAATTGGAGCTCAACAGTGTTCTCGCCCTCCGTCAGGCAGCAAGGCCTGTGGTTTCTGAGTCGGCAGGAAGGCTTGTCCCCCACCTACAACGTGCCGAGCGCGGTGCGGCTGGTGGGGGAATTGGACCGGGAGGCCCTCCGGCTCGCGCTGGGCGACGTGGTCGCCCGCCACGAGCCCCTGCGAACGGTCTTCGAGGTCGTCGACGGCACCCTCTGCGGGCGGGTCCTCGAGGTCGGGGACGGCGGCGTGGAACTCCCGGTGACCGAGGCCGACGAGGCGGGCGCCGCCGAGACCCTCGTCCGGCTCGGCCGGGTGCCGTTCGACCTCGCCAAGGACCTGCCCTTCCGGGCGCACCTCCTCGCCCTGGGCGAGCGGACGCACGTGCTGCTGCTCGTCGTCCACCACATCGCCACCGACGGCGCCTCGGAAGGGCCGCTCTTCCGCGACCTGGCCGTGGCCTACCGGGCGCGGACCGCGGGCCGGGCCCCGGACCGGCAGCCGCTGCCGGTGCAGTACAGCGACTACGCCGCGTGGCAGCGCGACTCCCTCGGTACCCCCTCGGACCCTGCGAGCGAGGCCGCCGAGCAGCTGGCCCACTGGCGCGAGGCGCTGGCCGGTCTGCCGGAGGAGGCGCTGATCCGGCCGGACCGCCCGCGGCCCCTCACCGCCTCGTACCAGGGTGTGGCGCACACCGTCAGCTGCTCCCGGCAGGTCCACTCCCGGCTGCTGGAGATCGCCCGGGAGACCGGGACCACGCTGTTCATGGTGGTCCAGGCGGCGACCGCCGTCCTGCTGTCGCGGACCGGGGCCGGCGACGACGTCCCGATCGGCGTGCCGGTCGAGGGCCGGGCCGACGAGGCGCTGGAGGACCTGGTCGGCTTCTTCGTCAACACCGTCGTGCTGCGGACCAGCACCGCGGGCAACCCGTCCTTCCGCGCGCTGCTCCAGCGGGTGCGCGAGACCGACATCGCCGCCTGGGCCAACCAGGACGTCCCGCTCGACTGGGTCGTCGAGGAGCTCAACCCGGAGCGCTCCACCAGCCGCAACCCGCTCTTCCAGGTGCTGCTGACCCTGGAGGAGGCCGGTGACCACCCTCTCGACCTGCCCGGACTCACCGTCAGCGCCGAGCCGGTCCACATCGGCACCGCCAAGTTCGACCTCTCCATCGGCTTCAGCCGGCAGCGGACCGAGCACGGCCTCCCGGACCGGCTCGCCGTCACGGTCGAGGGCAGCACCGACCTCTACGACGAGGCGACGGTTCGTGCCGCGGCCGAACGCCTGGCGCTGGTCCTGGAGGCGGTGGCGGCCGACCCCGACACCCCGATCCGGGAGATCGCGCTGCTGGACGCCCGCGAGCGCGGGCTCCTCACCGAGTGGAGCGGCACCCTCGGGGCCGAGCCCACCGCCACCCTGGTCGGGCTGTTCGAGGCGCAGGCCGCCGGCCGGCCCGACGCGACCGCCGTGGTGGACGGCGAGACCCGCGTCACCTACCGGGAGTTGAACGCCCGGGCCAACCGGCTGGCCCGGCTGCTGCGCGCCCGGGGCGCGGGCCCCGAGGAGCGCGTCGCGGTGCTGCTCGACCGCTCCGCCGACCTGGCCGTCGCGCTGCTGGCGGTCCTCAAGACCGGCGCGGCCTACCTGCCGGTGGACCCCGCGTACCCGGCCGAGCGCATCGCGACCCTCTTCGAGGAGGCACGGCCCGCCCTGGTGGTCACGGACGGCGCCGCCTCGGCGTCCCTGCCGCCGCAGTTCGAGGACGCCCCGGTCCTGCTCGGCGGCGGCGCCGTCGAAGCGGAGCTCGCCGCCGGGGACGCGGCCGACCTGACCGACGCCGAGCGCACCACGCCGCTGCTGCCCGGGCACCCGGCGTACGTGATCTACACCTCCGGCTCCACCGGGCGCCCCAAGGGCGTCACCATCGCGCACAGCAGTGTGGTCGCGATCCTGGAGGCCACCCGCGAGCGGTTCGCCTTCGGCGGCGACGACGTGTGGACCTGGTTCCACTCCTACGCCTTCGACGTGTCGGTGTGGGAGATGTGGGGCGCCTTCGCGCACGGCGGCACCCTGGTCAGCGTCCCGTACGAGGTGTCGCGCCTGCCGAAGGACTTCCTGGCCCTGGTGGCGGGGGAGCGGGTCACCGTGCTGTGCCAGACCCCTTCGGCCTTCTACCCGCTGATCCCGGAGGACGCCAGGAGCACCCCCGAACTGGCGCTGCGCGCCGTGATCTTCGCGGGAGAGGCGCTCGACTTCGCCCAGATCTCGCCCTGGTACGACCGGCACCCGGACGACCGGGTGACGCTGGTCAACATGTACGGCATCACCGAGACCACCATCCACGCCACCTACCTGGCGCTGGACGCGCCGACGGTGGCCGGCTCGGTCGGCCGGAGCCTGGTCGGCGGGCCGTTGGCCGGCCTGCGGATGTTCGTGCTGGACGAGCGGCTGAGCCCGGTGCCGGTCGGCGTGGTCGGCGAACTGTACGTGGCGGGGCCGCAGTTGGCGCGCGGCTACCTGAACCGGCCGGGCCTGACGGCGGAGCGCTTCGTGGCCTGCCCGTTCGAGGGTGCGGGTGAGCGGATGTACCGCAGCGGCGACCTGGCCCGCTGGAGCCCGGACGGCGGGCTGGACTACATCGGCCGGGCCGACGACCAGGTGAAGGTCCGCGGCTTCCGCATCGAACTGGGCGAGGTCCAGGCGGTGTTCACCCGCAACCCCCGGGTCCGCCAGGGCGCGGTCATCGTGCGCGAGGATGTACCCGGTGACAAGCGCCTGGTGGCCTACGCGGTGCCGGCGGACGACGGTGTGACGGCCGACGAGCTCCACGAGGACCTGCGCGAGCAGCTGCCCGACTACATGGTCCCGAGCGTGATCATGGTCAGCGAGCTGCCGCTCACCCCGAACGGCAAACTGGACCGCCGCGCACTGCCGGCCTGGACGGCCACCGGCGGCGGGGTGCGGGCCTCCGGGACACCGGTCGAGAAGGTGCTCTGCGCGCTGATGGCCGAGATCCTCGGGGTCCCGGACGTCGGTGTCGGCGACAACTTCTTCAACCTCGGCGGCCACTCGCTGCTCGCCGTGATGTTCCTCGACCGCGTCACGGAAATCGCCGACATCGGCGGCGTCCCGCTGACCATCCGCGACCTGTACCGCTGGCCGACCGTGGCCCAGCTGGCCCAGCAGCTGACCAACCGCACCCGGGGCAACCCCATGGAGCCGGTCCTCACCATGCGCGAGGGCGTCGGCGAACCGCTGTTCATCCTGCCGGTGGCCTCGGGGCTGAGCTGGACCTACTCCCCGATCCTGCCGCACCTCGACGACGACCGCCCGGTGATCGGCCTGCAGTCCACCCAGCTCGCGGACGGGGTGAAGCCGGCCTCCATGGCCGAGATGGCCGACTCCCACGTCGCGGCGATCCGCGAGCTCCAGCCGCACGGGCCCTACCACCTGATGGGCTGCTCGTTCGGCGGGGTGCTGGCGTACCTGGTCGCCGTCCGGCTGGAGGCGGCGGGGGAGGAGGTCGCGACGCTGGCCCTGCTGGACGCCCGGCCGCTGCCCGAGGAGTTCCGGCCGGCCGAGGCGGACAGCCGCTGGGTGATGGAGGTCCTGCTGGGCCACCGCGCCGACGGCCTGGCCGACCCGGCGGGCCACGAGGAGCTGGTCGACCTGCTCCGCGCGCACGACCCGGTGCTCGGCATGCTGGAGCGGAAGCAGGCCTCCACCGTCGCGGCCACCACCGTCGGCAACTGCGAGGCGTTCCTGCACTACCACGCCGGGGAGCGATTCTCCGGCGACCTGCTGTTCTTCAACGCCACCCGGACCAGCGACCGTTCGGGCGCGCAGACGTGGGGAGCGTTCGTCGACGGCGAGATCCTGCAGTACGACCTCGACTGCGGGCACCTGGAGATCACCGACCGCGAGCCCCTACGGGAGATCGGCCAGCTGATCGACGACCACCTGGCGCAGTGGTGAAAGCGGAAGGAAACCGAATGTCCACCAGTGTCACCCCCCGGCGCAAGCCCGCCTCGGACGTCAACGTCCTGGGCGTATCGGCCGGTTACCACGACTCGGCGGCCTGCCTGATCCGCAACGGCAAGCTGGTCGCCGCGGTCCAGGAGGAGCGGTTCACCCGGGTCAAGAACGACAAGTCGTTCCCCCGGAACGCGCTCCGCTACTGCCTGGACGAGGCCGGGCTGAGCCTCGCCGACGTCGACGCCATCGGCTACTACGAGGACCCGGTGCAGAAGCTGGGCCGCCAGATCTGGATGGGCCTGATGCCCGGCGTGCCGGCCAAGCGCCGCCACGACATCCAGGACCGGATGACCAGGACCCCGCCGATCGACGTGCTCCGCACGGTGACCGGGTACGAGGGCCCGGTCGAGATCGTCGACCACCACCTCTCGCACGCGGCGAGCAGCTACTACTTCTCCGGCTTCGACGAGGCGGCCATCCTGACCGTGGACGGCGTCGGCGACTGGCCGACGACCACCTACGGCTCCGGCAACGGGCACCTCGTGGAGCGCTTCGAGCAGGTGGACTTCCCGGACTCGCTGGGTTTCTTCTACAGCGCCGTCACCGGCTACCTGGGCTTCGAGGTCAACGAGGGCGAGTACAAGGTCATGGGCCTGGCCCCCTACGGGGAGCCCCGCTACGCCGACCGGATCCGCGACCTGGTCGAGCCGGGCGAGGGCGGGCAATACCGGCTCAACATGAAGTACTTCTCCTTCCTCTCGGAGGAGTCCATGTACTCGCCGGCGCTGGCCGAGCTGCTCGGCCGGCCGGCCCGGGTGCCGGAGTCCGAACTCCAGCCCTTCCACCTGGACGTGGCACGCAGCGTCCAGGTGGTCCTGGAGGACATCCTGCTGGAGAAGGTGCGCTACCTGCACGAGAAGGTGCCGAGCGAGAACCTCTGCATGGCGGGTGGTGTGGCGCTGAACGTGGTGGCGAACAGCCGCTGCCTGAGGGAGGGCCCGTTCGAGCGGCTGTTCGTGCAGCCGGCCGCCGGCGACGCGGGCGGTTCGATCGGGGCCGCTGCGGTGGCGCACGTACGGCTGACCGGTGAGCGGCCGGAACACAAGCGGCAGGAGCACGTCTACCTGGGGCCCGCCAGCTCCGGTGACGAGGTGCACCGGCTGCTGAGGAACACCTCCGCGCGCTACCGGGACTTCCGGGGCAAGGAGGAGCAGTTGATCACCCACGTGGCCCGGAAGCTGGCCCGGGGCAAGGTGGTCGGCTGGCTCCAGGGGAGGATGGAGTTCGGCCCGCGCTCGCTCGGCGCGCGTTCGATCCTGGCCGATCCCCGGGGCGCCGGGACGCGCGACCGGATCAACGAACTGGTCAAGCTGCGGGAGTCGTTCCGCCCGTTCGCGCCGGCCGTGCTGGAGTCCGAGGCGCAGAACCACTTCGACCTGGACCACCCGTCTCCGTTCATGCTGGAGACCCACCAGGTGACCTCCCCGATCGACCTGCCCTCCATCACGCACGTGGACGGCTCGGCGCGGATCCAGACCGTCGACGACGGGAGCAACCCGAGGTTCGCGAAGCTGCTGGGCGAGTTCCACCGGCAGACCGGGTGCCCGATCCTGCTCAACACCTCGTTCAACGTGCGCGGGGAACCGATCGTGTGCACTCCGCTCGACGCCATCAGGTGTTTCGTCAAGAGCCAGATCGACCTCCTGGTGATCGAGGACTTCGTTCTGGACCGTTCGTCGATTCCGCTGCTGTGGGAGTTGGAGACCGCGATTCCCACGCCGCTGGCCGGCGAAGCCGTCGACCACCTCGTCTACACGCTCCTCTGAACAGGAACGGGCCCATGGACCGACCTTCGGATTCCCTGAAGTTCTTCGCCGATCAACTGGCGCGGCAGCTCTCGACCGACGACGGCGCGCGGCTGGCACAGCTGCTGCGGCTGCTCTCCACCGACCCTCCCGGCCCCGCACCGGCGCCGGGCGCGGCGGCCGGGCCGCCGGACGTGCAGCGGGTCGGGATCTGGCAGCGCACCGGCGGGGCCGGGCCGTTCGTCCGCGACCAGGAGCGGCGGCTGGAGTGGCCCATGTGGGCCAACGCGGGTGAGATCCCGGCCAAGGCACGCGGCCGGCGGGTGCTGCTCCTCGGCGAGTCGGTGGCCCGCGGTTTCCTGTACGACCCGGCCTACAATCCCGCCGGGGTGCTGGCGGCGCTGCTGGAGTCCCGTCTGGGGCCCGGCGACGTCGAGGTCGTCGACCTGGCCCGTACCTCGCTGGGGCGGGAGATCAAGGACCTCGCCCTGGCCGCCGCCGTGCTGGAGCCCGACGCGGTGGTGCTCTTCTGCGGCAACAACTGGCGCTACGAACTGCCGACCGAGCCGCTGGAGCGCGGAGTGCTGGCGGCGGCGGTGCGCGAGCGGGGCCCTGCCGGGTACCGGGAGCACGCGGAGGAGTTCGTCCGGCGGACCTCCGAGGAGATCGTCGACGAGGTCTCCGCGTTCTACGCGGAGCGCGGTGTGCCGGTGCTGTGGATAGCCCCGGAGTTCAACCTGGCCGACTGGCGCGACCCGGTGGCGAACGCCGCCCACCTGCCGGCCGACGGCAACCAGCGGTGGGCGGCCCTGTACGGGACGGCCCGGGCCGCGCTGGCCGAGGGCCGCTTCGGGGAGGCGGCCGAGGCCGCCCGCCGGATGGTCGAACTCGACCAGGGCACCAACGCGGCCGGCCACTACGTCCTGGCGGACTGCGCCCGGGCCGCCGGCGACGAGGACGCGGCCCGGGCCGCGCTGGAAGCCGCCCGGGACGCCCAGATCTGGGACACCACCGTGGTCTACGCCCCGCGGAGCACCGCGCCGGTCCTCGCGGCCCTGCGCGAGGGCGCCGAGCGGCACGGCGGCCTGCTGGTCGACTCGCCGGAGCTGTTCCGCGAGCACCTCGGCGGCGGCATTGCGGACCGGCGGCTCTTCATCGACTACTGCCACCTCAACGCGGAGGGCATCCGCGTGACCATGGCGGCCGCGGCCGCCGCGCTGCTGGGCGCGTTCAAGGAGACCGCGGTGAGCTGGCGGGAGCTGCTCGCCGAGGCGCCCGGGCCGGAGGCCGGAGCGGAGGCGGAGACGCTCTTCCTGGCCGCCGTCCACAACGCGCACTGGTGGCAGGACGGGGAACTGGTCGAGCACTCGCTCGAGCGCTCGGTCGGCCTTTCCGACCGGCTCGCGCCGCTCATGTCGGCCTATCTGGAACTGCAGGCCCGGCGCACCCCGATGCTGATGTGCGAGTCCGCGGAGAAGCTGCTGAAGGCCGGTTCGCCGCAGATCCAGCGCTACCTCTTCGTGAATGTCCGCCAGTATCTCGATCCGCTCATCACGGGATCGATCGCCAACGTACTGGCGAAGGACGGCCAGGACGTCCGCCGGCAGGTCGAGAAGGTGTGGATCGACGAGCATTCGGTCGGACTCCGGAAGGCCGACCTGCTCGACCCCTCGTACAACTCGGCCGGCCGCCAGGCACTGGAGCTCCAGTGGTCGACCCCCGGTGCCCCGGCGTACGAGCGGAACTACTACAAGGCCTTCTCGGCCCGATCGGTGTTCTTCTTCGTGGGTGAGGCCGGCCGGCCGGTCGAGCTGGACGTCACCTGGCGGACACCGCACCCGCGCGGCGCCGGGGGGCAGGTGTCGGTCGAGGTGAACGGCCGGCCGGTCGCCACCGTGTCGGGCGGCGCCGGGTGGGAGCGCCACGGGATCTCGCTGCCCGGCGAGATCGTGTGCGACGGCCTCAACGAGGTCGTCCTGGCCTGGCCGTCACCGGCCTTCCCCGGTGACGCGGGGATCCGGAGGATCTCCGCCGACGTCCTGGCGGGCCGGACGCCCGACCCGTACTGCTCCTTCGGTGACGTCCACACGTTCACCGCTGTCGTCGGGGGTGCCGGCGACGGCGACCGACCCGGGGCGGGCCGGTAACAACGCATTCCCCGAACGGCGGTGCCGAAATCATCGGCACCGCCGTTCTGCGTGTACGAGCGAAAAATGCCCGATGGCACGCCAAAGGAATCGGGCGCGTCCTCCGGCCCGCTTCAGACAATCACGGTGCGGCCGATGACCGCAAACGGTTGTCCACCATGCGGACGTGACGGCGAGACGCCCTCCGGGACTGCGGAAGATTCCTCTCCCGGCTGGCCGGAATGAGCCCCTCCGGATGGCCCGGAACGTGAGGATCCCGGCCGTGGAGCGGCACGCAGCACTCACAACCGGGCTCGCCGGGATCTGACGAGACGGTGTAAAGCGGGCGTATCCCGCGGCCGGAGATATGCCGGGGATGTGCGCTTCTGGGGGCGATCAAGGGTGTTTGGCGAGCCGCTCCGGACGGCTTCGATCGAGCCAGGAGCTTTCCTTGTGTACCCGTCATGTGTTGTCATCTGATGCCGCACGAACTGCGGTGAGCGCCGTCAGGTTGCCGGAACGGGGGAAGTGTCATGCCGGGCAAAACCGACATTTGGTCCGTCAGGCGGAAGGCCGGAGAAATCGTTCTGGGGACGGCGCTCTGTCATTCGGTGGCCATGCGCCGCGCATGAGCCACCTCCGGTGGTCAAAGGTTCCCCGAGAGCTCGGGGTCGATTCAAATATCTCCGCAGCAGGCCGTTGCGATGACCGAATCCCTCTGCGTGTCATTTCTGGCGGACGGTGGCTGCGAGCCGAATGGCCGATGCGGAATCCCATGTGATCTCCATGAAATCGGTGAGACCGGCGCATTCCGTCCGGGCCGGCCAGTGCTGTGGTCCGCCCGAGGGGGTGCGGTGACGATCTAGACCCATCCGTCCGGCCGATCCCAGCGAATCGGACGGCAATCTCTGGAGCGTGTTCAAAATCACTGCCAACCATGTACAGAATGCACAGTTCAGTGTCCTGCTGCGAAATGCGCGAAAGCGCGTGGGGATGACCCAGCGGCAGCTTGCCGAAATCTCCACGATCAGTGTCCGGGCCATCCGCGACCTGGAGCTGGAACGCACAAGGACCCCGAGGATCCAGACCATCCGGCTGCTCGCCGACGCCCTGCGGCTGAGCAAGGCCCGCCGGGCCGAACTCGAGGCGGCGGCCGGCCCCTTCGTCGGCGAGACGCTCATCGACGAGCTGATCGCACCGCCCGCCCCCCTGGGCCCGATCATCGGCCGCGGGCGCGAGACGGCCACGCTGACCGCCATGCTGGAGTCCTCCGGACACCGGCTGGTCAAGGTCGTGGGCATGCCCGGCGTCGGCAAGACCCGCCTGATCCACGAGGTCGCCAGCGTGCTGCACCAGAGCGGCCGGATGCCGGCCGTCTGCATCGAACTGGACGGCCCCGGGCCGGTCGGCGACGATCCGCGCGACCCCGCGAACACCCTGCTCGGCCGGATCGCCGATCTCCTGGGGTGTGAGCCCGCCCTCGACGACCTGGCCGCCGTCCTGGCCAAGAACGACATCCTGCTCACCGTCGACGGCCGGGACCTCGACCAGGACGACGAGCTGATGCTGCGTCTCATGCTGAGCCGCTGTCCGGGACTGCGGGTGCTGTACGAGACCTGCGAGACCTCGCCGACCGCCGGCGACCCGGTCTTCCCGGTCTTCCCGCTCGCCGTGCCGGAGTGGGCCCGCGGCGAGGCCCGCGACGCCGACCTCGCCGCGTACCCGGCGGTGGAGTTCATGCGATCGCGCTGCGCGCAGCTCTACCTCGAGACCGCCGCGGACATGGAGGTGACCGCCGCGATCGCCCGCATCTGCTGGCACCTGGACGGCGTTCCCGCAGTTCTGGAGGCCGCGGCCTCCTGGCTGCTGCTCTACGAGCCCGCCCAGCTCCTGGACCCCGCGGCCGGCCTCCCGGCGATGCTCACCAATGCCCTGGTCAACGCCGACGACTCGCTGACCGCCTGGCTCGCCCGCACGGTGGCCGCGCTGCCGGTGGAGGACACCGAGGGGCTGCGGCGTCTGGCCGACGCCGACCCGTGGACGGTGGACCATGCTGTCGGCCTGCTCGGTGGCCCCGCCGCCGCGGCGTTGCGCGCCATCCACCTGCTGCGCACGCTCGGCCTGGTGCGCCGGATCGCCGGGGCGAGCGGCGAACCGCCCCGCTTCTCCGTGCTCAACCTGGTGCGCCACGCCCTCCCGCCCTCCGTCACGGTGCAGCGGCAGCTGACGTGCACCGTGCCTTAGGTCCTGCCCGGCCTCGCGCCGGAGCCCCGTCGGACCGGGCCGAGGCGGCGGAGCGGATATTGCCTCCGCTCTGCCGCCGATGGTGCCGATGGAGGCGTTCCGGGGCGACTTATTCTGACCGTCAGCGGGTGTGTTCTCGCAGCTCGACGGCGGTGAACGAGCTTATCTACACGAGGTGGGGGTCGGCGTGGGCGACAGTGCTCGGCGAGCGCTCCGCGAGCTTCTGGCGGAGGTTCTGGGTGTGGCCGGGGTGCGTGGGGAGGACTCCTTTCCCGGCCTCGGCGGTGACTCGCTGAAGGCCGTTCGGCTGGCCGGCCGGGCACGGGCCGAGCTCGGCGTGACACTGAGCGTCCGGGACCTCTACGACGCCCCGGACGTCGACGCGCTGGCCGCCCTGGCGGTGCCGGCGGACACCGCCGCCCCCCGGGGAACCGCGCCGGACGGCGCCCGCCTTCCGCTCACCTCCGCCCAGCAGGGCCTGCGCTTCCTGGAACGGCTGGAGGGGCCGGGTGCGAGCTTCAACCTCCCCCTGGCGCTGCGCCTGCGCGGTCCGCTCGACCGGGAGGCGCTGCGGGCCGCGGTGGACGACGTGGCCGCGCGGCAGGAGGCGTTGCGCACGGTCCAGGGGGAGACCGGCGGTGTCACCGGGCAGCGGGTGGTCGACGCCGGTGTGGCGTTCCAGGTCGAACGGGTCGCCGAGGAGGAGCTCGAGGCCCGGCTGGCCGCCCTGACGACGTACGGCTTCGATCTCGCCGCGGAGATCCCGCTGCGGGTCTGGTTGCTCGAACTCGGCCCGGACGACCACCTGTTGCTCCTGCTGACCCACCGGATCGCCGTCGACGAGGCCTCACTCGGACTGCTCGCCCGCGACCTCGACACGGCCTACGCCGCCCGCTCCCGGGGCGGTGCGCCGGACTGGGGCGAACTGCCCGCCCGATTCACCGACTTCGCGCACCGCCAGAGCCGGCTCGCGGCCGCGGCCGGCGGCGCCGACCCGGCCGTGGCCGCGCGGTTGAAGGCCCGCGCGGAACTGCTCGCGGGCATGCCCGACGAGCTGGCCCTGCCGTACGACCGGCCGCGCCCGGCCGTCGCCACGCACCGGGGTGAGGAGGTCGGCCTCCGGCTCGACGCGCAGACGCACCGGCGCCTGGCGGAGGTGGCCCGGGCGGCCCGGAGCAGCATGTTCATGGTGGTCCAGGCCGCCGTCGCGGTGCTGCTGAACCGGCTCGGCGCGGGCGAGGACATCCCCCTCGGCACCCGCGCCGAGGGCCGCACCGACGCCGACCTGCACGACGTGGTCGGGCCCTTCGCCAACCTGCTGGTGCTCCGTACCGACGTCTCCGGCGACCCGACCTTCGCCGAGCTGCTCGGCCGGGTGCGGGAGACCGGCCTGGACGCCTACGCCGACCTGGACATCCCCTTCGGACTGGTGGTGGGCGCCGTCAACCCGGCCCGCTCGCTCGCCCGGCACCCGCTCTTCCAGGTGCTGGTCACCGCGGGGACCGGCCGGGCCCCCGCGTCCCTGGCCGGCGTCGACGCGCAGCCCCACGGGACGACCCCGCACCCCGCCCGGCACGACCTCGCCTTCGCCTTCGCCGAGCGCTTCGGCGAGGACGGCGCGCCCGGCGGCATCGAGCTGACCCTCACCTACCGGACGGACCTCTTCGACCGGGCGACCGCCCGGACCATCGGCGAACGGCTGCTGCGCGTGCTCACCGCCGTGGCCGCCGACCCCACCGGAAAGGTCGGCGGGATCGACGTCCTCGACCCCGCCGAGCGCCACCGGCTCCTGGTGGAGTGGAACCGCAACAGCCCGCCGTTCGAGGTGCCGCGCAGGACCCTGCCGGACCTGCTGGAGGCCCAGGCCGGACGGACCCCCGACCTGCCGGCCGTGCAGATGGGCGACACGGTGCTCACCTACGCCCAGCTCAACGCCCGGGCCAATCAGCTCGCCCGGTACCTGGTCGGCCACGGCGTCGGGCCCGAGTCGGTGGTGGCGCTGATGATGGAGCGCTCGGTCGACGTGATCGTGGCCCTGTGGGCGACGCTCAAGGCGGGCGGTGCCTACCTGCCGATCGACCCGGGCTACCCGGCCGACCGCATCGCGTTCATGCAGAGCGACGCCGCCCCGGTGCTCACGCTCACCGAACCGGTCGACGCCGGACACCTGCCGGCGACCGACCTCACCGACGCCGACCGCCTGGCGCCGTTGCGGCCCGAGCACCCCGTCTACGTCATCTACACCTCGGGCTCCACCGGCCGGCCGAAGGCGGTGGTCATGCCGGGCGCCTCCCTGGTGAGCCTGCTGGCCTGGTACGAGACCACGCTCACGCCCGGGCGGATGGCCCAGTTCTCCTCGCTCAGCTTCGACACCTCCGCCTTCGAGGTGCTGTTCGCCACCACCAGCGGCGGCGCCCTGGTGGTGCCGCCGGAGGAGGTCCGGCGCGATGTCGACCTCTTCGCGCGGTGGCTGGCCGACCACGACGTCCACGACATGAATCTGCCGAACCTGGTGCTCGACGCGCTGTGCGAGTCCGCCGAGCGGACCGGCGTCCGGCTGCCCGAACTGCGGATGATCGCCCAGGGCGGGGAGGCGTTGACCCTCTCGCCCCGGCTCAAGGCCTTCTTCGAGCCCGAGCGGCGCCGGCTCGACAACTACTACGGTCCGACCGAGACCCATCTCGCGATCGCCCACTCCTTCCCCGCCAGGGGCGCGGACTGGCCGACGGAGGCGCTGCTCGGCCGGCCGATCGGCAACATGCGGGGGTACGTGCTGGACGGCCGGCTGCAGCCGGTGCCCGCCGGCGTGGTCGGCGAGCTGTACCTCGCGGGCGAGCAGTTGTCCCGCGGATACCTGAACCGTCCGTCCGCGACCGCCGCGCGCTTCGTCGCCAACCCGTTCGACGGGCCGGGCAGCCGGATGTACCGCACCGGTGACCTGGTGCGCTGGACCGGGGACGGCCACCTGGTGTTCCTCGGGCGGGTCGACCACCAGGTGAAGATCCGTGGCTTCCGGATCGAACTCGGCGAGATCGAGACGGTGCTGCGCAGTCATCCGGCCGTCGCGCAGGTGGCCGTCCTGGCGGTGGAGGACCGCCCGGGCGCCAAGCGTCTGGTCGCGTACGTCGTGTCGGAGTCCGGCCCGGTGGACCAGGCCGCGCTGCGCGCGCACGTGGCCGGGGCGCTGCCCGACTACATGGTGCCGTGGGCCTTCGTCCAGCTCGACAGGATGCCGCTCAATCCCAACCGGAAGCTGGACCGCGGGGCCCTGCCGAAGCCCGGCCGCGCGGCTGCCGGGCGGGCGCCCCGCACCCCGGTGGAGCGGGCGCTCTGCGGGATCTTCGCCCGGGTGCTGGCGGTGCCCGAGGTCGGTATCGACGACAGCTACTTCGACCTGGGCGGCACCTCACTGCGCGTCGGCGAGCTGACCGCGCTGATCCGGGCCGAGCTGGGGGCCGAGCCGCCGCTGCGGGTGCTGTTCGAACGGCCGACCCCGGCGGGTCTCGCCGAGCACCTCGCCCCCGGAGCGGGGCGCCCCGCTCCCGGAGCCGCCGACCTGGCCGGTCACGGACCGGCTGATCACGGACCGGCCGGTCACGGACCGGTCGGTCACGGGTCGGCCGATCGTGGGACGGCCGCCCGGGTGGTGGCCGGCTCCGCGTCGGCCTTCTCCGGCGGCTCGCCGGGGGGACCGGCACAAAGGCGCCCCGGCCCGCCCCGTCCCGAAATGCGGACAGCCGTCCTCGGGGAGATATTCTCGGAGCTCCTGGAATGCGGCCCGGTTTCCGGCGAGGACAACTTCTTCGCGCTGGGCGGCCATTCCCTGCTCGCCACCCGGCTGGCCAATCGGATCAGGGACGAGTTCGGCGTCGAGGTGTCGCTGAAGTCCCTGTTCGACAGCCCCACGCCGGAGGGAATAGCGGCGCTGCTCGACGGAGGGCGGGCGGCGCGGCCCGCCCTGAGGGCCCGGCCGCGGTAGCCGGGCGCCCTGTCGGCACGGTCTGACGGGGCGTCAGGTGAGCGTGCGCGGGAAGCATTTCATTCCGTTCCGCCGAGGGGATCCGATATAGTTGGGGCCGGAGTCGAGAGGCGCTGCAACGGGAAATCCTCCCGCCACGCTCGACTTGAAATCACTCGACCAAGGGCGCCTCCGGTGATTTCGTACGGAGGTTGTCGAAATGAGTGATTCTCGTACCCGACGCGACGCGACCGCGACGCTGAGGCGGCTGATGAGTGAACGGATCCTGGTTCTCGACGGCGCCTGGGGCACCCTGCTGCAGGCCATCAAGCTGGGTCCGGCCGACTACCGGGGCGAGGTGATCGACGGGGCCCACCCGTACGACGTGACGGGTGACCCGGACCTCCTCAACCTGACCCGGCCCGATCTCGTCCTGGACGTGCACCGGCGCTACCTCGCGGCCGGGGCGGACATCATCACCACCAACACCTTCACCGCGACCAGCCTCGGCCAGGCCGACTACGGCCTGGAGCACCTGGTCCGGGAGATGAACCTGAGCGGGGCGCGGCTCGCCCGGCAGGCGGCCGACGAGGCCGGGGGCAAGTTCGTCGCGGGCTCGGTCGGCCCCCTGAACGTCACGCTCTCGCTCTCCCCGAAGGTCGACGACCCGGCGTACCGGGCGGTCACCTTCGAGCAGGTCAAGGCGGCGTACGCGGAGCAGATGGCGGCGCTGGCCGAGGGCGGGGTCGACCTGCTGCAGATCGAGACGATCTTCGACACGCTCAACGCCAAGGCGGCGATCGCGGCCGCCCGCGAGGTCGCGCCCGAGCTGCCGCTGTGGCTCTCGGTCACCATCGTCGACCTCAGCGGCCGCACCCTGTCGGGGCAGACGGTCGAGGCGTTCTGGCGGTCGGTCGAGCGGGCCGAGCCGCTGATCGTCGGCGTGAACTGCGCGCTCGGCGCCGCCGAGGTGCGCCCGTACGTTGCCGAGCTGGCCCGGCTGTCCGGCGCCCACGTGGCCTCCCACCCGAACGCCGGCCTGCCCAACGCCTTCGGCGGCTACGACCAGACGCCGGAGGAGACCGGCCGGCTGATCGGCGAGTTCGCGCAGGCGGGTCTGGTCAACATCGTCGGCGGCTGCTGCGGCACGTCGCCCGACCACATCGAGCAGATCGCCGCCGCCGTGGCCGGGGTGACGCCGCGCGTCGTCGCCGAGCCGCCCGCCGCGACCCGGTTCAGCGGGCTGGAGCCGTTCGAGATCGGCCCGGACACCGGCTTCGTCATGATCGGTGAGCGCACCAACGTCACCGGCTCGGCGAAGTTCCGGCGGCTGATCGAGGCGGACGACTACCAGGCCGCGGTCGACGTCGCTCTCGAACAGGTCCGCGGCGGCGCCAACCTCCTCGACGTCAACATGGACGCCGACCTGCTCGACAGCGAGCGGGCGATGACCACCTTCCTCAATCTGGTGGCGACCGAGCCGGAGGTGGCCCGGATCCCGATCATGATCGACAGCTCCCGGTGGAGCGTGATCGAGGCGGGTCTGGCCTGCGTGCAGGGCAAGGGGGTGGTCAACTCGATCAGCCTCAAGGAGGGCGAGGAGCCCTTCCTCGCCCAGGCCCGGCGGATCCGCGACTTCGGGCTCGGCGTCGTCGTGATGGCCTTCGACGAGCTGGGCCAGGCCGACACCACCGAGCGCAAGGTGGACATCTGCGGCCGGGCGTACGACCTGCTGGTCGACAAGGCGGGCTTCGCGCCCGAGGACATCATCTTCGATCCGAACGTCCTCGCCGTCGCCACCGGCATCGCCGAGCACAACGGCTACGCCAAGGCGTTCATCGACGCCCTGCCGCTGATCAAGCGGCGTTGCCCCGGCGCGCGCACCAGCGGCGGAATCTCGAACCTGTCCTTCTCCTTCCGCGGCAACGACGTGGTGCGCGAGGCCATGCACTCGGCCTTCCTGTTCCACGCGGTGCGCGCCGGCCTGGACATGGGCATCGTCAACGCCGGACAGCTCGCGGTCTACCAGGACATCCCCGCCGAGCTGCTGGAACTCGTCGAGGACGTGCTGTTCGACCGCCACCCCGACGCGACCGACCGGCTGGTCACCTTCGCCTCCACCGTCACCGGCAGCGGCACCAAGCGGACCGTCGACCTCTCCTGGCGGGAGGGCACCGTCCAGGAGCGCCTCTCGTACGCCCTGGTCCACGGTGTCGTCGACTTCGTCGAGAAGGACACCGAGGAGGCCCGGCAGGTCCTCGGCCGCCCGCTCGAGGTGATCGAGGGGCCGCTGATGGACGGCATGAAGATCGTCGGAGACCTGTTCGGCTCGGGGAAGATGTTCCTGCCGCAGGTGGTCAAGAGCGCCCGCGTGATGAAGCGCTCGGTCGCCTACCTGGAGCCCTACATGGAGGACGAGAAGACCTCCGGGCGCGGTCAGGGCAAGGTGGTGCTGGCGACCGTCAAGGGCGATGTCCACGACATCGGCAAGAACATCGTCGGCGTCGTGCTCGGCTGCAACAACTACGAGGTCATCGACCTCGGCGTGATGGTGCCCGCCGCGAAGATCCTGGACACCGCGATCGCCGAGGGCGCCGACGCGATCGGCCTGTCCGGCCTGATCACGCCCTCGCTGGACGAGATGGTCTCCGTCGCCGAGGAGATGAGCCGGCGGGGCATCGAGCTCCCGCTGCTGATCGGAGGCGCGACCACCTCCAGGCAGCACACGGCGGTGCGGATCGCGCCGGCGTACGAGGGCCCGTCCGTGCACGTCCTCGACGCCTCCCGGGTCGTCGGCGTGGTATCCGACCTGCTCGACCCCGAGCGGGCGGCCGAGCTGGACACCGCCAACCGCGCCGAGCAGGAGCGCCTGCGCGAGCAGCACGAGACCCGGCACCGCGTCGCCCAGCTCACCCTCGCGCAGGCCCGCGCCAACAGTGAGCGGATGGACTTCACCGACCTGCCGACGCCCGCGTTCACCGGCGTGCGCACCGTGACGCCGGAGATCGGCGAGCTCCGCAAGCTGATCGACTGGCAGTTCCTGTTCCTCGCCTGGGAGCTCAAGGGCAAGTTCCCGGCGATCCTCGACCAGCCGGTCGCGCGTGAGCTGTACGACGACGCCATCGCCATGCTCGACCGGATCATCGCCGACGGTGCGTTCCAGGCGCGCGGCGTCTACGGCTTCTGGCCCGCCCACTCCGAGGGCGACGACATCGTGGTCGACGGCGTCCGGCTCCCGATGCTGCGCCAGCAGACCGCCAAGCCCGCCGGCCGGGCCAACCGCTGCCTGTCCGACTACGTGGCCCCGTCCGGTGACCACCTCGGCGGATTCGCGGTCGCCATCCACGGCGCCGAGACGCTGGCGGCCCGGTACGAGGCCGAGCGTGACGACTACCGGGCGATCATGGTCAAGGCGCTCGCCGACCGGCTGGCCGAGGCGTTCGCCGAGTACGTCCACCTGCAGGCGCGCCGGGAGTGGTTCGAGCCGGACGCCGACCCGCTGCTCGAGGACCTCCACGCCGAGCGGTTCCGGGGCATCCGCCCCGCGCTCGGCTACCCGGCGAGCCCGGACCACTCCGAGAAGCGCGAGCTGTTCGAGCTGCTCGACGCCGGCTCCCAGGAGATCGGCCTGACCGAGTCGTTCGCGATGACGCCGGCCGCCAGCGTCAGCGGTCTGATCTTCGCGCACCCGGGGTCGCGCTACTTCAGCGTCGGCCGGATCGGCCGCGACCAGCTGGAGGACTACGCCGTCCGGCGCGGCTGCGAGCTCAGCGAGGCCGAGCGCTGGCTGCGGCCCAACCTGAGCTGACGGCAGCGCGCAGACGCCGCGGGGGGGGGGGGGGGGGGGGGGGGGGGGGGGGGGGGGTGGGGGGGGGGGGGAGGGGGGGGGGGGGGTGGTGGGGGGGGGGGGGGGGGGGGAGCCGGCGGCGCA
>NZ_JBVINN010000033.1:0-11802 GCF_055579305.1 Kitasatospora sp. NPDC032757 | reverse complement strand
GGTTCTGCCTACCTCCCCACCCTTAGCGCGCGCTATCGCCGGCGCCGCCCCCCCCCCCCCCCCCCCTGTCCCCCCCCCCCCCCCCCCCGCGGCGTCTGCGGGGCTCAAGCTTCCTTGCAGATCACGCCGAGCGCGGAGAGCCGGATGTCGGGGGTCGCGACCACCGCCTCCAGCAGACGGCCGAACTCGCCGACCGCCCGCGTGACGGTCGCCCGGTCGTAGAGCGCCGTCGGGTACTCCACGGTGCCGAGGACGCCGGCGGGGGAGCCCTCCTCGTCGAGGGTCTCCGTCAGGGTGAGATCGAGATCGAGCTTGGCGGAGACGCCGCGCATCGGGAAGGCCTCGACGGCCAGCCCCTCCGGTTCGAAGGCGAGCGAGGTGTGGTGCTCCATGGTGAAGCCCACCTGGAACAGGGGGTTGCGGCCGGTGGCACGGGGCGGGTTGACCGCCTGCACCACCTTGTCGAACGGCACGTCCTGGTGGGCGAGCGCGGCGAGGTCCGCGGCGCCCACCCGCGCGAGGAACTCACGGAAGGCGACGTCCACCGAGAGGTCGGCCCGCAGGACCACCGTGTTGATGAGGAAGCCGACCAGCTCGTCGAACTCGGCGTGGGTCCGTCCGGCCACCGAGGTGCCGATCGGGATGTCGTTGCCGGCGCCGAGCCGGGCCAGCAGCACCGCGAAGCTCGCGTGCAGGGCCATGAACAGGGTCGTGCCGCTCTCCCGGGAGAGCCGCAGCAGCGCGGCGTGCAGCTCCGGAGCGATCGAGACCGCGACGGTGTCGCTGGACGGGTCGGCCGTCGCGGACCTCGGACGGTCGCGCACGAGCGTCGCCTCCGCGGGCAGGCCGGCCAGCGTCGCCCGCCAGAAGGCGAGCTGACGGTACGTCTCGGACTGCTCGTCCGCCTCGTCGCCGAGCAGCTCGTGCTGCCAGAGGGTGTAGTCCGGGTACTGCAGGGCGGGTTCGGGCCACTGCGGTCCGGCGTTCCGCAGCCGCGCCGTGTAGGCGGTCGTCAGGTCGGTGAGCAGGGGGCCGGTCGACCAGCCGTCGCAGACGGTGTGGTGCATGAGGAGCAGGAGCACGTGCTCGCCGGGGGTGCGGGTGAAGAGGTGGGCGCGGACCAGCGGCCCCCGGGCGAGGTCGAAGACGTGGGAGAACTGCGCGGCGACGAGGCCGGCGAGGTCGGCCTCGGTGGTGTAGCCGGCCCGGTGGAGGCGGAGGTGTGCCTCGGTGGGTGAGAGGACGTGCTGGTGGGGCTCCCCGTCGGTCTCGTGGAACTCGGTGCGGAGGGCCTCGTGGCGGGTGATCAGGTCGTTGAGCGCGTGGTGGAGCGCGGTGGCGTCGAGGTCGCCGCGCAGGCGCAGCGCGATGGGGACGTTGTAGGAGGCGCTGGGCCCCTGGATCTGGTCGGTCATCCACAGGCGGAGCTGGGCGGGCGAGAGCGGTAGCGGGGAGGGGCGGGGGTCGATCCGGCGGGGGGTGATGCGGGGGCGGGCGGCGGACTGCCGGATGTGGGCGTCGAGCTTGGCGACGGTGGAGGCCCGGAAGACGGTGGCGAGGTCGAGTTCGGTGTCGAAGACGGTGCGGACGCGGCTGGCGACGCGGACGGCGAGGAGAGACTGACCGCCGAGGTCGAAGAAGTTGTCGTGGAGGTTGACGCTGTCGCGGCCGAGGAGGTCGGCGAAGATGCCGCAGAGGATCTCCTGGGCGGGGGTGCGGGGCCGGCCGGCCTCGGTGGTGCCCGCGGTGCCGGCGGCGGCCTCGCCACCGGGGGCGTCCCGGTCGGCGGCGGCCGGGGGCGGCGGGAGTTCGAGGTGGCCGTCGGGCCGGCGGCGGGCGCGCTGGCCGGTGGGGAGGGTGCCGGTGACGCCGAGGGGGACGGGCCGGCCGGCGCGGTCGAGGACGGCGAGGGGGGTGGCCGCGGTGGGGCGCAGGTGGGGGTGGTGCCGGTGGAGGGCGGCGAGGGTTTCGGGGGCGGGGAGGTCCCCGGTGAGGTGGAGCCGGGTGAGGGAGGGGTCGGTGGCGAGCAGGGCGGCGAGCTCGCCGGTGTCGACGGTGGGGGCGTCGGGCGGTGTCGCGGGGGTGCGGCCGAGGAGGTCGGCCTCGCCGGGCACCAGGATGCCGGCGTGGGAGACGGGTGCGTCGGGCGTGGTGGCGAGGGCGTCGAGGACGAGGGTGAAGCGTCGGGCGAGGAGTGCGGCGGAGTCGTGGTCGAACAGGTCGGTGGCGTAGTTGAGGTGGCCGCGGATTCCGGTGGGGGCGCCGTCGCGGTCGAAGGTCTCCGCCAGGTCGAGGTAGAGGTCGAACTTGGCGGAATGGCGTTCGACGGATTCGGCGGTCTGCATGCGGACGTCCAGACCGGGGAAGTCGGGTACGGCGGTGTCGTGGTTCTGGAGTTCCAGCATGGTCTGGAAGAGCGGGTGCCGGCCGGGGTGGCGCTGTGGAGCGGCGGCGTGGACCACCGCTTCGAACGGCGCGTCCTGGTGGTCGAAGGCGCTCAGGTCGAAGTCCCGTACACGGTCGATGAGTTGGAGCCAGGTCGGGTCGCCGGAGAGATCGGTGCGCAGCGCGACGGTGTTGACGAAGAAGCCGACGAGGTCGGTGAGGGCTTCGTCGGAGCGGCCGGCGGTGCCGGTGCCGATCGGGATGTCGTCGCCGCCGCCGAGGCGGTGTAGGAGGGCGGCGAGGGCGGCGTGCAGGACCATGAAGAGGCTTGCACCGCTCTCCTGGGCGATCTCCCGCAGCCGGGCGTGGAGTTCACCGCCGGTGGAGAGTGCGGCGCCCCCGCCCCGGTGGGTGGCGACGGCCGGGCGGTGCCGGTCGGTGGGCAGGGCGATCTCGTCCGGCATTCCGGCGAGGGCGGTGCGCCAGAAGCCGAGTTGCTCGGCCAGCAGTGACGTGGGGTCGTCGACCGACCCGAGGACCTCGCGTTGCCAGGCGGCGAAGTCCGCGAACTGGACCGGCAGCGGCGGGGAGGTGGGCGGGGTGCCGGCGAGTCGCGCGGAGTAGGCGTGGGCGAGGTCGCGCATCAGCGGCCGCACCGACCAGCCGTCCACCACGATGTGGTGGAAGACCAGTTGGAGGACGAACTCCTCCGGCGCGGTGCGCAGCAGCCGGGCGTGTACGGGGGCCTGGCGGGTGAGGTCGAACAGGTGCCGGCCGCCGGCTTCGAGCAGGTCCGGCAGGTCGTCCCGCGCCGCGTCGACGAGGTGCAGCACGCCGCCGGCCGGGGGCGCGGCGATCTGCTGGACGGGCGTGCCGTCCACGTCGGGGAAGCTCGTGCGCAGCACCTCGTGCCGGGCCAGCACGTCCCCGACGGCCGCGTCCAGCGCGGCGACGTCGAGCGGGCCCGAGATCGCGGCCTGGACGACGATGTTGTACGTCCAGCCGGTCCGCTCGAACCGGTCGAGCAGCCACAGCCGGTGCTGGCCGAACGACACAGGGATCACGAAATCTCCTCCAGGAGCATCGAAGGCCGCCACCGCGCGCCGCAATGGTCAACATCCGAACGCTAGACGCCGGGCCCCGCCCGCACCGGCACCCCGACCGGCAGAACCCAGGCACCTGGGCCGGCCCGCGGAACCGCCGGGGGAATCTGCCGCCCGGCCGCCTCCGGCGCTGCCGATCCAGGGCTTCCCGATCTCCTACGGTCGTGATTCGTCGTACGCGGCGGTTTTCGGCAGAACGGCAATCCCGAGGTGGGTCAGTGAGCGCTCTATTCGATGATGCGGACGGCGAGTTCCTCGTCCTGGTGAACGGTGAGCGGCAGCACTCGCTGTGGCCCGCGGCCCTGGACGTCCCGGGGGGCTGGGAGAGCGTGCACGGCGGGGACAGCCGGCAGAACTGCCTCGACTACGTCGACCGGCACTGGACGGACATGCGCCCGGCGTCCCTGGTCGCCGCCGTCGAGGGCACCGCACGGGCGACCGCCCCGGGCGGTAGCCCGTCGTGACCGGCGCGCAGACGGTCCTCGCGCTGGAGTTCCGCGGTGCCGGCGACACGGCCGACTTCGGTTTCCTCGCCCGCGAGGGGGTGGCCGGGCTGGTCCGCGTCGACCCGCTGGTGCACCACGTCGACCGGCCGCTGACCCTCTCCGAGCAGGCCGCCCTCGTCGCCGCCCGGCTTCCGGACCGGCCCGCCCTGGTGCTCGCCTACTGCGGCACGGCCGCCCTCGCGTTGCACGTCTCGGCGCTCACCGGCACGCCGGCGCTGCTGGTGGACCCGTATCCGGTGACCGTCGAGGACATGCTCCAGGACTTCCGCAGGCTGTGCGCGGCGACCGGCATCGACCCGGACACCGCGGCGGAGCCTGCCGCCGGGCCGGACGTGGCCCGGTGGGAGAGGGCGCTGTCGGCCGGGCGGGACGCCATGGCGGAGGTGCACGGCGGCGACGAGGAGGCGTACGAGATGGTCGACGACCTGCTCGACCGCTACCGCGCCTGGCTGCGCTTCCTCCAGGCGAGCAGGGCCGCCGAGCCGGTGGCACCCGCTGCGCCGGTCGTCGGTGTGACAGCCCGCCCGGATCCGCGGCTGGACCTCCTGGTCGCCGACCCGGCCGCCGTCGAACTCCACCGCGTCGACGTCCCCGCCGGGCTGCTCGACTCCCCGGAGGTCCGGGCCCGGCTCACCGCCGCCATCCACCGGTACGCGCCGACCGCCGTAGCCGCACAAGGGAACAGTTGAGCTGATGGAGCAAGTCACCGGAACCGGCACGCTGCACGAGCTGATCGAGGCGCGCGCCGAGCGGGCCCCCGACGCGGTCGCGGTCGTCGCCGGCGGCGAGTCGATCACGTACGCGCAGCTCGTCGCCCGCGCCCGCCGGCTCGCCCGCTCCCTCGTGCGGGCGGGCGCCGAGCCCGACACCTTCGTCGGAGTGGCCGTCGACCGTTCGGTCGAGGCCGTGGTTGCCGTGGTGGGCACGCTCTTCTCCGGCGCCGCCTACATCCCGATCGCCACCGACCTGCCCGAGGACCGGATCCGCCTGATCGCCTCCGAGGCGCGGCTGCGGCTGGTGACCGGCGTGGACGCCGAGGTCGCCGCGGCGGCCGGCGCCGAGTTCCGGCCCGTGGACGCCCCGGCGGACGACGGCGACGAGGGCGACGACGGCGAGCTGCCCGTCGTCCACCCCGACCAGGCGGCGTACGCGATCTTCACCTCAGGATCGACCGGCCTCCCGAAGGGCGTGGTGATCTCCCACCGGTCGGTGGTGGGCTCGACCCTGGCCCGGTTCGGCAGCTACCCCGAGCCGTCCGTCTACGCCGTCCTCGCGCCGCTCACCATCGACGCCGCCGTCGCGGGCCTCTACTTCACGCTCGCCGCCGGCGGCCGGGTGCTGCTCCCCGGGGAGGAGGAGATCCGCGACCCGCAGCTCCTCGCGGACCTGCTCGGGACCCACGAGGTCAGCCATCTGGACGGACTCCCCTCGCAGTACGCGGCGCTGCTGCGCTTCCACCCGGAGGCCGCGGAAGGGCTGCGCTGCGTCATCCTCGGCGGCGAGGCCCTGCCGTACCCGCTGGCCCGGGAGCACCTGGCCGCGGTCCCGGGGGCGGAGCTGCACAACGAGTACGGCCCGACCGAGTCCACCGTCTGGGCCACCACCCACCGCTGCACCGACACCGACACCGGGCCGCACGTACCGATCGGCACCGGCGTCCCGGGCATCCGCGCGGAGGTGCTGACCGATGCGCTGAAGCCCGCCGCGCCCGGCGAGGTCGGCGAGATCTGGCTCTCCGGCCCGCACCTCGCACGCGGCTACCTGGCCCGGGCGCGACAGACGGCGGAGCGCTTCGTCGCCCACCCCGACCCGGGCTTCCCCGGCGAGCGGATGTACCGCACCGGCGACCTCGGGCACCTCGACGAGGCCGGCGAGATCGTCTACCACGGCCGCTCGGACCACCAGGTGAAGGTCCGGGGCTTCCGGGTCGAGCTCAGCGAGGTCGAGGCGCGGCTGCTGGAGCACCCCGAGGTCCTGGACGTGGCCGTGGTGCCGCACACGGGCATCACCGGCGTCCGGCTGGTCGCCGTGACCGTGCTCGCCCCCGGCTCGGAGCCGGGCGCCCGGGCGCTGTCCGCGTTCGCCGCCGGCCGGCTGCCCGCGTACATGGTGCCCACGGTCTGGCGCCGGGTCGACGGCCTGCCGGTCGCGGTGAGCGGCAAGGTCGACCGGCACGGGCTGCAGGCGGACGCCCTCGGCGTGGGGTCCGCCCTGCCCGCGTGACCCGCGGAGCGACCCGACCAACCCGGGGCGCCGCACCGGCGCCCGCCACGAGGCAACGAACAGAGGAAGCGGAGGTCCGGCACCCATGAACGGCCATGCCGACGAACAGAACCCCGTCCGGTCGGACGGCACACGGGCCGGCGCCACGGGCGGCGACCTGTCCGCGCTCGTGCTCGCGCTCGCGCACGAACTGCTGGAGCGGACCGACGTCCGTGCCGACGAGGACTTCTTCTCGGCCGGCGGTGACAGCATCCTGGCGATGCACCTGGTCGGCCAGCTGGCCCGCCGCACCGGGCTCAAGCTGCGGGTCTCGCTGCTCTTCGCCAATCCGGTGCTGCGCGACTTCGCGGCCGAGGTCGAGCAGCTGCGTGCCGCCGCCACGGCCGCCGCCGCGGCACCCGCCGTGCCCCTCGCCGCCGCCCTGAGCGCCGCCCGCGCCACCGACGGGAGCGCCGCCAGTGCGTCGTGACTTCGATCCGGTCCAGGCGGCCCTGGTCACCGAGGTCGACGAGGTGCTCGACGGCCTCCGGCCGGACGCCGGCGTCCGGGAGTCCTTCGAAGCGCTCGGCGCCGCACGGCTGCTGGCCGTGCACTACCCCGAGGAGTACGGCGGCCGGGGTCTGAGCCTGGCCGCCCACTCGGCGGTGTCGGAACGCATCGGCCTGCGCGGCCTGCCGGACGTCGCCCACCTGATCACCGTCCAGGGGGTGGGCTGCCCGCTGCTGACCTTCGGCACCGAGGAACAGCGCCGCCGCTGGCTGCCCCCGATCACCTCCGGCCGGCTGCTGGCCAGCCTGCTGCTCTCCGAGCGGGGAGCCGGCAGCGACCTGACCCGCGTCACCACCGGCGCCGTGCCCGACGGCGACGGCTGGCGGATCACCGGCGAGAAGACCTGGAGCCTGCTCACCGAGTTGTCGCAGATCGCACTCTGTTCGGTGCGCACCCGGCAGGGCGACAGCCGGTACGACGGGATCTCCCTCTTCCTGGTCGACCTGCGCGACGCCGGGGTGCGGATCGAGCCGGTCGCCCGTGCCTCCGGCGAGCCGTACTACACGATCACGCTGCGGGACGTGCGGGTCGACCGCGATGCGCTCGTCGGCGAGCTGCACAAGGGCTGGGCCCTGCTGCCCACCGTGATCGGCTTCGAGCGCGGTGGCTTCGACTACCTCACCCGCGCCCAGTCCTGGCTGGCCGCCGCCCGCACCGAGCTGACCGCCCGGCCGGAGGCCGAACGACGGGTCCTGGCAGCGGACTTCGCACGCCGTCAGTTCCTCGTCGAGAACGCCCGGGCGCTCGCCTACCACGCCGCCGGAACCGCCGAGGGCCTGGAGACGGACGAGACCGTCACTGCGTACGCGAAACTCGCGAGCGGCCTGGCCGCCCAGGCCGTCACCCGCTGGGCCGCCGAGGAACTGTTCTCCGCGCCGGGCCCGGACGAGGCCGCACCCCACCGAACCCTGCTGCGCGCCGCGGTGGCCGAGGCTCCGGAGCTGACCATCTCCGGCGGCGCGCAGGAACTCCAGCTCGACCTGATCGCAGGAGAATTCATGATCGGCAGGACGGTCCGATGAACCTCCAGCTGGATGCGACCCAGCACCGGCTGACCGACGCCGTCGGCAAGCAGGAGGCGGCGGCCGCGCCCGACGCCTCGGGCTGGGACGTCCTCGACGCGGTCGGCCTCTCCGAACTGCTCGCCCCGGCACCCGGTGCCCGGCCGCTGTTCGGGCAACTCGAATGGCTCCTCGTGCTGGAGGAGCTGGGCGCGGGCTGCCGACCGCACACCCTGGTGCGCTCGGTCCGCAGCTACCTCGACGTGTACGCGGAGGGCGGCCACGCGCCGGCCGCCGCCGAGGCCTACCGGGCCTGGGTCGGCGAGCACCGCACCGCCCCGGCCGCCGCCGACGCCCTGGTGGAGCACGCCCCCGACGGCCGGTGGCGGCTGTCCGAGCCCCGGCCGGAGGCGCTCGCGGGCCTGCCGCAGCCGGTCCTCGACGCCTCCGCGGCGAAAGCGGCGCGCGACCGCGACCTGCTCGCCCTCGCCGCGTACGCGTGCGGGGTGGCCCGGCGCTGCCTGGAGGCCGCCCAGGAGCGGGCCGGCGAACGCGTGGTCGCGGGCCGCCGCCTGCTGGAGCACCAGGGCACCGCCCACCGCATCGCGCGCTGCGCCGTCGACCTGACCATCGCCCGGATCGGGCTGTGGCGGGCGGCGCACGGCGAGGACGAGGGCGTGCCCGCCGGTCACCTGGCCCCGTCCGCGGCGGCGGCCTGCGTGTCGGCGGCGCTGGACAGCGCCCACACCGTCGTGCAGGCCTTCGGGGCGGCCGGTACCAGCGACCCCGGGATCGTCCGGCTGTTCCGCACCGCCTGCTCGCTGCCGGCGCTGACCGGCTCGCCGCGCGCCCTGTGGCAGGAGGCCGGAGCGCGGCTGCCGCTCACCGTCTGAGCGGCCGCCGCCGTCCACGAGAAAGGGCCCGGGCCGATGGCCCGGGCCTTTGACGTGCGGCGCGCTCTCACGCGGCGGTGCCTTCGGCCGTACGGCGGGTCAGTGGGGTGACGGGGGCGGCCTGGGCGGCGCAGAGCGCGAGTCCGGCGACCGTCGGGGCGGAGAACACGTCCGCGACGGCGACCTTCACACCGAGCCGCTTGCGCGCCAGGGCCGCCAGGCGGATGGCGAGCTGCGAGTGGCCGCCGAGGCTGAAGAAGTCGTCGTCGAGGGAGATCTGCCGTACGTCGAGTTCGAGCACCTGGGCGAACAGCTCGCGCAGCGTCTCTTCCACGCCGGTGGGGGTGTGCTCAGTGGTCATGTCGGTTCACTTTCCTGACTCCGGGAGTCCCGGTCTGCGGAGGGACGAGGGCGGCCTCCGCAGCGGGGCGGTGGCCGGGGTGAGGGACGGCGCCGCGGGTCAGACCGCGGTGGCGACGGGCTCGCGCCCGGCGGCGAGCTTGGCCGGCGTCATCAGCCGCCAGACCAGCGCCGTCATCACGGTCATCGCCACGAAGCCGACCCAGAACGGCGCGGTGATGCCGAACGACCGCGCGATGACGCCGCCGAGCAGCGAGCCGATCGCGGCGCCGCCCATGCTGAACAGCATGTAGACGCTGTTGATCCGGCCGAGCATCTCGCTCGGGGTCACCCGCTGGCGCAGCGTCACCCCGACGACGCCCCAGATCGTGGCGTGGGCGCCGAAGAACACGAGCGTGACCGCCGCGATCCACGGCGCGCGGGTCACGGCGAGGACGAGGTGGGAGAGGGTCTCGATGAGCAGCCCCGCGCGGAGCAGGGCGGCCGATCCGAACCTGGCCTCCAGGCGCGAGACGGACACGGTGCCGATCACCCCGCCCACGGCGGACACCGCGAGCAGCAGGCCGTAGCCGGCTCCGGTCAGTCCGAGCCGCTCGCGCGCCCACAGCACGTACACCGCGAAGATGCCGCCGTAGGTGAGGTTCATCAGGCCCATCGTCACCGCGAGCATGCGCATGGCCTTGTGCTGCCACAGCCAGCGGAGGCCCTCGGCGATCTCCTGCCACACCGTGCCGCGCGCCGCGGGCGTGGCGTCCGGGGCCGGCGCCGCGGCGTCACCCGGACTGTGGCCGGGGCGGGGGCGGAGCGAGAGGACGAGGACGGCGGCGAGCACGAAGCAGGCGGCGTCCGTCCCGAACGGCAGGGCCGCCGCGAAGACGAACATCCAGCCGCCGAGCGGCGGGCCGGCGAACTGGTTGCACACCATGCGGATGCCGGACAGCCAGGCGTTGGCCTTCGGCAGCTCCTCCGAGGAGACCACGCTGGGCAGCAGCGCCTGACCGGCGTTGTCCGCGAGCGTGGCGCCCACGCCCAGCAGGAAGACCGCCGCGTAGACGGCGGGTATGCTCGCCCACCCGCGCCACACCAGCATGGCGAGCACGGTCATCACCACGGCGCGCAGCACACTGACCGCGCCCACGACGAGCCGCCGGTCCACGCGGTCGACGAACACGCCGCTGAAGAGCGAGAAGAGCAACCACGGCAGCTGTTGGGCGAACACGGCGCCGGCGACCACCGCGGGATTCCTGCTGATGGTCGCCATCAGCAGCGGGCCGGCGGCGACCGTGACGCCGTCTCCCAGTGAGGACATTCCGGATGCCAGCCAGAGCCTGGCGTAGTCACCCTTGAGAAAAGCAGCCATGGATGAGGGATCCTAGCAACGTGGACCTGCACCGGGGGAGGAGATATCGCGCCCGTCACAGCGGCAATTTCCCGGGCAGAAATGCGGCAGATCCGCCGAGTCGGGCTCCCCATGTGAACTACTGGCACGCGCCGGCGTTCGATGACGGCATTCACCTGGAGAACCGGATGGGGAGAGCGGAAATGAATGACGGGGTACTGGTCCTGACCCGCGAGCAGGTCGGCTCCTGCCTGGCCGGCGGGCAGGCCGAGGTGCTGGCCGCGGTGCGGTCCGCCTACGAGGCGCACGCGGACGGTGCGACGGCCGTACCGCTCTCCAGCTTCCTCACCGTCGCCACCCGGCCCCGGGACCGCATCGTCGGGATGCCCGCCTACCTGCGCACCGACGAGGAGCGGGCCGGGATGAAGTGGAGTTCGTCGTTCCCCGGCAACGCCGAGGCAGGCAAGGACCGCGCCTCCTCCGTCATCGCACTCAACTCCCTTGCCGACGGCCGCGTCACGGCCCTCATGGAGGCCTCGGCGATCAACCTCGCGCGCACCGGCGCCAGTGCGGCCCTCGCGGCGTCCACCCTGCACGGCGAGGAACGGCTGACCACCGTCGGCGCCATCGGCTGCGGGCCGATCAACCTCTCGATCGTGCGCTACCTCCGTGCCGTGTACGGCGAGGGGTGGCGCCTGCTGGTGTTCGACATCGTGGCGGAGCGGGCCCACGCCTTCGCCGCCCGCGTAAGGGAGTTCGCGCCCGACGCCGCGGTCGAGGCGGTCGGCTCGGCCGACGCGGTGCTGAGCGCCGCTCCGCTGGTGTCGATCGCCACCAACACGCCCGCGCCGCACATCGAGAGCCTGGCCCGGTGCCCCCGCGGCGCGACCGTCCTGCACATGTCGGTGCGCGACATCGCCCCCGACGAGATCGAGCGGCACGACAACGTGGTGGACGACCCCGACCACGTCCTCCGGGTCAACACCTCGCTGCACCTGCTGGAACAGCGCCACGGCCGGCGGGACTTCATCCGCACCACGCTCGGCGACGTGGTGCGCGGCCGGCAGCCGGCCCGCCGGAGCGCGGACGGCGTGGTGGTGTACTCGCAGTTCGGACTCGGCATTCTCGACATCGCCGTGGCGGCCCACGTCCAGGCCGTCGCGGCGAAGGCCGGCATCGGCACCTGGATTCCCGGCTTCCACGTCGGTTAGCTCCCGTCCGGCCCGCCCCGGGGAGACGGCGGCGGCGTCACGTGGCCGGACTCTCCGCCCGGACACCGGCTGACCAACGGTCACCGAGCGGACACGGAAATGCCGCAGGGCCCGGGCCGTCGTCTCCTCCAGGGCAGGGCCCACGAGCTTTTTTGCCCCCTCCCTCTGGTGTGCAAGCTTTCCCCCGCCCCCCCCCCCCTTCCCCCTGGGACCCGGTCCGCCTCCCGCGTGC
>NZ_JBVINN010000032.1:0-108796 GCF_055579305.1 Kitasatospora sp. NPDC032757 | reverse complement strand
GGCGGCGTTGACGTCGCGGCTCTTGGCGGCGTTGGCGGGCAGGACCTCGATGGTGGTGTCGGCCCGGTCGGCGGCGATGAGGCGGATGTGTCCGGAGGGGATGTCCAGGACGGCGGCGATCGGGGCGGTGGTGGCGAACTTCTGCATGGTGTGCTCTCCTGCACTCGTTGTTTCTAACGAGGGAAAAGCTACGTTGCGTTCGCGAAGCTCGCAAGAGACTCGTTGCACGCAAACACCATAGGCGCAGGTGAAAGGCCTAATATCGTTGCAACGGTCCTGAATCTAACGCAATGACAGGCGCCGATTGCGTTGCATTGGACTGGAGGTGAATGCTATGCGGCGCCGGGCGGCGGGTCCGGCCCTTCGGCAGATTGCACTCGGGCTGACCGGCGGCCTCGCCTGTACGGAGATCGCCCGACGCCTCGGCTTGCCCCGTCCAGGCGGGCCGGGGTCATGGCCGCAGAGGGCGCGATGAACGCCACCGCGGGCGCTGCTCCTGTGCCGGTGCGAGTGTCAGGGAGATCCCGCGGGTGCGGAGTGAGAGATGCGTGTCTCTCGCAATGTCCTTACGTTGCAAGCGATATGACGCAGGTGTTGCCGTCGGCGGGTGTGACGCCACCACGGCCGGGCTGATGATCGTCGGGCTCCGGCAGGACGGTAGCCTGCATCGGTCAACAGCGTGTTGACCGTCCATCATGCAGTCGTCACGGGGATATCAGTCATGTCCGCACCGCCGCCCTACCAGAACCAGCCGCCTCAGCAGGGCTACGGTTACGCACCGCCGCCGCAGATGCCGTACGGGCAGCAACCTCCGTACGGCCAGCAGCCGCAGTACGGCCAGCCGTCCCAGTACGGTCAGCAGCCGTACGTCGCTCAGCAGCCGTATGCCGGCCAACAGCCGCCGGCGCCCCGGCCTCCCCAGGAGCCGCGGCGCAGGAGTCCGTTGCATTCACTGCTCTCGATCGCGATCGTCCTGGCGGTCTTCGGCGGCGGCGCCTGGTACGTGTGGAAGTACAACACGGATCCCAATGGCGGCAAGGCCAAGGCGGAGGCCACGCGCTCCGCGCAGGCGGAGGAGAACAAGAAGTACGAGCCGAAGGTCGGTGACTGCGTCAGGATCCAGGACCCCCAGGGCTCGCCTCTGCCGGTGATCGTGGACTGCAAGTCCGCCGAGGCCCAGTACAAGATGGCCGACACCCTCTACGGCCCCGACCGGAGTTGCGGGTCGGCGTACGACTACGGGATCAAGTACTCCAGCAGGCGGGCCGCCGACTACACCTTGTGCTTCAAGAAGGTCTGATCTTCGCCTCGCGCTCCGGCTGGGTTCGGGCCGCGCTCCGGCCGTGCGCCGGCTGGGTTCCGGCCGTGGTCCGCGGGCGCGGGCCTCGGCCGGAACCGGTGCTCAGCGCAGCCGGGACGAGGACAGGATCGACGCGAGGTGCGCGACCACCATGCCCCAGGTGATCACCGCGATCGCGGCGAGTGCCACCCGGGTCGGGCCGATGTCGCCGACCGCCGCGTCGGCCACCGCCGTCGCCAGCAGCACCAGCGAGGCCTCGATGCCGTTGGTCACCCGGTGGATCTTGAACACGGACGCCAGCCGGCGCGCGGCGGCGATGCCCTGGGAGCGCGGCTGGGTCGACTCCTCGTCGGCCGGCGCCAGCCCGCTCCGGGCCCGCGCCACGTCCACCAGGTCGGTCGAGGCCTTCAGCAGGACGACGCCCAGCGCCGTCGCCAGCCCGACCGACACCCACAGCTCCGACCCGCCCCGCGCGGCCCGCACACCGGCGCCGATCATCAGCGCCGCGTCGGCCAGGTACGCGCCGAGCCGGTCCACGTAGACGCCCGCCGTGCTGAACTGGCGCTTCCAGCGGGCCACCTCGCCGTCGACGCAGTCGAAGAGCAGGAAGCCCTGGAACAGCACCGCCGCCAGCACCGCGCCCGTCAGCCCCGGAATCAGCAGGGCCGCCCCGGCTCCGATGCCGCAGACCACCATCACCCAGGTCAGGGTGTTCGGCGAGACGGACGTGCGCACCAGCTGCCGCGTTGTCCGCAGCGAGATCGCCCGCATGTACAGGCGGCCCGCCCAGTGCTCGCCATTGCGGCTCTGCAGCTTGGCCTGCGGCTGGCAGACCTCCCGCAACTCGGCCAACGACGGGGCCGCGACCACCATGACTTCCTCCACCTGTCCCGCCGGACTTCGCAACGATCAGCACAGGCTACGACCTGCCTCGACCGGGACCCCGGCCGGGTCTTGGACGCGGGGACGGAGATCCGCCGCATCACGCGGGCCGCCGAGGTCATGGCCGCCGGGCACCTCTCCTGGCCCTGACGGCCGCACTCGCGGAACGGGCCCGCGAGCGCGGCTGGGCTCGGACCCATGGCTCGGACCCATGGCTCGGACCCATGGCTCGGACCCGTGCCTCGGGCCGGCGGCTCAGACCAGGGCCGGAACCGCCTCCGGCACCGGCGCGCCCCGGTGCAGCCAGGCGCGTTCGGCGGCGGACCAGGCGGTCGTCGTCACCAGGTAGATCCCGGCGGCCAACGGCACCAGCGCGGCGAAGAGCACCGTGCCGAACGACAGGTACGGCAGGAACGCCGTCCCCGGCTGCGGGGTCGCCTGGAGCGCCTGCGCCCGGCGGGCCCGCCGGAAGCCGACGTACGCGACCGCCGCCAGCGCGGCGTACAGCACCCCGAACACCGCCCACTGGGCCGGGCCCTGCGCACTGCCCACGTGCAGGCCGAGCGGGACGCCGAACAGGGTGTGGCCGAGCAGGTCGTTCGGGGTGGTGAAGAGCCGGTACATCACCGAGAAGAACGGGATCTGCACCAGCATCGGCAGGCACCCCGCGAACGGCGAGGCCTTCTCCTCCTTGTACAGCTCGGCCAGCGCGGCCTGGAGCTTCTCCGGCTTGCCCTTGTGCTTGCGGTTCAGCTCGGCGACCCTCGGCGCGAGCCGCGCCCGCGCCTTCTCCCCGCGCGCCGCGGCCCGCGCCAGCGGGTGCAGGGCGAGCCGGACGCAGACGGTGAACAGGACGATCGCCAGCGCGGTCGGCAGGACCTGGGCCAGGGCGGCGACGACATCGTGAGCCAGGCCGACGGCCGGGTCGAGGAGTGCGAAGACGGACATGGTGATGCGAGCCCTCCGGGGTCTCAACGTCTCAGGACATGAGTGATCTACGGAGGACGGCCGCGTTCGACGGCTCTCGGAAAGAGCTCTCGGAAGGAGCTCTCGTCATGAGGGAGGGTTACGCGGCCGCCGGGGCCGCACCCGGTGCCCTGGGGCGTCGCCTGCCCCGGGCGTCCGGATCGCGCTGCGGAAGAAAGGCGGTCCGGAACGCACGCCTGCGCAGTGTCCCGTCCCGTACGGTGGCCGGCGCCCGCGCGCCGAGCAGCCGTGCGGCGGCCAGCGTTCCCGCCACCGCACCGGCCACCAGGACCACGGCTGCGGCGGCCGCCACCGAGGTGAGCGTCCCACCCTCGGTGAGCACCTCCCCGGTCAGCACCCGGAGCATCCCGAGCAGCATCGCGACGAATCCCACGGCGTGCTCCTCTCTCGCGCTCCGGTCACCGGCTTCGGACGTTGACGACGATCGTACGGCCTGCGGAGTTCCCGTGCGTCGGGATCGTCAGGAACGATCATCGTCCGCGCTCGTACCACCCGTGCAGGAGGGGCGCTTTCGCGGGTCCGTGCGCCGTAGCCAGAGGGGCTACGCGGGGCTACCTTGGAGGGATGAAGACGATTTCCCAGCGGGAGTTCCGTAACAACTCCGCCGCGGTGATGGATGCCGTGGAGGCGGGGGAGACCTTCCACATCACCAGGAACGGGGTCGAGGTGGCGGAGCTGCGGCCGGTGGCGGGGCGGCGGCGGCTCACGGCGGAGGAGCTGGTGGCCCGCCACGTGAAACTGCCGCGGGTCGACTACCAGCAGATGCGCAAGGAGGCCGAGGAGTACTTCGGCCCCGAGGAGCTGGTGGGGGACGAGGGCGACGACCCGTTCGAGCGGCGGCGTGGCTGAGCGGCGCAGGGCGTCCCGGCGGCGGCCGGCCGGGGTGCTGGACACCTGCGTCTACATCGACCTGGCACTGCTCAACCCGGCCGAGCTGCCGGCCGTGCCCGAGCTGACCGCGATCACCTTCGCCGAGTTGCAGCAGGGCGTCTCGATGGCGCGCGACCCGGCCAGCCGGGCGGCGCGGCTGGAGGTGCTGGGGGCGGCGATGGCGGACTTCGACCCGCTGCCGTTCGACGCGGCGGCCGCCGCCCGGTACGGGACGCTGGTCACCCTCACCATCGCCGCCGGGCGCCAGCCGCGTCCGCGCCGGATCGATCTGATGATCGCCGCGGTCGCCTCCGCGCACGGGCTCCCGCTGTACACGCGCAACGTCGCGGACTTCCGGGGGCTGGGCTCGGCGGTGGAGATCATCGGGATCTGACCGGCCGGGCCCGGGCGCGGCCGCCGCGAAGGACGGGTCAGTCGAGCCGGACGGTCGTACCCGTGGCGGCCGAGGTGCGGGCGGCCTCCAGGACGGTGAGGGTGGCGGCGGCGTCGCGCGGGTCGACCGGGGGCGGGGTGCCGGGGGTGGCCAGGGCGGCGGCGATTCCCGCGTAGTAGGCGGGGTAGTCGCCCGGGTCGGTGGGGACGGGGGCGGCGGCCTCGTCGGTGCCCAGGGTGCCGTAGTGGGAGGGCTGGTCGGCTCCCCAGGGGACCCCGGCGCGGCCGGTGCCGTCCGGGCGGTGGCCGGCGCGCAGGTCGGCCTCCTGCGGGTCCATGCCCGACTTCACGTAGCCGGCGGTGTCGCCGAGCACCCGCAGCCGCGGGCCGCCCAGCGGGGTGATGGCACTGGTCCACAGGTGGGAGCGGGTGCCGGAGACGTGGGTGAGGGCGAGGAAGGAGTCGTCGTCCACGACCGCGCCGTCCCGGCGGACGTCGACCTCCGCGTACACCGTCTCGACCGGCCCGAACAGGGTGAGCGCCTGGTCGACCAGGTGGCTGCCCAGGTCGTACAGGGTGCCGCCGACCTCGGCCGGGTCGGCCAGCTCGCGCCAGCCCGCCTTGGGCTTGGGCCGGAACCGCTCGAACCGGGACTCGAAGCGGTGCACCCGGCCCAGCGCGCCCTCGCGGACCAGCCGGGCGGCGGTGAGGAAGTCGCCGTCCCACCGGCGGTTCTGGAAGACGGAGAGCAGGACGCCCTGGGATTCCGCCAGTTCGCAGAGCGCCAGCGCGTCGGCGGCGGTGGCGGCCAGCGGCTTGTCGACGACGGTGGCCAGCCCGGCGTTCAGCGCGGCCCGGGCGAGCGGGACGTGGGTGCGGTTGGGAGAGGCGATGACGACCAGGTCGAGCGCGTCCGGGGCGGCGAGCAGCTGCTCGGGGGTGTCGACGGCACGGGCGCCGGGGTGCTCCCGGTGCAGCTGGTCTCGGCGGTCGGGGTTGGCGGTGACCACCGCGTCCAGCCGGAGCCCGGGGGTGGTGGCGATCAGTGGGGCGTGGAAGGCGGAGCCGGCCAGGCCGTAGCCGATCAGGCCGACGCGGAAGGGGCCGTCGTGGTGAGGGGTGGGGCGCGAGGAGGGGCTCATGCGGCTTACTCAATCACGGTGCGCCCGGTTGGCCCTGGTTTCGGTGCGTTGCGCCCCGCGCTCGCCGGGAGGGCCCGAGGGCGCGGTCTCAGCATGCGCGCGTGCCGGGGGTGCGGCGGAGTCGGCGGCGGGGAGACGTCGGCGAACGGGCGGGGCGGGGGGACTCCTGCGAGGGAGCGCGGTGAGGGTGGTGTCGTTCACGCCGGCCGGGGGTGCGGGCGTGCTGAGGGGCGATCAGCGCGGTTGGGGGCGGCTCAAGGAGCCGCCGGGACGGGCGCGGGCCGGTCGGGTGCGAAGGGCCGCCGTCTCGGTGGGCGGCCGTTTCGAAGGGAGCCGTTTCGGTGGGCGGGACATGATGCCGTCGACCTGGTGTGCGGATTAGGCTGTGGCCCGTTGGGGCAGCCAGCAGGACCCCCGGCGGTCCGGCGTCCCGAGGAGGGCCCGGCTGGTGGGAGGCGCAACGGTGACGGCGGTGCGCCGCGGATTCGTACGACCATCGCTAGACGTTGCAAGAGCACGACCCTTGCAAGACTTCGGGAGACACGCACGTGGCAGACCGCAAGCCCATCGAGTCCTGGCTGACCGACATGGACGGGGTCCTCATCCACGAGGGCACGCCGATCCCCGGCGCGGAGGAGTTCCTGCGCCGGCTGCGGGAGTCCGGCAAGCCGTTCCTGGTGCTGACCAACAACTCCATCTACACCCCGCGCGACCTCAGCGCCCGTCTGGCCGGCATGGGCCTGGAGGTGCCCGAGGAGTGCATCTGGACCTCGGCCCTGGCCACCGCCAAGTTCCTCGAGGGCCAGCGCCCGGGCGGCACCGCGTACGTGATCGGCGAGGCGGGCCTCACCACCGCGCTCTACCAGGCCGGCTACGTGCTGACCGACAACAACCCGGACTACGTCGTCCTCGGTGAGACCCGCACCTACAGCTTCGAGGCGCTCACCAAGGCGATCCGCCTCATCAACCAGGGTGCCCGGTTCATCTGCACCAACCCGGACGAGACCGGCCCGTCGACCGAGGGCGTGCTGCCGGCCACCGGTTCGGTCGCGGCGCTGATCACCAAGGCGACCGGCGTGGAGCCGTACTTCGTCGGCAAGCCCAACCCGCTGATGATGCGCGAGGCGCTGAACACGGCGGGCGCCCACTCGGAGACCGCCGTCATGATCGGCGACCGGATGGACACCGACATCGTGGCGGGCATGGAGGCGGGCATGGAGACCATCCTGGTGCTCACCGGTCTGACCGCCGCCGCCGACGTGGAGCGCTTCCCGTACCGGCCGACCCGGGTGGTCAACTCGATCGCGGACCTGGTCGGCCTGGTCTAGCCTCACCACTGTTCGTTTCCGGGCCCTGCCCTGGCCGTCCGGCCGGGGTGGGGCCCGCGTGTTGTGCCCAGCTGTTGCGTGTGCGGAGGAGGGGCGGATGAGCACGACGAGGGAGTCCGGCGGGGGCTCCACGGGGGAGTTCGGCAGGCGGTCCACGGGGGAGTCCGGCGGTGACGTCGCCGGGCAGCGCACGAAGCCGGTGACCGGACCGGTGACCGAGCCGTTAACGGAGCCGGTCACCGAACCGAGGGCCGAGCCGAGGGCCGAAGCGAGGGCCGAGCAGTTCGCCGAGCCGTTCACCGATGAGAAGCGGGTGACCTGGGCGGAGCTCTACTTCGACCTGGTCTTCGTCTTCGCGATCACCCAGGTGTCCGGCCTGCTGCACCACCACCACGACTGGGCGGGCGTCGCGCAGGCCCTGGTGGTGTTCGTGCCGGTCTACTGGTGCTGGGTCGGCACCACGGTGCAGGCCAACATCCGGGACGTCGACACCCCGCGGGACCGGATCGGCATCCTCGGCGTCGGGCTGGCCGGCCTCTTCATGGCGCTGGCCGTGCCCGGCGCGTACGAGGGCCGGGGTGTGCTGTTGGGCGCCGGGTACTGGGCGGCCCGGGTGGTGCTGTTGGTGATGCTGATCCGCGTCCCGGGCGTCTGGCGTGGGCCGTACGGGGTGGGCGTGCTGGTCAGCGGACCGCTGCTGGTGGTGGGCGGGCTGCTGCCGGAGGGGCCGCGGATGGTGCTCTGGTCGCTGGCGGCGCTCTGCGACCTGTCGGGGCCGGTGCTGTTCCGCAACCGCCTGGCCAAGGTGGCCTACCACCCGTCGCACATGCCGGAGCGGTTCGCGCTGTTCCTGCTGGTCGCTCTCGGCGAGTCGATCGTCGGAATCGGCGCCACGGCCGCCGGCGCCCGGCTCGACGCGGCCGAACTGGGGGCGGTGGCGGCGGCGTTCACCATCTCCTGCGGGCTCTGGTGGCAGTACTTCGTCTATGCGGCGGACGCCATGCGGCATGCCGTCACCGTGGCGGACTCGCGCCGGGACGTGATCCGCCGGGTGTTCCAGTACGGGCACCTGGCGCTGGTGGCCGGGGTGATCGCGGTGGCGGTCGGCTTCGGCGAGACGGTGGCCGACCCGCGACAGGTGCTCGGCGCGGGCTCGGTGGCGCTGCTGTACGGGGGCTGCGGGCTGTACCTGCTGACCTTCGGGTACACCCGGTGGATGATGTTCCGCGCGGTGTCGACGACGCGGATCGTGGCGGCGGTGGTGGTGCTGGGGCTGGTCCCGGTGATGGTGCGGCTGCCGGCGCTCGTGGTGCTGGTGACGCTCGCGGTGCTGCTGGTGGCGCTGAACGTGGTCGAGCACGTGCGGGTGGGGCGGGCGGCTCCGGCGGAGTGAAGTGTCAGTCGGGCTGTGTAGCGTTCGGGGTGGAAAGTGGGCGTGCGGCGCGAGACCGCGGTGCGTCCGAGGGTCGGGGCGGTGCGGCGGTGAGCGGCCGTCCGGTGGGAGGTTGATGTCGTGACGGACACGGTTGAGGCGGAAGCGGTCGAGACGGGCGTGGGCGAGGCTGGAGCGGGTGCCGGGCTGGAGCTGCCCGAGGCCTGGCGAGAGGTGCTGGGCGCCGAGACGGAGAAGCCGTATTTCGCCGAGCTGGCGGCCTTCGTGGCGGCCGAGCGCGCGGAGCACCAGGTCTTCCCGCCGAGCGGGCAGGAGTTCTCCGCGCTGGAGGCCACCCCGTACGAGAAGGTCCGCGTGCTGGTCCTCGGCCAGGACCCGTACCACGACGACGGCCAGGCCCACGGCATGAGCTTCTCCGTGCTGCCGGGCACCAAGACGCCGCCGTCGCTGCGCAACATCTTCAAGGAGCTGGATGCCGACCTCGGCATTCCGGCGCCGGACAACGGCTACCTGAAGCACTGGGCCGAGCAGGGCGTGCTGCTGCTCAACGCGGTGCTCACCGTGCGCGCGCACGAGGCCAACTCGCACAAGGCCAAGGGCTGGGAGAAGTTCACCGACGCGGTGATCAAGGCGGTGAGCGCGCGCGAGGAGCCGGTGGTCTTCGTGCTCTGGGGCAACTACGCGAAGAAGAAGCTGCCGCTGATCGACACCACCAAGCACGTCGTGGTCCAGGGCGCCCACCCGTCGCCGCTCTCGGCCAAGCTGTTCTTCGGCAGCCGGCCGTTCTCGCAGATCAACGAGGCGCTGGACGGTTTCGGCGTCGACCCGATCGACTGGCAGGTGCCGAACCTCAAGCAGGGCTGACGGCCTCGCGATGAGCTGATGCCTCGTCTACTCGTCGCCGCTGCCCGCTGTTCACCGGCCTCGGCCGCCGGGCGGTACCCGGTGTGCGAAGCTGGGTGCCGACCGGGTCGCCGGACCGGGTCTGGGGAGGGGCGGTACGTGCGCCGGGTAGGGCGAGGAGCGGGGTTCCGGCTGGCTGCGGGGGCGGCTTTGCTGGGGCTGGTGGCAGGCATTGCGGGGTGCAACGGCGGTGGCGCGTCCGGGGGTTCGGGCGGCCGTTCGGGCACGGGGGCGGCGCCTGCGCCGACCGGGGCCGGTGCGGCGGGGGGAACGGCGGGTTCGGCCGGTTCGGGGGAGACGACCGGTTCGGCCGGCGGTGCCGCCGGAGGGGCGTCTGCCGCCGGGCTCGCCCAGCTGCCGGGCCAGACCTTCTACGTCTCCGACCAGACCTCGGCCGCCCAGCAGCTCGTCACCCTGCGCGGCCAGGGCCGGGCGGCCGAGGCCGACACCCTGCTGAAGATCGCCGCCCAGCCCTCCTCGCAGTGGCTCGGCGACCAGGCGGCCAAGGGCATCGTCGAGCAGGTGAGCCGCCGGGCCGCCGCCGTGGACCGTACACCGGTCTTCGTCGCGTACAACATTCCGCACCGCGACTGTGGCCAGTACTCGGCCGGCGGTGCGTCGGACGCCGCGGCCTACCGCTCCTGGATCACCGGCCTGGCGGAGGCGCTGGGCGACCGCAAGGCGTGGGTGGTCCTGGAGCCGGACGCCGTCGCACACACCCTGGACGCCTGCGGGGTGAAGGGGGCGGCCGCTGTCGAGAGGTACGGCCTGCTGGCCTTCGCCGTACAGGAGTTGAAGAAGCGCCCGCAGGTGCGCGTCTACCTGGACGCGGGCAACCCGGGCTGGGCACAGGACCCGTCGGCGATGTCCGACGCCCTGCGCAAGTCCGGTGTCGCGGTGGCGGACGGCTTCGCGGTCAACGTCTCCAACTTCTACGGCACCGACCGGAACGCGGCGTACGGCACCGAGCTCTCCGCCGCGTTGGGCGGGAAACACTTCGTCATCGACACCAGCCGCAACGGCAACGGCCCGCTGAGCGGCGACGCCTGGTGCAACCCGCCCGGCCGTGCGCTGGGCGAACCGCCCACCACCGAGACCGGCCGCTCCGGCGTCGACGCCTACCTCTGGATCAAGAACCCCGGCGAGTCCGACGGCGAGTGCGGCCGCGGCGAGCCCCGGGCGGGCGAGTTCTGGCTGCCGTACGCCCTGGGGCTGGCGCGCGGGGGCGCATAGCCGCTCTGCGGACGCCGGCTGTGCGGTCACCCTGATCGGTCAGGCCGTCACCTTGATCCACCGGGCCACCGAGGGGGTGCCGGAGCCGTCCGTCACGAACAGCATGTACCAGCCCGGCGGGAGCAGGTCCGGGTTGGCGGGAAGGGTGAGCGCGACGCCGCCGTCCGAGCGCGCGCCGACGTCCAGGGCCACCGACCGCTGTTCGACGTCGGTCGCGTGGGTGACCGAACTCGGCCGGACCAGCTTGGCGGTCACCACGCCGTCCGGTTTGGGGGACTTGACCGTGATGCCGGTGCCGAGCCGCGCGGTGGCCGGCGCGTCGGTCAACTGCGGCCGCTCACCGTGGAACAGGTACGGCGGTGTGTAGATCTCGATCCGCTGCTCGAAGGTGCCCGGCTCGGCGTCGGCCTTGTCGGCGAAGAGCGGGTTGGAGCCGAGGACCACCACCCGGCCGTCGGGGAGCAGCAGCGCCTCGGAGTGGTAGTTCCGCCCGACGGTCGGCTCGGCCGCGGTGGTGAAGGTGTTGGTGTCCGGGTGGTACATCTGCGCCTTGAGCAGGTCGCTCTTGTGCTTGCCCCGGTAGTCGCTGGAGCCGCCGGTGGTGAACACGGTGTCGTCCGGCAGGATCACGCTGTTGAGGTAGCGGGTGCCGCCGGCCGGCAGGTCCGGGCCGGGGGTGAAGACGGGCTTGGCGGCGGAGAGGTCGGCGATGTCGGTGCGGGCGGTGGAGAGCGGGGACTCGCCGACGCCCCCGCCGCCGAGCACCATCACCTTCTGTGCCTGGGCGGGCGGCAGCAGTACGGAGGACGAGGTCTCGGTGAGAGCGGGGTCGCGCAGCCCCGGCACCGGCTGGAAGCTGTTGTCCCCGAGGTCCCAGAGCCCCGGCTCGCGGCCCTTGTCCGCCGGGCCGTAGCCGGCGTTGGAACCGGAGTAGAAGAGCTTGCCGGAGGCGGTCAGGAAGATCGACGGGTAGGTGGGGAAGTAGCGGTCGGGCGCCTTGGACCAGGTCTTGTTCGCCGGGTCGTAGATCTCGTTGTCGTTGCCGCTGAGGATCTGTCCGGTGTCGTCCAGCCCGGAGACGGTGACCACCCGCCCGTCGCCCAGCCCGGTGAGCGTCGGGTACCAACGGGCGTACGCCATGTCGGTGACCTGCTCGTACATCTCGGTGTCCGGGTTGAACTCGAAGGCGGAGCGGATGCCCTGGAAGTCCTGTTTCTCCAGCGTCATGCGGTCGGCCATGCCGTAGATGTTCCGGGCCTCGGCGCCGCTCAGGCCCTTGATCGAGTACTGGGCGGGGGAGTTGTTGACGTAGTCGGCGCCCTGCGCGACCGCCTCCACGAAGACGTGCTGCTCGCTGGCCTTGACGACGGTGCGGTCGCCGGCGCCGGTCTTGACCGCGGCCGGGACGGTCACCTCGGCGGTCGACACGTACTCGCGGCCGTTCGGGGCCGTGAACACGGTGCCCTTGGGGAACGTCCGGGCCGCGTCCGGGTTCTCGTTGCGCACCCGCATGGTGCCCGCCGCCTTCTTCACCGCGCCGTCCAGCGCCTCGTACCGCTGGGTGCCGCCGGCCACCAGCAACCGCCCGTCGGGCAGGGCGGTGTGGCCGCCGCAGAACATGTCGGCCGGGGTCGGGACCACCTTGTACGTGTTCCTGGCCGGATCCCAGAGCACGCTCTTGAAGCTGCCCGCGTCGAAGCTGCGCTGGTCATTGCCGGAACCGGCGATGATCAGGACCTTGCCGGTGCGCAGCAGGCTGGCATGGACGGCGTTGATCCGGAACGCGGCGGGGAGGACGACGGTCTGCCAGTGGCCGTACTCGGCCTTGTACTCGGGGCGGTTGATCACGTAGTCGTGGTACTGCGCGTCGGCGAAGCCGAGCACGGCCGGCGCGTTCATCCCGGCGACGGTCAGCGCGACCGTGCTGCCGAGGGCGAAGCGCCTGGTGCGGCCGGCGTTGCGGATCTTCACGGTGGTTGGTCCCCTCGTGCTGCGGGTGCGGTTCAGCGTGTGGTGGTGGGCGCCGGGGCGGGTTCGGTACGGCTCTGCGCGGGGACGACGGGGGCGGGGGCGGCGCCCTTTGCCGGGGCCGTTGCTGTTGAGGTCGTCGCGGCGCCGGTGACCGAGAGGGTGGACGTCGGCCGGGCCCGGCGGCGCCGGACGGCGTCGGCGGCCAGCACGAGCATCGGCAGCACGCTGAGGAAGAACGCCAGGCAGGCCCAGGTGCGCATGGCGACGTGATCGTGTCCGGTGAAGAAGGACGCGGTGACCGCGCCGCCGAACACCAGCGCCCAGAACAGGTGGATCCGGAACGTCGTCACCCGGTCCGGGCTGGCCGAGTCCCCCTTCGGTGTCACCACGAAGCGACTGCGGAGGCGAAGTGCCGCCTGCAGAAACGATGCTGCGTAGATCGGCCCGCAGAGCGCCGACATCACCATCCCGGCGACTCCGGACGACCCGGCCGGCTCGTGCGGGCTCACGTTGTGCTTCCGGTTCCAGGTGTAGAGCAGCACCTGGAGGGCGGCCGCGTCGCTGTACAGCATCATCCAGATCTCGGACGACACATGGACGCCCGATGCCCCGAACCCCAGGTAGAGCACGCTCGACACGCCGCCGAGCAGCCAGGTCAAGGCCGCCATCGGGTAGAAGCAGACCATCAGCGTGTAGTTGAGCAGCCGGCCGGGCGACAGCCGCCAGGCCGCCCGCCAGTACTGGGTGAGCAGGGTCTCGTAGGTGCCCCGGCTCCAGCGCAGTTGCTGGGAGAAGAAGTCGGTCCAGGACGACGGCCCCTCGCCGACCGCCAGCACGTCAGGCGTGTAGACCGACGTCCAGCGCGCGCCGGTGGCCGGGTTCCGGCGGCGGTGGAACTCCAGCCCGGTCGCCATGTCCTCGGTGATCGAGTCGTACAGGCCGCCGATCGACTGCAGCGCGCTGATCCGAACGGCGTTGTTGGTGCCGACGAACATCGGTGCGCCGTAACGGTTCCCGGCCCGTTGGATCAGCGCGTGGAACAGGAACTGCTGGCTTTCCGAGAACTTGGTGACCGCCGACCCCGAGCTGCGGTAGTTCCCGTAGACCTGCGGCCCGACCACGAACGCGACGTCCGGGTCGCGGAAGTAGCCGAGCATCCGCTCGCAGAACTCCGGTAGCGGGACGTGGTCGGTGTCCACCGAGACCCAGAAGTCGTAGGCGCCGCCGTGCGCCTGGAGCCAGCTGTTGTAGTTGCCGTGTTTGGTCTTGGCGCGAAACCGGCCCTTGGACTGGTTCCACTGTTCGACCCCGCGCCGGCTGAAGTGCCGTGCACCGAGCTCGGCACAGAGCGCGCGCATAGCAGGATCGTTTCCCTCGTCGAGCAGCCAGACGTCGTACGGACCGTCGTGCCGGACGGCCAACGCGGCGGTGAGCGTGGTGCGCACCATCTCCGGCGGCTCCTTGCCCGGCACGCAGGTGGTGATGAACGCGACCCGGGTGCCCGCCTCGGGTGTGACCGGGACGGGGTCGCGGGCGACCAGGGTGGCGTGGGTGTTGGAGACCACGTTGACCAGCCGGAACACCTCGACCACCGCGATGATCCCGATCATCACCTTGTCGCCGAGCAGCAGCCAGGCGTGCGTCTCGCCCGGCCGGACCGGCCAGTGGCCGGGGAGCAGCAGCCAGACGAGCAGCACCGCCTCGACCAGCGGCGCGGCCAGCAGGAGCAGCGCCGCCCGGATCCGGTGCGGCTCGCGGCGCAGCAGGCTGCGGTACTGGACGCGGTAGGGAGGGGCGGACGCCTCGGCGGGCTCGGACGCTTCGGTGGGCTCGGGGTCGGTGGTGGGATCAGTGGCCTTGGCGGGATCGGTGGCCTTGGCGGGATCGGTGGTCTTCGCGGGATCGATGGTCTTGGCGGGATCGGTGACTTCGGGGGTGGTGGCCGGGCCGGCCAGGCGACTGAAGTGGACGTAGTCGTAAGGGGCTTCGGGGACCGGTATGGAGCGAAGGTCGTCCTCGACCGTGGCTTCCGGAGCGGCGGTCTCCGGAGCGTGCATGGCCGGGGTGGGTGTCGGCGGGGTGGATGTCTGCGGGGTGGGTGCTTCCGGGGCGGTTCTGGCTTCGGCGTCCGTCTGTCGCGAGAACAGCTTGATCATGTGTGGCTCCCCCCGTGGCCGGCCGCTTGCGCCGGCCGTTCGTGCGTGCTCCGACCGGGGGTATGCGACCTGGAGTCCCGCGCTGCGAACTGCGCGCGCTGGGATCGAGCGCTCCCCCCAGAGCCTTGCTTTCGAAGCAGAACACCGCCCGGTGAACTGCGCCGTTTCCAGGCAGTTTCCGGGCCGTCAATCATTAAAACGTATACGATCGATATTGTCGTGTATCTGCGTGGCTACCTCGAATGCGGGACCCCCGCTCGTTCTCCGGACTCCCCTCCGGGGGTGCGGGACCCTTGGCTTCCCCAACTCTCCCGGAGCGCAGACGTGATCGCAACCGATCTGAGAAACGATCATTGCGCAAGCATGAAGATATGACGATTCCCGGCCATTCGGGTCGCCGACGGTGCTATGGGGGTGGATTCACATCCGGGCATTCCGGGTCGGTCGAATAAATGCGCGAAGGCCGGACCGCCGCGCGGGCAGTCCGGCCTTCGTGTCTCCGCATGTCGCCGCCGGGGTCGCCGTCGCGTGCCTCTCCCGCGCGTCCGTGGTTCGCGTCTCCGTAGTCGGCGTGTCCGTACGTGGCGTGTCCCTACACGCGTGTCCGTCTTTCTCGTCTTCGCGTGCGTGCTGCTGGGGCGGTCGTTCTCAGCCGATCGGCAGAAGGCGCGGCCCGGTCGCCGTCCGGACCTCCTCGAATCCCACCCCCGGGGCCGTCTCCACCAGGCGCAGCCCGGCCGGTGTGACGTCGATGACCGCCAGATCGGTGACGATCCGGTCGACAACCCGTCGGCCGGTCGCCGGGAGTGAGAGCTCGTCGACGATCTTCGGCGAGCCGTCCTTCGCCGTGTGCTCCATGACGACGATCAGCCGGCGGGCGCCGTGCACCAGATCCATGGCGCCGCCCATGCCCTTGACCATCTTGCCCGGGATCATCCAGTTGGCGAGATCCCCGGCGGCCGAGACCTGCATCGCCCCCAGGACGGAGACGTCGATCCGGCCCGCCCGGATCATGCCGAAGGAGAACGCGGAGTCGAAGTACGAGGCCCCGGCGGCGACCGTCACGGTCTCCTTGCCCGCGTTGATCAGATCGGGGTGCTCGGCCCCGTCCTCCGGGTACGGGCCGACGCCCAGGATGCCGTTCTCCGAGTGCAGCACCACGTGGACGCCGGGCGGAAGGTGATTGGGGATCAGGGTCGGCAGGCCGATGCCCAGGTTGACGTACTGGCCGTCCCTCAGCTCGCGGGCGGCCCGTGCGGCGAGCGCGTTCCGGGGGTCGAGTGGGCCGCGCGGGTCGAGCGGGTCGCAGGGGGCTGGTGGGCTTCCGGGGGCGAGCGGGGTGGGCGCCTCTGCGGGGTGGGTGGGCGCCAGGGCGGACACGGTGGCGGTCGGCTCGGCGGACGTGGCGGAGGTCGGCTCGGTGATCGGCTCGGTGGTCTCGGTGGTCGTCCTGGTGGTCATCGCGGTCAGGCCTCCTGAGGTGCGGTGCGGACGGTCCGACGCTCGACGCGGCGGTCCGCGGGATCGGCGGCGACCACCCGGTCGACGTACACGCCGGGGAGGTGGACGACGTCGGGCCCGAGCTCGCCCGGCTCGACGATCCGGTCCGCCTCGACCAGGGTGATCCGGCCGGCCGCCGCGCAGAGCGGGTTGAAGTTCCGGGCGGCCGCGTGGAAGACGCAGTTGCCGTGCCGGTCCGCCACCTCGGCGCGGACGAGGGCGAAGTCGGCCGTGATGGCCTCCTCCAGCAGGTAGCGGCGGCCTCCGAACTCCCGGACCTCCTTCGGCGGTGAGGCCAGTACCACCGAGCCGTCCGCCCCGTACCGCCAGGGCAGCCCGCCTTCCTCGACCTGGGTGCCGACCCCGGCGGGGGTGAAGAACGCCGGGATGCCGGCGCCCCCGGCCCGCAGCCGCTCGGCGAGGGTGCCCTGCGGCGTCAGCTCCACCTCCAGCTCGCCGGAGAGGTACTGCCGGGCGAACTCCTTGTTCTCGCCGACGTAGGAGGAGGTCATCCGGGCGATCCGCCCGGCCCGTAGCAGCAGGCCGAGCCCCCAGTCGTCCACCCCGCAGTTGTTGGACACCACCCGCAGGCCGGTGGTGTCCGTGGCGGCCAGGGCGCCGATCAGGGTGCTGGGGATGCCGCAGAGGCCGAAGCCGCCGACGGCCAGCACCGCTCCGTCGGGAATGTCCCCGACCGCTGCGGCGGCGGAGTCCAGGACCTTGTCCAAAGGGTCACCTCGTGAGGGGGTGTGGGTGAACGGGGGTGGGTGGAGGGAGGGGAGTGCCCTCGCCCGCCACCACCGTCACCGTGCGCGCCCTGCCCGTGCCATGGCGGGCGACGCCACGCACGTACGCCGACCCGTGGCGGCCGCCCACACCGGGTGATCGCCGGTGGGCCGCAGGTGCGGTGGTATGGCGGGCGCAGCCATATCCAGGCGGGCTGATACGTCGACCGGGCACATGTTGCAGCTTTCGCGCCACACCTACGGTTCCGGCATCCACCCCCGCAGCACCCCCCAGGAGTCGGTCATCATGCGCAGCTCGACAGCCCTCACCAGGACCGCCTCCGGTGCCTCCGCAGGCACAGCCGGAGCTGCCGGCACGGCCCGCAAGGCAGCTGCCGGCCCCGGCCGCAGACTTGCCGCGATCGCGGCCTGCGCCCTCCTCGCGGCCGGCTGCGCCGAGGCCGGTACGGCGGGCACCACCGCGGCGGACGGCGGCGGCTCCAAGGGACCGGTCAAGGTCGGGCTGGTGTACTCCAGGACCGGGCCGCTGGCCGCGTACGGCAAGCAGTACCTGGAGGGCTTCAAGGCCGGTCTGAACTACGCGACCAAGGGCACCGGCGCGGTCGACGGGCACAAGATCGAGTTCGAGGAGCAGGACGACGCGGGTGACCCGGCCAAGGCGGTGTCGGCCGCCAAGGACCTGATCGGCAAGGGGCACAAGATCCTGGCCGGCTCCACCGCTTCGGGTGTCGCCCTCCAGGTCGGCCCGATCGCCGCCCAGAACAAGGTGCTCTTCATCAGCGGCCCGGCCGCCGCCGACAAGGTCACCGGGTTGAACAAGTACACCTTCCGTTCCGGCCGCCAGTCCTACCAGGACATCAGGACCGCGGCCTCGTTCATCGGTGATGCCAAGGGCAGGAAGGTCACCGTGCTCGCTCAGGACAACGCCTTCGGACAGGCCAACGTGGCAGCCGTCAAGGCCGTGCTCGGCACCCAGGGCGCCACGGTCGACGCCGTGCTCGCCCCGCCGAGCGCGACCGACCTGACCCCCTTCGCCACCCAGGCCAAGACCGCCAAGCCCGACCTGCTGTTCGTCGCCTGGGCCGGCGACACCTCATCGGCCCTGTGGACGGCGCTGAACCAGCAGGACGTCTTCGCCGAGACCAAGGTCGTCACCGGCCTGGACCTCGCCGCCTCCTACCCGCTCTTCGGCCCGGCGGGCGAGAAGATCTCCTTCCTGGACCACTACTTCGGGGGTGCCGCCGGCACCCCCGTGGAGAAGGCCATGGACGAGGCCGTCACCGCCGGGGGCGGCAAGTCCGACATCTTCACCCCGGACGGCTTCACCGCCGCCCAGATGATCGTGCACGCGATCGAGGCCAACCACGGCTCGACCGATGACACTTCGGCGCTGGTCAAGTCGCTGGAGGGCTGGAGCTTCGACGGAGTGAAGGGGCGGGCCACGGTTCGTGCCGAGGACCACGCCCTGCTCCAGCCGATGTTCCAGGTCCGGTTGACCGGTACCGGCGCTGCCGCCAAGCCGGCCGTGGAGAAGACGCTGACCGCGGACGAGGCGGCGCCGCCGGTCACCCCGATGGCGGGCTGATCCCGATGCCCGGTCCTGCTTCGTCCGCCATGGGCACGCCCTCGCCCGCTGGGCCCTCGCCCGCGTCGGCCGGGGCCACGCCCACGTCCGCCGGGGTCATGGCCCCGCCCACCGCGGCTACGGCGTCATTCACCAAGGTCGCATCCTCCGCCATGGGCACGCCGGTGCTGCGGCTCACCGGTCTCGGCTGGTCCGTCCGCGGTGTGCCGATCGTCGAAGACGTCTCCTTCTCGGTCGGGGAAGGCGAGTTCATCGCCTTCATCGGGCCCAACGGTGCCGGCAAGACCTCCCTCTTCAACCTGATCTCCGGTATCTACCCGGCGAGCCACGGCACCCTCGAACTCGACGGCACCGACATCACCTCCGAGGCCGTTCACGCCAGGGCACGCCGCGGGCTCGGTCGTACGTTCCAGACCTCCTCTCTCTGGCCGGGCATGACGGTGGCCGACCACGTCCGGCTGGCCGCCCAGGCCGCGGCCGGGCCGCGGGCCTCGTACCGGATCTGGCGCCGCGCCGACCGCTACGCGGAGCAGGTGTCCGAGACCCTGGAGCGCACCGAACTCCGGCACCGGGCAGGCACCTTGGCGAGTGCGCTCTCCCACGGCGAGAAGCGCAAGCTCGAACTCGCCGTCCTGCTCGTCTCCGACCCGCGGCTGATCCTGCTGGACGAGCCGATGGCCGGGGTCAGCGCGGAGGAGGTGCCGGCCCTCACCGAGCTGATCCGCTCGGTGCACCGCGACCTCGGCCGCACCGTACTGATGGTGGAGCACCACATGGATGTCCTGCTCGGCCTGGCCGACCGCCTGGCCGTGATGCACCACGGAACCCTGCTCGCACTGGACACCCCTGAGGCAGTGATGGCGGACGCCACGGTGCAACAGGCCTACCTGGGCGAGGCGCTGTGACCGACTCTGCCTTCCCCACTACCTCCTCCGGTGTTATTGCCGGCGTCGCCCACACCGCCGGGCCCGGTGCCCCATCCGGAGCACCGGCTGTCGACGGGGCCCTCCTCTCCGTTCGCGATCTGCGGGTGGTCATCAACGGACTGCACATCCTGCACGGGGTCGACTTCGACGTGGCGCCGACCGGCGTCACCGCGCTGCTCGGACGCAACGGCGCGGGCAAGACCACCACGGTCAAGGCCGTGATGGGCCTGGTACCGCGCACCGGCGGCGTGCTGTTCGCGGGTGCCGAACTCTCCGGTCTGCCTACACACCTCGTGGTCCGTCAGGGCATCGGGTACGCCCCCGAGGACCGCGGTATCTTCGCGGGCCTCACGGTCGCCGAGAACCTGCGTCTGGCCGAGCGGGACCACGACGCCGAACCGGCCTACCACCTCGTCCATGACCTGTTTCCCGAACTCAAGCAGCGGGCCCACCAGTTGGCCGGAACCCTCTCGGGCGGCCAGCAGCAGATGGTGGCGATCGGCCGGACCCTGCTCAACCGCAACCGGCTGATCATCGCCGACGAGCCCACCAAGGGCCTGGCGCCGAAGATCGTGGCGGAGGTGGCCGACGTGCTGGCACGCGCGGCCGAGGCCGTGCCCGTTCTCCTGGTCGAGCAGAACCTCGCCCTCGTTCGCCGGCTCGCCGGTACCTGCGCCGTGCTGGCCGACGGCCGCACCGCCCACCGGGGCGGCACCGCCGAGCTGTTGGCCGACGAGGCGGCGGCCCGCCGCCTGCTGGGCGTCGGCAGCCGCCGACCCGGAGCCGGTCCCGTGGTGACCGCCGCTCTGACGGCCGGCGCCGCGGTCGACGGCCGTCAGGTGACCGGCTCCCCGGCGGCCGGCCAGGCTCCACCCGGCCCTGCTGTCACCACGGAGGTGAACCCCTGATGGACACGATCGTCCTCCTCACCTGTACCGGACTCGGTCTGGGTGCGCTGTACTTCCTGGTGGCCTCCGGTCTCTCGCTGATCTTCGGTCTGATGGACGTGCTCAACTTCGCGCACGGCGCCCTGCTCTCCATCGGCGCCTATGCCACGTGGTGGGCCGGCACGGAGGCCGGCTTCCCCTTCTGGCTCGCCGTGCCGTTCGGCACGCTGGTCGGGACGGCCGCCGCCGTCCTGCTGGAGCTCTTCCTGATCCGGCCGCTCTACAGCCGGCCGCGCGACCAGATCCTCGCCACCGTCGGCGTCGGGCTGGCCGTGCCCGCTCTCCTCATGGGCATCTGGGGCGCGGACGCCCGGCCCTTCCCGCAGCCGGAGCTGCTCTCCGGCACCTGGCGCCTGTTCGGTGCGACCGTCCCGGTCAACCGCTTCGTGCTGGTGGCCGCGGCGGCCCTGCTGCTGCTCGCTCTTCGGTTGTTCCTCGCCCGTACCCGCTACGGGCTGATCGTCCGCGCCGGCGTCGAGGACCGGGCGATGGTCACGGCGCTCGGCATCGACGTCCGCAAGGCGTTCACCCTCGTCTTCGCCCTCGGTGGCGCCGCCGCCGCTCTCGGCGGTGCCCTCGGCGGCCTCTACTTCGGCTCGGTCAACCCCGGCCAGGGGACCAGCCTGCTCATCTTCGCCTTTGTCGTTGTCGTGATGGGCGGTATGGGTTCCGTCACCGGGGCCGCCGTGGCCTCGGTCTGTGTCGGCCTCGTCCAGCAGTTCGCCAACTACTACACCGCTGCAGGGCTCGGCGACCTGTCGGTCGTCGTCCTACTGGCCGTACTGCTCCTCGTACGACCCCGCGGACTAACCGGGAGGCTCGCGTGAGCACCAACACCTCCACCACGAGCACCGGTGGCACCGCGGCCGACCGCACTGCCGCCACTTCAGCAGGGGGGACTGACACCAGCCCTGCCGAGAGACATTCTGGACGGACGGGCGAGGCCGGCGCCATCCCTCGAACAGGTGAATCAATCACTGAGCGCTCGACAGCGGTGCACCGAGCGCTACGCTGGTGGCCGATCGCTCTGCTGATCCTGCTCCTTGTCGCCCCATACAGTGCGCTTCCCGTCCCGGGACTGCTCGACGGCCCGCTCGGCAGCCCCGGAAGCCTCCAACTCATCGCCCTGTGCCTGCTCTACGGAGCCCTCGCCACCGGCTACGACCTCCTGCTCGGCCGTACCGGACTGCTCTCCTTCGGCCACGCGCTCTACTTCGCGACCGGCCTCTACGCCACCAACCTCGGCATGCTGGAGCTCCGACTGCCGTTCGCCGCGGCGGCACCCTTCGGCGTCGCCTGTGCCGTCGCGCTGGCCCTGCTGCTCGGCTCGGTCAGCCTCCGCGTCACCGGCATCGGGTTCTCCATGGTCACCCTGGCCTTCGCACAGGCCGGTTCGATCCTCGTCCAGCGCAACCCCGGCGGCGTCACCGGTGGCGAGGAGGGCCGGTCGGCGCCGGCCGACCAACTGCCCTCCGCCTTCCTGGGCATCGAGAACACCGCCAACCTCTACTGGATCGCCGTCGCCTACCTGGTGCTCACCCTGGCTGCGGTCCACTGGGCCGTCGGCTCCCCGGCCGGGCGGGTCTGGGAGGGCATCAAGGAGAACGAGCGCCGGGTCGAGGTGCTCGGACTCCGCCCCTACGGCTACAAGTTGATGGCCTTCGTCCTCGCCGGAGCCCTCGCCGCGGTGGGTGGGGTCGTCTACCTCCTGCTGACCGGTGGGGCCACTCCGCAGGCCGCCACCTCCGACGCCACGCTCTCACTGCTGGTGATGGTCGTCCTCGGTGGATCCGGTACCCGCTGGGGGCCGTTGCTCGGCGGCGTCATCTACACCTGGGCCGGTCACCGGCTCGGCGACCTCGCCAACTCCGAGACCATCGCCGGCCTTCCCGCCGTCCTGCGTGTCCCGCTCTCCCAGCCGCTCTTCCTGCTGGGCGGCCTCTTCGTCGCCGTGGTCTACCTGCTGCCCGGCGGCCTGGCCAGACTGCCTGCCCGCATCCGTGTCGCCCGCTCCGGCCGATCGGCCCGGGCCACCGGCCAGGCCGGTGCCCCCGGTGCCCGCCCTACAGGAGGTACCCCCGCGTGAGCCGGTCATTCCCGCAGCCCGAGCAGCTGACGGTCCCCGTTCCCGGGGGCGACTTGGCGGTGCTCCGCTGGCCCGCCACCGTGCCGGGGGCTCCTACCGTCGTGGCGGTGCACGGCATCACCGCCAACGGCATGGCCTGGTTCGAGATCGCCCGCAGGCTCGCCGGCCGGGCCACACTGCTCGCACCCGACCTGCGTGGACGCGGGGCCAGCCGGACCGTGGGCGGGCCGTACGGCCTGGCCCGGCACGCGGACGACATGGCCGCCCTGATCACCGCGCTCGACCTGGGGCCGACGCCGGTCGTAGGGCACTCCATGGGCGCCTGGATCACGGCGCTGACGGCCGTGCGCCACCCCGAGCTGGTCAGCCGCGTAGTGCTGGTCGACGGGGCGGTCAGCTTCCCGCTTCCGGAGGGCGTCCGGGAGGAGGAGGCGCTGGCCGCGGTGCTCGGCCCGGCCCTGGCCCGGTTGTCGATGACCTTCCCGGACCGCGCCGCCTACCGCGCGTTCTGGCAGCAGCACCCCGCCTTCAACGCCGACTGGTCGGAGGAGATCGATGCTTACACCCAGCGCGATCTGATCGGCACCGAGCCCGAACTGCGTTCCGCCTGCGTCCTGGAGGCGGTTCAGACCGACGGCGCACAGGTCCTGCTGGACCAGGACGCGGCCGCCGCGGTGCACCGGCTGCCCTGCCCCGGTGAACTGCTGTGGGCGGAACGCGGCCTGCTCGACGAGCCGCAGGGCCTCTACGACGACAAGCGGATCGCGATGGCAGGCCTGGACAAGGCCCGGGTGGTGGCGTCGTCGCTGGTGCCCGACACCAATCACTACTCGATCCTCTGGGGGCGGGCCGGCAGCGAGGCCGTGGTTCAGTGCCTCCTCGGCACCGGGCCGGCGGCCGGGTAGCAGTCGGGGAACCGGCAGGCAGGGCTGGTTGTTGCGGCCCCGTCGGCCGGTCCGTCACGCTACGCCGGCCGGTACGTCACGGCTGCGCCGGCCGGTGCGTCGCGGGTGTGCCTGACTGGGGGCGGTGCGCGCTGCTCAGCCGGCGGTGCCGAGGAAGGACTCCCACCCGCCGGCCGGCGCCTGCCCCACGTTCAGCGAGCGAAGCTTGCGGATCGTGGACTGGTCCTGCACCTCCAGCCAGTCGACCAGCTGCCGGAAGGACACCAGCCGGACGTCCGGCTTGCCCGCGATGGTCTTCAGGGTCTCCTCGACGGCGTCCATGTAGATGCCGCCGTTCCACTGCTCGAAGTGGTTGCCGATGAAGAACGGCGCGCGGTTGCTGTTGTAGGCCCGGTCGAACCCGGCGAGGTAGGCGTCCCGGGCCTGGGTGCGCCAGTCGTTGTACTTGGCCGGGTCGCCCTTGGTGCTGCCGGCCGACTGGTTGGCCAGGATGTTGTAGTCCATCGACAGGACCTGGAAGGCGTGCCCCGGGAACGGGATGCTCTGCAGCGGGAAGTCCCAGACCTTGCCGTCCTGCACCTTCTGCGGCCATATCTGCTGGCCGCCGGAGGAGCTGGCGTCGTACTTCCAGCCCATCTTGGCCGCGGTCGGAAGCAGGGCCTTCTGCCCTTCGAGGCACGGGGTGCGGCCGCCTATGAGCTCCTTCTTGTAGTCGAAGGGGAGCGGGTCGACGTCGGTGAAGCCGGTGTTGGTCCGCCACTGGGTGACGAACCCGATCGCCTGGTCGATCTCGCTCTGCCAGTCCTCCGGCGTCCACTTGTTGACGCCGTTGCCGTCCGAGCGGGTCGAGCAGAAGTGCCCGTTGAAGTGGGTGCCGATCTCGTGGCCGGCCAGCCAGGCCTGGCTGATCAGCTTGATCGTGTTCTTGACCGCGCCGTCCGACAGGTACGGGATGTCGGACGCGCCGACCGAGTGCTTCGGCGGGTGGTACAGGTCGGACTTGCCCTTCGGGAGGGTGTAGATCCCGGAGAGGAAGAAGGTCATCGACGCCTTGTGCTCCTCGGCCAGCTTGAGGAAGCGGGGGAACTGGCCGTCGTCGGTGGCGCCGGCGCCGTCCCAGGAGAACACCACGAACTGCGGCGGGCGCTCACCGGGCTTGAGCTTCTCCGGCTTGGGCTGGTTCGGCTGGGGGCCGGTGTCGGACGTGGAACCGTCGCCGATCGGAGTCCCCTTGGGTGCACCCTTGCTCGGAGAGCCGCTGCCCGTCGGTCCGTTGTCTGCACTGCTGCTGCCCGGGGTGGGGGCGGTACTCGACCCTGAACCCGACCCCGAACCCGATCCGCCGCTGGAGCACGCCGTCACTGCGCCGAGGGCCACGGTCGCGGCGGTGGCACTGAGCACGGTCCTGCGCGAGATGTTGGTCATGGTCTCCCCTGGGTGCCGCTGGCCGGGTGGTGATGGCGTCCGTGGGCCGTACCGGTCAAATCAGGCAATTGATGATTATTCTGCTTTTAGCATGCCATGTGGACGCAGGGGGCACCAAGGTGCCGAGGTCCATTGACAGTCAATACGCAGAATGCGTGCGCAGGGGCTGCGGAGACAGTCCTTCTGTTGCCGTCCTGTGACGCTCGGCTCCACCCACCCTGGTATTGCTCGGGCGTGTCGCAGGGTGAGTCGACGGTCTGTCGGCGATGAACCGCCGGGAGATGAGCCCTCGGGGCGTCAGATGGTGGCGAGCCGGCGGTGGCGGCGAACGATCCGGGCGATCGTCGTGCTGACCGCGGTGGCGGCAGCGCAGGAGACCGCGAGGCTCAGCCAGGCGGTGTCGAACCAGTGGCTGTTGAGCCAGCCCAGCGTGACGATGTAGGCGGCCCAGATCAGCGCGGCCAGGGCGGACCAGCGGAGGAATCGGTGCGGCTGGGCGGGGGAGTGGCCGATAGCCAGGTCGAGGACGGTGCGCCCGGCCGGCACGAAGCGTGCGACGACCACCATCGCGGCGGCCGCCCCGGTGGTCCGTCCGTCCAACGCTTGCTGGACCCGGGCCACGCTGGCGGCCAGCTTGGGGCGGTGTTCGAGTCGTCGCTGCACCGAAGGGGCGCCACGGCGGGCGAGCTGGAGGAGAAGCAGGTCCCCGAGGAACGAGGCCACCGCCACGCCGAGCCCCAGCAGCAGTGGCGCGCCGTCTATCTGCGCCGTCTTGAGCACGGCCAGGATGACCAGCGTCCCGCTGGGGATGAAGGGGAGGAAGGCGTCGCCGAGTACGGCGAAGAGCGCCAGGGCGCAGATCCATGAGGATCCGATCACCGCTGAGATGTCCAAGGTCCGACTCCCTCCAGGCTGCCCAGGGGGAGCAGATGGCTGCAGGGGACAACGCTAGCGCCTCGACTTTTCATGCCATGAAGCACCCCGGCTGTGCCGGACCTCACAAAGGCGCGAACCCCCGGGGCGGGGTGCCGCTCCGGGGGCTCGTGGGGATCGATCGGCGCTGGTCCAGCCCGATGACCTTGCTGTTGAGGACGGATCCGGTTGGGTGATCCGCTCTGCCCCCTAGCCTGCCGGACGCCGGGCGCCGATCGCGAGCCCTGCGGCTGGCGACTTCCCGCGGTGGCGTGAAGTCGCCACACGTGTCCGTCTGCTGGCTGTGAGTCAGCCGAACGGTCGGTAGGCAGGCTGTCGCTCGCCGGTCGTGCAGCGGCACGGCTCGCGCCGGTCCGTCGCGTGGCGACATGGCCCGCGCCGGGCCGCGGCGACGGAGACCGGGCTCCGGGGGCCGGGAACACCCGGACCGGTGGCGTGGTTGACGTCCGTCGGCAGCAGCGACCGCCGGCCAAGGACGCGGTCGTTCGCAGCCGAAAAGACGGTCATCAAGACGGCCGGAGAGACGGCCGGAGAGATGGCCTCGAGGTCGGCCGTCACGACGGCCACAGGAGCGGCCGCCAGGGCGGCCAGAAGGGCGGACGGCATGACCACCGACGACCAGCAGGAGCGCGGGCCCGAGCCGCAGACCGGCGCGGCGATCCGTGGCACCGTCCGCGGCACGGCCCCCGCGCCGCTCTCCATCCTGGACCTGGCCACCGTCGGCGTCGGCTACACCCCGTCCGAGGCACTGGCTGCGACCACGACCCTGGCCCGCAGTGCGGAGGAATGGGGCTACCACCGCTTCTGGGTCGCCGAGCACCACGGCATGCCCGGCGTCGCCAGCTCCACCCCGGCGGTCCTGCTGGCTCACCTCGGGGCCCACACCACGTCGCTCCGGCTCGGCTCGGGCGGGGTGATGCTGCCCAACCACGCCCCACTGGCGATCGCCGAGCAGTTCGGCCTGCTGGAGGCGCTGCACCCCGGCCGTATCGACCTCGGGCTCGGCCGCGCGCCCGGCACCGACCCGGCCACCGCCCGGGCCCTGCGCCGAGGCCTGGCCGAGGGCGCCGACGACTTCCCCCAGCAGCTGGCCGAGCTGACCCACTTCCTGGACGGTGACTTCCCGGCCGGCCACTCCTATGCACGGCTCACGGCCGTTCCGAAGGGCGACGGGCGTCCGCCCGTCTGGCTGCTCGGTTCGTCCGGCTTCAGTGCCCAGCTGGCCGGGCGGCTCGGCCTTCCGTTCGCCTTCGCGCACCACTTCAGCAGCGCCAACACCATCCCGGCCCTCGACCTCTACCGCTCGTCGTTCTGTGCCTCGGCCGTGCTCGACGAGCCGTACGCGCTGATCGGGGTGAGCGCGGTCGCGGCCGACGACGAGGCCTCCGCCCGCAGGCTGGCCCGCTCGGCGGCGCTCGGGATGCTCCGGCTGCGGCGCGGAAATCCGGGGCCGATCCCCACACCGGAGGAGGCCGAGGCCTACCCGTACAGCCCGGTGGAGGCGGACTTCGTCGACGACTGGCTGGGCAATGTCGTCCTGGGCTCGCCCGGAGAGGTGGCCGACGGCCTGGAGGCGCTGCGCAAGCGGACCGGGGTGGACGAGCTGATGGTCACCTCGCACATCCACGGCCATGAGGCCCGCTACCGCTCGTACGGGCTGATCGCCCAGGCCTACGGGCTGACCGGGGAGTAGCGGCGGCCTGGGCGTAGCGGACCAGGCAGTTCGGTCCGCCCTACGCCCGGTCCTCCCTGCCCCCGCTCCGCCCCTACGCCCGGACCGGCAGCACAGTCGGCGGAGCCCGGCGGGCGATCGCTCCTGCTCGGGCGCCCTACCGCTCAGGCGCCGCCGGGCGCTCCGTCCACCTCCGGGCGGCTCTCCCGCAGTATGGCCGCGACGAGTTCGGCCTCGCCTGGCCTGGCGAAGTACCAGCCCTGGGCGGTGTCGCAGCCGGTCAGCCGCAGCCGTTCGGCCTGGGCCGCGCTCTCGATCCCCTCGGCGGTGACGGTCAGGCCGAGGGTGTGCGCCAGCTGCACCATCGCGCCGACGATCTGCTCGTCGGCGTCGCTCCGGCGGGAGCTGAACGCGGGGAGTTCCGGCCGGCCGGCGGGGGCCGGGTCACGGAATCCCTCGATGAAGGTGCCGTCCAGCTTCAGGACGTGCACCGGCAGCCGGGAGAGGTACGCCAGGTTGGAGTAGCCGGTGCCGAAGTCGTCGATCGCGATCCGGACGCCCATGTCGGCGAGGGCCTGCAGAGCCTGCAGCGGTCGCCCTCCGGGGCCCAGCAACGCGCTCTCGGTGATCTCCAGCTGCAGCAGCCGGGCCGGCAGGCCGGTGCTGTCGAGCGCCTGGGCCACGTCGGCGACCACGTCCGAGTCCCAGATCTGGCGGGCGGCCAGGTTGACGCTCACGAAGGTCTCGGTGTCGGGGAACTCGGTGAGCCAGCGGTGCGCCTGACGGCAGGACTCCTCCAGGACCCACTTGCCGAGCGGCACGATCGCGCCGGACTCCTCGGCGAGCGGGATGAAGCGGTCGGGGGAGAGCGTCCCGTAGCGGGGGTGACGCCAGCGGACCAGGGCCTCCGCGCCGTGCACCGCCCCGTCGGCGAGGCCGACGAGGGGCTGGTACTCGATGGTGAACTCGCCGCGTTCCAGAGCCGGGCGGAGTGCGGTCGTGAGCAGCTGGCGGGTCAGCTGGTGGGCGCCCCGGTCCGGGTCGTAGAGGGTCCAGCGGGCCCGGCCGTCCGCCTTGGACCAGTAGAGGGTGGCGTCGGCGTCCTTGACCAGGTCGGTCGGTGTGGTCTCGTGCACGGAGCGTTCGACGACGCCGACGCTGGCGGTCACCACCAGCCGGTGTCCGGCCACGTCGAAGGGGCGCTCCAGCGCTTCGAGGATCCGGGCGGCCAGCTCGGTCAGCTGGTCGCTGCCCCGGCTGTCGGTCACCAGGACGGCGAACTCGTCGCCGCCCATCCGCGCCACCAGGTGGGCGCTGCGTTCGGAGAACCCGCGGCGCAGCCGGGTGGCGACGGCGATCAGCAACTGGTCGCCGATGTGGTGTCCGAGGGTCTCGTTGATCGCGGCGAAGCCGTCGAGGTCCAGATAGCAGACGCCCACCCGGCGGCCGTCCGCCGCGGTGGTACCCGCTCCGGCTGAACCCGCTCCGGATGCACCCGCCGCCGGAGTACCCGCCCCCGCGTCCGCCGCCCCGGAGTCCCCGCGAGGGTCCGCCCCCGCGCCCGGGCCGTCAATCGCACCCAGGCCGCCCACCGTGCCCCCGCTCTTGGCCACCGGGCCGGCCGTCACCGAGAGGCAGGCGGCGTCGAGCCGTTCGAAGAAGAACGTCCGGTTGGGAAGCCTGGTCAGCGGGTCGTGCAGGGCCTGGTACTCCAGGCGGTCGCCGAGCCGGCGCTGCTCGGTGATGTCCTCGACCATCGCGAGGGTGTAGAGCGGACTGCCCGAGCCGTCCCGGATCAGGGAGATGGTCACCTTGCTCCAGACCGTGCGGCCCTCGCGGTGCCTGAGCTGCTTCTCGACACGGAGCCGTTCGCGTTCGCCGCGGACCAGCGCGGGGAAGAGCCGGTCCGGCATGCCCTCCGGGTCGATGACCTCACGGATGGGGGTGCGGACCAGTTCGCCGACCCCGCAGCCGATCAGGGCGGCGAAGGCGGGGTTGACCTCGATGATCCGGTCCTCGGGGTCGATCAGGGCCATGCCGATGCCGGCGTCGCAGAAGGCGGCGCGGAACCGGGACTCGCTCGCGCTCAGTGCGGCCAGCAGCCGGTCGGGCCCTCCGGGTGGCAGGTCCACCACGTCGGCGGGCCGGTGCGTGCCACTGGCGAGCGGGGCCGAGCAGGTCGGGCAAAGGACGATGTCGGCGCCGTCCGCGCCACCCGCACGCTCCGTGTCCCGGGGGCCGGCGTCGGCGCCGGGCGGAGCCTTCGGCAGTACCGGAGAAGGGCCGCCGTTCGCGGTGTCGACGGCGCTTCCGCGAATGTCGTCCAGAGCAGTGCCGACGGCCGCGCCGTTGGTCGGACTGTCGTTGCCGGAGCCGCCGTTGGTCGGAGTGCCGTTGGTCGGACTGTCGTTGCCGGAGCCGCCGTTGGTCGGAATGTCGTTGACGGAGCCGCCCTTGCCGGAACCGCCGTTCACGGGGCCGAAGTCGGTGGGCCCGCCACTGGTCGCGCTGCCGGCGGCGCTGTCGTCGGCGGGCCGGAGGATCGGAGACCGGAGGCGGCGGTGGTGTTGCGGTTCCTCGTGCCGCACGCCTGGGTGGTGTGCGTCGGCCCCCTCGTTCTGGCCCGGCACGGCATGCTCCCGTCCGCTGCTGACGCTTGACGCTGGTCCGGCCGGTCACCCGGAACTGCGGCGGCCGGCTCCCGCACTCTGTCGAGGTCCTCGCAGTCCGGTGCGGAGCGCTCGCGGAGGAGCGCTCGGGCGGGGATCCGCGTGAAGAACAGGGCGTTGCGGCCGATCATAGGACGCGGCGGCAACGCGCGGTAACCGCCGCCAGGGTGATTCGCCCGCTTTCCGATTATGTGTGGCGGTACATGCGGACGCCCCTGGTGCACATCACATGATGTGCACCAGGGGCGTGTGCTCCACAGTGCGCCCCAGGGCGCTTGTCGAGCGCCGGAACGCGCCGTCCGGCCGGGCCGCAACGCTCCGTGGTCGCGGTCCCGCCGAATCGTCGGAGGGTCAGGCCAGCTTGGCCGTGAGGGTGATGGTCGTTCCGGTGAGGGCCTGGCTGACCGGGCAGTTCGCCTTGGCGTCCTCGGCGGCCTTCACGAAGCCGGCCTCGTCCAGGCCGGGCACCTCGCCGATGACGGTCAGGTGGATGCCGGTGATGCCGGTGCCCGGCTGGAAGGTGACATCGGCCTGGGTGTCGAGCTTGGTGGGCGGGTTGCCCGCGCCGGCCAGGCCGTGCGAGAGGGCCATCGAGAAGCACGCGGAGTGAGCGGCCGCGATGAGCTCCTCCGGGCTGGTCTTGCCGTTCGGCTCCTCGGCCCGGGCCGGCCAGGAGACCGGGTACTCGCCGATGCCGGACGAGGCGAAGGTCACCTGGCCCTTGCCGTCGAGCAGGTTGCCTTCCCAAGCGGTGCGTGCGGTGCGCGTGGTTGCCACGATCGGTACCTCCATCACTGAGGAACTGCTGAGTCGTCACTTCCGGTCATGCCGCGCACCAGACTACGGGCAGGCCGGGGGCGGATCACAGGAAGCGCCCGGAGGTGCCGTGGCGGGAAACCGGCAGGCTCGGGGCCGGAGGCGACCGCTGGTCCAGGCGCTGTCCGGATCGTGGACGGATACGCCAAATGGTGCGGATCCGGACCGGGTGCCCTGTTAGATTTGCCCGGGCCTGATCCCCGGCCTCGGACGGCCGGGTGCCCACCAACCAGAGAGCCGCGGAGCCGCCCCGATGACGGATCACCCCACGACCCCCGATGCCGGACTGCCCAAGGGGATCGACGATGCCGTACGGGCCGAGCTGACCAGCCTGCGCGAGAGCATCGACAACATCGACGCCGCGGTGGTCCACATGCTGGCCGAGCGGTTCAAGGCGACCCAGCGGGTCGGTCGGCTCAAGGCCGAGCACAAGCTGCCCCCGGCCGACCCGGCGCGGGAACGGGACCAGATCAAGCGCCTGCGGGAGCTGGCTGCCGGGGCGCACCTGGACCCGGTGTTCGCGGAGAAGTTCCTCAACTTCATCATCGCCGAGGTCATTCGGCACCACGAGAAGATCGCCAGCGATGCGGTGACCGGCCAGAACGTCGCCGGCTGACGAACCCGCCCCGGCGCCCCCAGGGCGCCTCCAGGCCGCCCGGGGCTTCAGAGCCTTCAGGGTCATTCAGAGGCATTCAGGGCTATTCTCGGGCCTTCCGGGTCGTTCCCGGGCCTTCCCGGCCTTACAGAGGGTTCCCGTGCCTTCGGGGGGATTCCGGGCCTTCCCGGGCATCGGCGGCTACCCTCGAGATCGTCTCCGGACTCGCCGACCGCAGAGGGTACGGCGGAGGCCCGTAGCCGGGGCGTGATGTCTGGCGCGGGTAAATGCCCGATTTCGCGAGGCTTCGCGGTTGGCGTAGCGTGCAGGTTCCCCCAGCCGGAGAGGTGGAGCAGCGACGATGGCGGTGAACCTGCCCGATACGCACGGCGATGCCGGGACCGGCCAGGCCTGGGCCGCCGGCGCCGGCCACGGTGATCCCGGCGATTCCGATGCGCCCGTCGGCGGCCGTGCCGCGGCGCGGCGGGCGCGCAGCCGGAAGGCGCGCAAGGGCGCGAGGTCATCGAACGGCCCGAAGCCGCCGAGAGGATCGAAGGACCGGCGGTCGGGGCGTCGTCAGCGGCCGTGGTGGATAGAGATCCCCGCGATGGCGGCGGTCGGGCTGGTGGTCGCGCTGCTGATCAAGACCTGCCTGTTCCAGGTGTTCACCATCCCCTCCGGGTCGATGGAGAACACGCTGCGGATCGGCGACCGGGTCGGCGTGAACAAGCTCGCCCCGCTCACCGGCTGGGAACCGAAGCAGGGCGAGCCGGTCGTGTTCAAGGACCCGGGGGACTGGCTGCCGCCGCAGCCGACCGACGGCAACCCGATCTCGCGGGCAGTGGGCTCGGCGCTCAGCTTCGTCGGCCTGGTGCCGCCGAAGGACGACAACTACCTGGTCAAGCGGGTCATCGCGACGGGCGGCCAGACCGTGCAGTGTTCGGGCACCACGCTGACCGTCAACGGAACCAAGGTGGACGAGCCGTACCTCCACCCCGGGGACGACTCCTGCGCGGGGCTGGACTTCGGCCCGGTGACGGTGCCCCAGGGCTACGTCTGGGTGGAGGGCGACCACCGGAGCGACTCCGCCGACTCGCGTTACCACCAGCGCGGCCCGGGCGGCGGCGCCGTGCCGGTGGACAACGTGGTCGGGCCGGTCTCGGCCGTGGTGTGGCCGCTCAACCACCTCGACTGGTTCGGCTGGGTCGGCCACTGACCCCGGGCTCGGCAACGGGCCGGTCCTCGACACCCTGCCCTCCGACGCCGTGCTCTCCGATGCTCTGCCCTGCGACGTCCTGCCCTCCGACGCCCCGCTCCGCGGCAGCACGTGCGAGCCGCTCGCCCAGCGCGGTTGCGCCCGCCGCTGCTCCCGCCTCTCCCGCCGCCGCGCCCGCGTCAGGCATCTTCGCGCCCATCGCCGCGTCCACCTCCGCGGATGCCGTGGCGGGCTTGCTCGCCTGGGCCGCGAAGGCGCCGGCCAGGACGAGCAGGCCGCCGGCCATCTGCGGCACGCCCAGGTGCTCGCCGAGCAGGATCCAGGCCAGGACGGTGGCGACGACCGCCTCCAGGTTGGCCACCACCCCGGCGACCGGGGGCGACAGGTGCTGGACGGCGATCACACCGGTCAGATAGGCGAGCACGGTCGCGATGAGGATCATCCAGGCGGCCGGGATCAGTGCGGGCAGCGAGTGCCCGTTCATGACGACGTCCCCGCCGAGCGGGCCCCAGTCGGCGTTCCACGGGCTGGTGAACGCGGTGAGCACGACGGCGCCGATCAGCAGGCCGAACGCGCTGAGGGCGAGCGGGTCGACGGGGCGGTCGCCCCGGCTTCCGGCGTCGGCCAGGACGAAGTAGCCGACCTGGCAGCATGCCGCCCCGAGGGCGAACAGGACGCCCAGGGCGTCGAAGCTCAGGCCGTTCCAGACTTCCACCACGCAGGCGAGTCCGGCCACGGCGACGCCGGCGCCGATGGCCGAGCCCCGGCTGATCGGCTTGCGCTGGACGAACTTCACATAGCCGATGAGCAGCGGCGGCCCGAGGTATTCGATGAGCAGTGCGACGCCGACCGGGATCCGGGAGATGGCCGCGAAGTAGCAGGCCTGGACACCGGCCACGGCGAGCAGGCCGAAGCCGAGCAGCACGCCGGGCCGCCGGAGCACCGCGTCGCGGTGGCGGTAGGCGAGCGGGAGCAGGACCACGGCGGCGCCGGTCACACGGAGCCAGACCACGTGCAGCGGCGAGAGGCCGGCCTCGATCAGCGGTTTGGCGGCTGTGCCGGAGCCTCCGAAGGAGACGGCGGAGACCAGCGCGAGGGTGAGACCGAGGGTTCTGCCCGAGGATCGGCCGAGCAGGGGCTTTGAGCTGTACACCGACGCATTGTGACAGTCATGCCATCGGTTCGGTAAGGCGCCATTCCGGCATTTGGTCCTGCCCCCAACTGTGCGCAACGGCAGATTTATGGACAACTGCCCACCGCCGCGCAACGGCCGCTCGGCACCCCGACCACCAGCCGTCCGGTACCCCCGGCCAGCCAACCAGCCGACCGACCGGCCGCCCCGCTACTGCCCGGTCCCCGCCAGCACGTTCGCCCCGGCGCCCGAACCCGACCCGCCCGACCCGCCCGACCCGCCCGCGCCGCCCGTGCCGCCCGTCGGCTGGGGCGCGGTGGTCGGGCCGGTGGTCGGCGCGGTGGTCGGGCCGGTCGTCGGCGTCGGCGTCCGGGTGGGCCTGCCGGTCGGCTGGGTGGTCGGCTGAGTGGTCGGCTGGGACGTGGGCGGGGCGGTCGGCTGGGTGGGCGCGGTGCTCGCCCCGCCGCCGGGGCGCGAGCCGCCCTGCCCACCGGACGTCCCCGAGGAGCCGGACGTCCCCGAGCCGCTCGGCGAGGCGCCGGAGTCCGCGCCGCCGTCCGGCGAGGCCGGGGCGGAGGGAGCCCCGGACGGGGTGGAGGAGCTGTCCGAACCGCCCGACGGCGTGTCGCTGCCGCCCGACCAGGAGTCGCCCTTGTCCGAGGGCGAGGGGAAGTCCGTGACCGGCTGGCCCTTCAGCGCGGCCTTCATGTAGCTGGTCCAGATCTGCGCGGGGTACTGGCCGCCCGCCGCGCCGTCGATCCCGCCGGTACCGCTGAGGCTGACCTGGGCGCCGCTGGCGGGGTCCTGGCCGAACAGGGCGACCGAGGTCACCAGCTCGGGGGTGTACCCGACGAACCAGACCGACTTCTGGTCGTCGGTCGTGCCGGTCTTGCCGGCCACCGGGCGGCCGAGGGACTTGGCGCGCCAGCCGGTGCCGCCCGGGTCGCTCACCACGCCCTGGAGCATGGCCGTCACCTCGCGCGCGGTCTCCTCGCCGATCGCCTGGGTGGTCTTGTGGGCCGGTAGCTGGAGCGCCTCGCCCTCGCGGTCCACCGACTGCACCAGCCACGGGGTGATCTGCTTGCCGCCGTTGTCCAGCGTGGCGTACACGCCGGCCATGTCGAGCACGCTCGGGGTGGCGGCGCCGAGCGGGATGGACGGTACCGGGTCGAGGCCGGGGGTGCTGCTGGGCAGTCCGAGCGCGATGCCGGTGTCCCGCACCTTCTGCAGTCCGGTGTCCTGGGCGAGCTGGGCGAACGCCGAGTTCACCGACCAGTCGGTGGCCTGCTGGAGGGTGATCTGGCCGTAGCTCTTGTCGCCCTCGTTCGGCGGTGCGTAGGGGGTGCCCTTCCCGCCGCGGACCTTGCGGCCGCTGGTGCCGTCGTAGACGGTTCGCGGGGTGACGGTCTGGCCGGACTGGGTCTTGGCGTCGTTCTCCAGAGCCGCCGCCAGGGCGATCGCCTTGAAGGTGGAGCCGGCCTGGTAGTCCCGCCTCGTCGCGTTGTCGATGTAGTGCTTGGTGTAGTCGGCCCCGCCGTAGAGGGCGGCCACGGCGCCGGTCTTCGGGTCGACGGAGACGGCGCCGGCCTGGGCGGCCGCGTCCTTCTTCCGCTTGTCCGGGTTGAGGGTGTCGTGCAACTGCACCTGGACGGAGTCCTGGAGGGCCTGCTGGCGCGCCGGGTCGATGCTCAGCTTGATGGTGTAGCCGCCCTTGGCCAGCTCGGACTCGCCGATGATCTGGTTGCTGGTGAGGTACTCGGTCGCGGCGTTGACCAGGTAGCCGGCCTGGCCGGAGAGGCCGAGCTGGGCCTGCGGGTCCCTGACCTCGGGGAAGGTGGTGGCGGTCCGCTCCTCGGCGGAGAGCCAGCCCTCCTTCACCATGCCGTCCAGGACGTAGTTCCAGCGGTTCACCGCGTTCTGCTTGCCCGCCGGGGTCGCGGTGGCGACGTCGTACGCGCTCGGTGCGTTCAGCAGGGCGGCCAGGTAGGCGCCCTGGGCAGGGTCGAGCGCGGACGCGTCGACGCCGAAGTACTGCTGGGCGGCGGCCTGGATGCCGTACGCGCCGCGCCCGTAGTAGGAGGTGTTGAGGTAGCCGGAGAGGACGTCGTCCTTGGACTGGGTGGCATCCACCTTGATCGCTATGAAGAGTTCCTTCACCTTGCGAGTGATGGACTGCTTCTGGCTCAGGTAGGTGTTCTTCACGTACTGCTGGGTGATCGTGGAGCCGCCCTGGGTGCCCTCGCCCTGGGCGGTCTTGACGGCGGCGCGGACCAGGCCGGGCACGTTGACGGCGCCCTCGTGGTAGAAGTTGCGGTCCTCGGCGGCGAGCGCGGCGTGCTGGGCGGCGGGGGAGACCTTGTCGAGGGGGACGTTCTGCCGGTTGGTCTGGCCGGTCCGGGCGATCACCGAGCCGTCCCGGTAGAGCCAGGTGTTGCTCTGGGCGGTCGCGGCGGCGTGCGCGTCCGGCACCTTCACCAGGGTGATGCCCAGGGCGAAGAAGCCGACGCCGAGGAGCAGGGCGGCGGTGAAGCCGAGCAGGGTGAGCCGCCAGGTCGGGATCAGCCGGCGCCAGCCGGTGCGCTTCGGACGGCGGGCCTTCCTGCCGCCGGTCCCGCCACCGTTCGTGCCTCCGGCGCCGCCGTCGGGGCGCTCCGACGAACGCTTCAGGCTCTTCACCGGGCGGAGACGGACGGTCGGCACGCGGCGGCCGCTCCGGGCGTTTCTGGACAAAGCGGCGGCCTTTCCTGCGGGCGGACCGTGCCGGCCTGCACGGCGTGGGACATCGAGGGTCGGGAACCTTTGTCCCATTTCCGGTTTACAGCCCAAAACGCGTCGAACGGGTCGGTTGGCTCCACCGGAGCGGCAAGCGAGACCGACATCACACACAAAACGGACGTCGATGGGCAAAAAAATCGGGGAGCCCCTCGCTGCTGCGAGAGGCTCCCCAATGTCTGTGCGCCGCCAGGGACTCGAACCCCGGACCCGCTGATTAAGAGTCAGCTGCTCTAACCAACTGAGCTAGCGGCGCCTGCTGACTCCGAGAACAATACACGGTCCGCAGGGGTGCCTCGCACCGCCGGGGGCGGTCGAGTGTTCATTGCCGAGCCAGGATGCCCGTTTCCGCCTGGTTGGGGTGGACTTTTCTGCCCGGTTAGGGTGGAAACGTGTCCAGCCCCCGCCCCGGTCGCCGGAACGCTCGGCTCGTCGTCGTCGCCGCTCTTCTGCTGCTCAGCGCGGTGGCGTACACGGCCTGGGCGCTGGAGGTGCTCCTGGTCGCGCTCGGGTCGGCCGTGCCGGCCGCGCGCCTGGTCCGGGCCGGCCAGGAGCGGGCCGGCGAGGAACCGGCCGGGGAAGACCGGGGGGCCGGGCGAGAAGCCCGCAGCGAAGAGGTGGAGCCGCGATGACCAGCCCGGGGGCAGGCTCGGGGGCAGGACCGCGACCGGGCACGGGGGTGGCGGCCGGAGCGGCCTCGGCGGCGATGTTCCTGCGCATCGACGGCACGCCCCTGCACGTCCGGACCGAGGGCAGCGGCCCGGTCTGCCTGCTCACCGGCGGGCTCGGCAGCAGCTGGTTCGACTGGGATCTGGTCGTCCCCTTCCTCACCCCTTACCGCACCGTGGTCCGCTTCGACCGCCCCGGCTACGGGCTGAGCGCGCCGGAGGCCGCCGGCCGGTCCGGCCCGACGCTGGTGGGCGAGGCGGAGCGCATCCGGGGCGTCCTGGACGCGCTCGGGCTCCGCGAGCCGTGCACGGTGGCGGGCCATTCACTGGCGGGGTTCCACGTGGAGGCCTTCGCCCGGCTCCACCCCGAGCGGACGGCCGGGCTGGTCCTGCTGGACGGCAGCGTCGAACCGGATCCGCGGCCGCTTCCGGCGCCGGGGCTGCGTGACCTGGCGGCCCGCACGGTCGCGGGCGCGGCCACGGCCGTCGCGGTGCCGTACCTGATCGGGCCCACCGTGCGGCGGCTGGTCGCCCGGGCGTCCACCGTCCGGCGCGAGGACCTCGCGCCGGCACCGCTGGTCCGGCACTGCTACCGGACCGGGCGGGCCCTGCGCGCCCTGCTCCGGGAGAACGCGGCCTACCTGGACCTGGCCGCCGCGCTTGCCGAACTGCGCGTCTCCGCGCCGCTGCCGGACGAACTGCCGGTCACCGTGCTCGCCGCCGACGACGGGTGCCGGATCCGACGCACCCAGGAGTGGCTGGGCAGCCAGCGGGACCTCGCCGCGCTGCTCGGGGCCGACTTCCGCACCACCGCGCCGGCCGGCCACCTGATGATGTTCGACCGCCCGGACGCGGTGGCCTCGGCGATCCTCGACACGTGCTGAGCCGGGCTGCCCGACGAGGCACCCGGCTGCCCGCCGGTGACGCGCCGACTGCCCGCCGGTGACGCGCCGGCCGTCCCGCGCACCGGGGCACGACCGCCCGCCCGCGTCCCTCCCCGGGGCAGTCGGGGCAGCCCGAAAGCCGGGGCAGCCTGACAGCCCGGGAGCCCGGCTCAGCTCGTGCTGCCCGCCGCGGAGTCCGAGGTGATGACCCGCCGGACCGCCCCGGCGATCGGCAGTTCCTTGGTGAGCCGCCGCACGGCCCGCCGGGTCGGGGCACCCGCCGACCCCGGGTAGAGCCGGCGCTCCAGCCGCGCCGCACCGATCAGCCCGGCCAGCTGCCGGTCCCGCTCGGCCGCCGGTGACTCGTCGCCCTCGTGCGCGAGCGTGGCGGCCACCCGCGCGGAGATCTCCTGCCCCATGGCCGGCCGCGTCGCCGCATGGCGCCGGTAGGGCAGGCCGAGGAAGCGGCGTGTCTCCACCACGAGCAGGCCGTCGGAGGTCAGCCGGTCGAGGAAGGGGGCCGGCCCGGGCTTGCGCGGGACCCGGCGGATCACGAGGTCCAGGCCGAGCCGCTGATCGCGCTTGCCCGCCTTCTCCAGCCGCGCGAGCACGCCGGCCCCGACCTCGTCGTGCGCGCCCAGCGGTTGGAACCCGGTGATCCGCCGCCCCTCGACGGTGATCGCGCCGCTCATCAGCAGCTCTGCGACGACGCCGCCCGCGATCACCCGGTGGAGGGTGGAGTACGGGGTGCGCAGTCGGCCGCGCACCGGATCGGCGCAGAGCAGCAACAGCTCCTCGGGGATCGAGCGCGCGTTCGGCGGAGTCACGGACGGGTACCTCCAACGGTCGGGCGGCGAGCGACACCGCGTACCCCTGGTACCTACCCGCCCGGAAACGCCTCAGGCCGCCCACCGGAGTGGACGGCCTGAGATCTTGCCATGTGCGCCGCCAGGGACTCGAACCCCGGACCCGCTGATTAAGAGTCAGCTGCTCTAACCAACTGAGCTAGCGGCGCCTGCTGACCTGGAGAACATTACACGGGGTCGGCGCGATCCGCCGAATCGCCACCGGCCGGACACGCTCCGTGACCAGGCCGGCGGGCGTTGGCACACCAGGCCCCGAGCCGCCGGCACACAGGGCACAGCCACAGCCACAACTGCAGCCGAGACCGCAGCCCTCGGAGCGGGAAGTCGGCCGGTCCGACTTCCCGCTCACGGCGGTGCCTGCTCCTGCTGCTCCCGGAGGGCCGTGCCGGCGGGCCGCTACTCCGGGAAGTGGCAGGCCGCCCGGTGGTCCACGTCCGGTGCGGGGCCGGTCAGCGGTGGGGCCTCGGTCTCACAGCGGGCTCGTGTCCCGGCGTCGAGCCCGGCGTAGACGGGGCAGCGGGTGCGGAACGGGCAGCCGGTGCGGCGCGCGGTGGGCGAGGGCGGGTCGCCGGGCAGCAGGATGCGGGTGCGGGCCCGTTCGGCGGCCGGGTCCGGGAGGGGGACGGCGGAGAGCAGCGCGCGGGTGTAGGGGTGGCGGGGGTGGTCGAAGACGGCGGAGACCTCGCCCTGTTCGACGGTCCGCCCGAGGTACATCACGCTGACCCGGTCCGCGAGGTGCCGGATCACCGAGAGGTCGTGCGAGACGAAGAGGTAGGAGAGGCCCAGCTCCGCCTTGAGGGACTGGAGCAGGTTGAGCACGCCGGCCTGGATGGAGACGTCCAGCGCGGAGACCGGTTCGTCGAGGACCAGCAGTTTGGGCCGGACGGCGAGCGCGCGGGCGATCGATATCCGCTGCCGCTGCCCGCCGGAGAACTGGTGCGGGTAGCGGACGGCGTGCGCCGGGTCGAGGCCGACCTGCCGCAGCAGTTCGGGCACCCGGCGGGCGATCTCCTCGCGGGCGGCGCGCTGGGCGCGCAGCGGTTCGGCGACGATGTCGCCGACGGGCATCCGCGGGTCGAGGCTGGCCATCGGGTCCTGGAAGACGATCTGCAGCTCGGCCCGGAGCCGGTGGGCGTCGGCCCGGGAGAGTGCGGCGGTGTCCTGCCCGAGCAGTTCGATCCGGCCGGACTCGGGGGCGGCGAGCCGCAGCAGCTCGAACAGCGTCGTGGACTTGCCGGAGCCGGACTCGCCGACCAGGCCGAGGGTCTCGCCCTGCCGGATGTCCAGCTCGACGCCGTCCACGGCGTAGACCTCGCCGATCCGGCGCTTGAAGACGGTGCCCTTGAGCAGCGGGAACGTCTTGGTGAGGCCGGTGACGGAGAGCACCGGCAGGCGCTCCTCCCGGGCGGCACCCACACCGGCAGTGCCCCCCGCTGAAGCCGGCGGCACCACCGGCACGGGGTACACCTCGGCCGGCGCCGGCCGCCGCTCGGCCAGCTCCCCGGCCCGGACGCACGCCGCCAGATGATCGCCGGCGCCCGCAACGCCGGAGCCCTCGACCCCGGGGCCCTCAACGCCGGAGCCCCCGTCGAGTCGGCCCCCGCCCCCGCCCCGGCCCCCGTCCGGGCCGCCGAGCCCGGGCTCCGCCGTCCGGCACCGGTCCTCGACCAGCGGGCAGCGGGCGGCGAACGGGCAGCCGGCCGGCAGCTCGGCCATCGGCGCGGGCGTGCCGGGGATCGGCACGAGCGGCCCGCCGCGGGCGTCCAGCCGTGGCACCGCGCCGATCAGCCCGAGCGTGTACGGGTGGCGGGGCGCGGCGAACAGCTCGTCCACGCCGGCCGTCTCCACCACCCGGCCCGCGTACATCACCGCGACCCGGTCGGCCATTCCGGCGATGACGCCGAGGTCGTGGCTGACCAGGACGAGCGCGGCGCCGGTCTCCCGCTGGGCGGTGCGCAGCACGTCGAGCACCTGGGCCTGGATGGTGACGTCCAGCGCGGTGGTGGGCTCGTCGGCGAGCAGGATGTCGGGGTCGTTGGCGATGGCCATGGCGATCATCGCGCGCTGGCGCATGCCGCCGGAGAACTCGTGCGGGAAGCTGTCCAGCGCGCGGTCGGGCGCCGGGATGCCGACGAGGTCGAGGAGTTCGGCGGCCCGCCTGCGCGCGGCCGGCTTGTCGAGGCGCTGGTGGATCCGCAGGGCCTCGACGATCTGGTCGCCGATGCGGTAGACGGGGGTGAAGGCGGAGAGCGGGTCCTGGAAGACCATGGCGACCCGGCGGCCGCGGAGGGCGGCGAGTTCGCGGCCGGGCAGGCCGATCAGCTCCTTGCCGTCCAGCCGGACGGAGCCGTGGACGGTCGCCGTGCCGGGCAGCAGGCCGAGGACGGCCAGCGCGGTGACGGACTTGCCGGAGCCCGACTCGCCGACGATGCCCAGGGTCTCGCCGCGCCGCAGGGTGAGCTCGACGCCGCGGACGGCGGGGACGGCGGTGCCGCGCGGCCCGGCGAAGTCGACCCGCAGGTCGCGGACGTGCAGCAGCGGGGCCGCGGGCAGCGGGGTTTCGACGGTGGTGGTCACGTGCGGTTCCGCTCTTTCCGGAAACGGGGGCGGCGGCGAGGGGCCCGGGCCGCCTCGGCGGTGGGGTCGAGGGCGTCGCGCAGCCCGTCCCCGATCAGGTTGACGGCCAGCACGAAGAGCACCAGCAGCCCGGCGGCGAAGTAGAACAGCCAGGGGAAGGTCGGGGCGTCGAAGGTGCCGGCGGCGAGCAGGGTGCCGAGCGAGACGTCGGGGGCCTTCACACCGAAGCCGAAGTAGGAGAGCGCGGTCTCGCTCATCACGGCGCCGCCGACGGCGATGGTGGCGTCGATGATGAGGAAGGAGGCGACGTTCGGCAGGATGTGCCGGGTGATGATCCGCAGCGGTCGCACGCCCATGAACTGCGCGGCCCGGACGAACTCGCGTTCCCGCAGGGAGATGGTCATCGAGCGGACCACCCGGGCGGTGATCATCCAGTTGAAGAGGGCGAGCAGCAGCACGAAGGCGATCCAGCCGGCGCCTTTGAGCCGGGGCGAGATGATGGTGATGATCAGGAAGCTGGGGAAGACCAGCATGAGGTCCACCACGAACATCAGCACCCGGTCGGTCCAGCCGCCGAAGTAGCCGGCGCAGGCGCCGAACAGGGATGCCAGCACGGTCGAGAAGAGCGCCACCAGCAGGCCGATGACCAGCGACTTCTGCAGGCCGCGGACAGTCTGCGCGAAGACGTCCTGGCCGACCCCGTTGGTGCCGAACCAGTGGGTGCCGGAGGGGGGTTGGCGCAGCGCGTTGTAGTCCGGGGCGGCGTAGTCCCAGGGCGTGAGGTACTGGCCGCCGAAGGCGAGGGCGAACAGCAGCAGGACGATGACGGTGCCGGCCACCGCCCAGCGGGCGGCGAGCAGCCGGGCGAGGACGATCCGGCCCCGGCCGGCCACGGCGGGGGCGGGCCCGGGAGCGGCGGCGGGGTCGGGGGTGGGCGCGGAGGACTCCGCGACGACGGCGGTCACAGCAGGTCTCCTCCGGTCATGACCGCACACGCGGGTCGAGGGCGGCGTGCAGGGTGTCGGCGAGGAAGCCGGAGGCGAGCACCACGACGGCGGCGAACAGGTTGACGGCGACGACCGCGTTGACGTCCTGTTCGTTGATGGACTGGATGAACCACTCGCCCATGCCGTGCCAGCCGAAGATGGTCTCGGTGAAGGCGGCGCCGGTGAAGATGCCGAGGAAGCTGTAGGCGAACATCGTCGACATGGGGATCACCGCCGTCCGCAGCCCGTGTTTGAGCAGGGCGCGGTTGCGGGTGAGGCCCTTGGCCTCGGCGGTGCGCAGGTAGTCGGAGCCGAGCACGTCGAGCATGGTGCCGCGCTGGTAGCGGCTGTAGGTGGCGAGGCCGCCGAGCGCCAGCGAGAGGGTGGGCAGCAGCAGGTGCAGCGCCCAGTCGCCGAGGTGGGTGCCGAGGCCGCCGGTCAGGCCGGGGGTCTCGTAGCCGGTGAACGGGACGACCTCGTGGCCCGCGACGTCCTTGGCGGCGATGGCGCCGTTCTTGAGGAAGAGCGCCACCAGGAAGACCGGGGTGGAGAGCAGGAGGAAGGAGAAGGCGGTGAGCAGCCGGTCCGATATCCGGTACTGGCGCACCGCGCTCCAGGCTCCGGCGGCGACGCCCAGGGCCATGCCGAGCAGGCTGCCGATCAGCAGCAGTCGCAGGGAGACCCAGATCCGGCGGCGGAAGTCGTCCATCACGGGGGTGTCGTGGATGGTGCGGCCGAGGTCGCCGTGGAGCAGCAGGCCGCCCGCCCAGTGGCCGAACCGTTCGACGACCGGTGTGTGGTCGTTCAGGTTGAGGTCGGTGAGCTGCCGCTCGACCGAGGCGGTGGACGGCCGCGGCACCTTGGCCTCGAAGTAGGTGCGCGGCTGGAGGGCGGCGGCGGAGAGCGCGTACGCCAGGAACACGGCGGCGATCAGCAGTACCGCGTAGTAGCTGAGCCGCTTCGCCAGGTAGCGGAGCATCAGCGGCCGCCCGGGGTGGGGGCGGGGCCGACGCGTCTGATGGGCATCGGTGGGTGGCCTTCGGTCGGTGGCCCTGTTCGAGCCGTGAGGGAAAGGTGCAGGTCACGAGTGTGGCACCGGTGCACGGCCGCGGTATTGCGGCAGTGTTGCGGCCTGTTTCGTTTGGATCAGAGGTGAACTCCTCCCCCTGGTACTCGTCCTGATCCGCTGTTACGTTCGGTCCGCCGGCACCGACTTGGCTGCCCACGCTCAAGCCTCGCCACACCTTGCGACGCCCGACTCTCACAACCAGTCATTTCACGGGGGGACCCCTCATGGACGCTTCCAGCACATCCGCCCGCGGCTTCGGCCGGGCCGCCGCGCTCGCTCTCGCCGTGGCGCTCGCGGCCACCGCGTGCACCTCGGGCGGCGGAGGGTCGGCCGACGGCGTGGCCAAGAGCGAGCCCCCCAAGCAGGGTTCGATCGACATCAACGCCAAGTCGCCGGACCAGCTGCGGGACGGCGGCGAGGTCCGGCTCCCGCTGTACCAGTGGATCACCCAGTGGAACCCGTTCCAGGTGGACGGCCGCTACGGCGACGGCGTCGAGATCATGAGAGCGCTGGAGCCGAACCTCTTCACCACCGACGAGTCCGGCACGTTCAAGCCGGTCACCGACTACCTGCTGGAGGCCAAGGTCACCTCGACCTCCCCGCAGGTGATCACCTACAAGCTCAACCCGAAGGCCAAGTGGTCGGACGGCAAGCCGCTCGGCTACCTGGACTTCAAGGCGGACTGGGAGGCCAGCAACGGCAAGAAGGACGGCTACAACATCGCCGACTCCGCCGGCTACGAGCTGATCTCCGGCGTCGAGCAGGGCGCCGACGCGAGCGAGGTCAAGGTGACCTTCTCGGAGCCGTACGCGGACTGGCAGAACCTGTTCCGCCCGCTGGTCCCGGCGGCCGGGATCGGCACCGCGGACGACTTCAACAAGGGCTGGATCGACAAGATCCCGATCACGGCCGGGGCGCTGAAGATCGGCACGATGGACAAGACGGCGCAGACCATCACGCTCGTCCCGGACCAGGCCTGGTGGGGGGCGAAGGCCAAGACCGACAAGATCACCTTCCGGGTGATGTCGCAGTCGGCGACCACGCAGGCGTTCCTCAACAACGAGATCGACCTCGCCACGGCGGGCACCGCGACGGCGTACGGGCAGCTCAAGGACGCCAAGGACACCGTGATCCGGTCCGCCAGCCCGTGGGACGAGGTGCACCTCTCGTTCGGCGGCGGCGGTGCAGTGGCGGACCAGAAGGTGCGCCAGGCGCTCGGCAAGGCGCTGGACCGCTCCGCGCTGATCAAGATCGCCAACAACGGCGTGCCGGTGGAGTTCAAGCCGCTCGGCAACCACATCCTCATGCCCAACCAGGCCGGCTACCAGGACAACTCCGGCGAGTGGGCCAGGTTCGACCTGGCCGCCGCCAAGAAGGCGCTGGACGAGGCGGGTTGGAAGGAGGCCGGCAGCGGCCAGCCGCGCACCAAGGACGGCCAGCCGCTGACCCTGCACTTCGTCATCAACGACGCGACCCCGCAGGCCCAGCTCGACCTCGCCACCGCCGCCCAGGCGATGTGGCTGGCGGCGGGCGTGAAGGTCGAACTCGACAAGGTCCCGTCCAACGACTTCTTCACCAAGTACGTGAACACGGGCAAGTTCGACATCGCGAGCTGGCGCAACACCGACTCGTTCCCGCTCTCCAGCAGTCTGCTCAACTTCCGGCTGCCGCAGGGCGACAACGTCTTCGGCAACTACTCCAAGCTCGGTACGCCCGAGATCGACGAGCTGCTCAAGAAGGCGGCCGGCACGGTCGACCCGGTGGAGGCCGCCAAGCTCTACAACCAGGCGGACGCCAGGATCTGGGAGCTCGGCCACACCGTCGAGCTGTACCAGCGGCCGACCGTGGTGGCGGTCCGCAAGGGGCTGGCCAACTACGGTGCGTTCGGCCTGGCCGGCGCCGACTACGCCAAGGTGGGCTGGGAGAAGTAGCCACCGCGTCCGCCTCGGCGGGCCCCGGGGTGGCGGGGGCGGCACGGCAGGCGCTGGCGAGCAGCGCGGTGATCACGAGGCCGGTGGTGCGGACACGGGGAGGACGGCTCTGCCGCCCCGCTCTCCTGCCACCGGCCTTGACCTTCCGCGATGCCCGCAGGCCACCCGTGTCGTGGGGTCCCCTCCGGACCCGCCCGCTTCCAACCGGGGAAGAATCTAGCGGGGTGATCCGGGCCGCCGTGCCGTACACGGCGGGCGCGCCGGAAACCCGTCGAGCTGTCACCCGGTTCGCGCACCCCGGCGTCAACTCTGGCTGACGGCACGGCAAATCGGACCAAACCGGGCATGCGGGCGGCTCCCGGGAGGGGCTCCGCCACGGCCGGGGCGGCACGCCGGCGGCGGCCCCGCAGGCCACCGGCGCGGGCCCCGCCGTACGGGCCGCGCCGGTGCGTGCGCCCGGCCCGGGCCGCTGCCAGGATGCGGCGGGACGGCGCAGCCCGCCCGTCCCGGAGCCCGGAGACCCCGCCCATGACCAGCGAATCCGCCGCAGCCCACCGCCCGCACGCCGTCGACCGGCACCCGCTGCGCCGGATGGTCCCGCGCAGCCGGGACGAGCCGCACCGGGTCGCCACCCCGCTGGAGCTCTTCTTCGACCTCTGCTTCGTCGTCGCGGTCGGCCAGGCGGGCCGGGAGCTCGCCCACGACCTGGCCGACGGCCACTACGGTGACGGCCTGACCGGCTACGTCTTCGCGTTCTTCGCGATCTGGTGGGCCTGGATGAACTTCACCTGGTTCGCCTCCGCGTACGACTGCGACGACGTCCTGTACCGGATCACCACGCTGGTGCAGATCGCCGGCGTCCTGATCCTGGCGGCCGGTGTGCCGAGGATGTTCGCCGACCAGGACCTGGTGCTCTCGGTGGTCGGCTACGTGGTGATGCGCCTCGCCATGGTCACCCAGTGGCTGCGCGCCGCCGCCAGCGAGGAGGGACGGGCGCGCACGGTCGCGTTGCGGTACGCGGCCGGGATCACGGTCTGCCAGATCGCCTGGGTGGTGGTGCTGCTGCTGCCGCACGGCGTCCGGTCGTACGTCATCCCGCTGGGCATCCTGGCCGAGCTGTCCGTGCCGGTGATCGCCGAGCTGCGCACCCAGACCCCCTGGCACCCGCACCACATCGCCGAGCGGTACGGCCTGTTCACGCTGATCGTGCTCGGCGAGACGGTGGCGGCGGCGACCGTCGCCGTGCAGTCGGCCGTGGACGAGCACGAGGGGCTGGGCCGGCTGCTTCCGGTCGCCGCCGGCGGCCTGCTGATCTGTTTCTCGGCCTGGTGGATCTACTTCGCCCGGCCGGTCCACGACCACCTGCGCTCCAACCGGCAGGCGTTCCTCTGGGGGTACGGCCACTACCTGGTGTTCGGCTCGGCGGCGGCGATCGGCGCCGGGCTGGAGGTGGCGGTGGAGTCGGCCGTGCACAAGGCCCACATCTCCCAGGCGGCGGCCACCGCGACGGTGACCGTGCCGACCGCGCTCTACCTGTTCACCGTCTGGCTGCTGCACGCCCGGCACGTCAAGACCGGGGCGGAGCAGGCGCTGCTGCCGGCCGCCTCGGTGGCGGTGCTGGCGTGCACGGCGGCCGGCGACTCCGGTGTCCTGGCGGCGGGTCTGGTGAGCGCGGCCGCGGTGGCGCTGGGCGTGACGCTGCACGCCCGCGCGGCCTCACCGGACCGGGCCGCGTGACCGTCCCGGGCCGGGGTGCCCGAGCGACCGTCCCGGCCGAGCGAGGGCCGGGACCCAGGCGGCTGCCCGTCGCGAGGGTCCCCCTCGGGGGAGTGGCCGAGCAGGTGGTGCAGCGCCTGGTCCTGCCGGGAGAGCCAGGCCCGGTAGGCCGGGTTGACCTGTGCGAGGTCCAGGTAGGCCGCGCGCAGCTCCCCGTACAGCGCGTCCAGTGCGGGCGGGCTGAGCGCGCGGGGCCGCCAGGCGAGCAGTAACCGGACGGCCAGCGGGTCGCCGTGCACCGGCCGGACGACCGTGCCCGGTCCGGCCGCGGAGGTCGGCTGGCAGGGGCGGACGGCCTCGCCGGAGGCGACCAGCTCGGCGGCGGTCGTGTTGTCGCGCACCTGTACCACCCGGGGGTTGAGCCCGGCCTCGGTGAACACCCGGCGCATCGCCGCGTACTCGTGGTCGGCGGTCGGGTCGACCATCCAGGTGTCCTCGGCGAGGTCGGCCAGGTGCACCACCGGACGGGCGGCGGCGGGGTGGCCCGCGGCGAGTGCGACGAACTGCGGCTCCCGGGCCATCAGGACGCGGTGCTCGGCGTCCGGCGGCACCCGCAGCGGGAAGCCCTCGCTCTCGTGCACGAAGGCGACGTCCAGCTGGTCGGCGGCGACCATCCGCAGCAGGGCGTTGGCCGAGATGTCGATGTGGATGGTGGTGTCCGTCTCCGGCAGCCGCTCGTGCACCCGGCGCAGCCAGGCCGCCACCGCCCGGCTGCCGACGCTGCCGATCCGCAGCCGTCGGGCGCGTTCGCTGCCGGCGGCCTCCCGGGCCTCCTGCCGGGCGGCGGCGACCAGGGCGGCCATCTCGGCGATCACCGGCCGGGCCCGGGACAGTACCGAGTGGCCGAGCGCGGTGGGCCGGCTGCCGGTCTGCTCGCGGGTGAACAGCGCACCGCCGACGGTCCGTTCGATGCGGTGCAGCTGGGTGGTGAGGGAGGGCTGGGTCATGCCGAGGTGCAGCGCAGCCTTGCGGAGGCTGCCGGTGTCGGCGATCGCGCACAGCACCCGGAGGTGTCTCACGTCGAGCTCCACATCGGGAGCATAACGGGCGAATGGGTGTGACGCCAGGGACATGACAGGAAGCTGCCCCGTGCCCCGGACCGCCTCGACCCCCGCCTCCCGGGGGAGATTGGCCCGCGCTATCGCCGGTTGACATCATCCGCCGGGCCGCCGCCCTGACCGAAGCTCTGGGGCAGGAAATCATCCGGTGCCCCGCGGCAGGCCCCCACCGGCCGCGGCATTCGCATAATCGGAGCCCCCCACATGAACCGCATCCCGCGGACCCTTTCCGCTGCCCTCGGCCTCGCCCTGGCCGCCGGCCTCGCCGCCCTGCCCACCGCCGCGACGGCCGCACCGGTCACCGGCGCCCCCGCCGCGCAGCACTACACGGCCCCCGCGTCGGGGCAGAAGAGCGCCGGAAAGGCCGACAACCAGGCCTTCTTCGAGGCCGTGATGAAGTCGGCACGCGCCAAGCAGGCCGCCACGCCGTTCCTCAAGGCCGTCGTGGTCACCTACGACGCCGGCAACGCGCCGTCCTTCGCGTCCGAGATAGCCCGGTCCGCCCAGATCTGGAACGGCTCGGTCAGCAACGTCCGGCTGCAGGCCGGTTCCAACGCCGACTTCTCCTACTACGAGGGCGACGACCCGAGCAATGGCTCGTACGCCAGCACCGACGGCCACGGCTCCGGCTACATCTTCCTCGACTACTCCCAGAACCGGGAGTACGACTCCACCCGGGTCACCGCCCACGAGACCGGGCACGTGCTCGGCCTGCCGGACCACTACTCCGGCCCGTGCAGCGAGCTGATGTCCGGCGGCGGCCCCGGCCCCTCCTGCACCAACCCGTACCCGAACTCGGCCGAGCGGCGCCGGGTCAACTCCCTCTGGCAGAACGGGCTGGCCGCCACCGCGCGCTGACCACCGCCCCGTTCGGGACGGTTCCCGGCCGCCCCGACCGTCCGGAACGCCCTGAGGACCGTCCGGAACACCCGAGGCCGGGTCGTCCGGCACACCCGAGGCCGGTCCGGGAACACCCGAGAACCGTCCGGGCCTGTCCCACCACCGTTCCACCGTTCACCCGTTCACCCGTTCACCGCGGCCCACCCCCAGAGCGGCCGCGGTACCCGCGAACAGGAGCCCCCACGTGAACCGCATGTCCCGCACGCTCTCCGCCGCCGTCGGCCTGGTGCTCGCGGCCGGTCTGGCCGCCCTGCCCACCACGGCCGTTGCCGCGCCCGCGCCCGCGCCGGCCGCCGCGTCCGTCCAGGGCTACACCGCCGCCGCCGGCTACGCGGGTTCGGCCGCCGAGGACGCGGACAACCAGGCGTTCTACGAGGCCGTGATGAAGTCGGCGCTCGCCAAGCAGGCGGCCACGCCGTACCTCAAGGCCGTCGTGGTCACCTACGACGCCGGCAGCGCGCCGACCTTCCGCAACCAGATAGCCCAGAGCGCCCAGATCTGGAACGGCTCGGTCAGCAACGTCCGGCTGCAGGCCGGCACCAACGCCGACTTCCGCTACTACGAGGGCAACGACTCGCGCGGCTCCTACGCCAGCACCGACGGGCACGGCCGCGGCTACATCTTCCTGGACTACCAGCAGAACCGGCAGTACAACTCCACCCGGGTCACCGCCCACGAGACCGGTCACGTGCTCGGCCTGCCGGACCACTACTCGGGCCCGTGCAGCGAGCTGATGTCCGGTGGCGGCCCGGGCACCTCCTGCACCAACCCGTACCCGAACTCGGCCGAGCGCAGCCGGGTCAACTCCCTCTGGGCCCGCGGCTGACCGACCGCTCCGGAGCCGGAACGGCCCGGCCGCCCGCCCGGGCGGCCGGGCCCTGTCGGTGGCGCGTGCGAGCATGCGGGCAAGACCCGTCCACCGATCGCGAGGTGCCACCCGCCATGCCGCTCTCCGTCCCCGACCGCCTGGCCGACCTGCCCTACGCCCACCTGCTGACCCCGCACACCGGGGTGCTGCGCAGCGACGAGCGCTACGACACCGTGCACTTCGACGGTGGCGAGTACACGGACCAGTCGGCCGGCGGCGCGACCTTCCTGGAGTGCGCGTTCACCGGCGTCGCACTGAGCGGGGTCAGGCTCCGCCAGGCCCGCTTCAACGAGGTCTGGGCGCAGGCCGGCCGCTGGGTGGGCTGTGATCTCAGCGAGTCCGAGTGGCAGGACAGTGCGATCACCGGCGGTGTGCTGGCCGGTGTCGCCGTGCACGGCTCGGCGCTGCGCCGCACGGTCTTCCGCGGCTGCAAGCTGGAGGCGGTCAACCTGCGGGCCGCCGTGCTGCGCGACGTCGTCTTCGAGGACTGCCTGCTGCGCGACGTGGACTTCGGCGAGGCCAAGCTGACCGACGTCTCCTTCCCCGGCTGCACCCTGGAGGAGGTCCGCCTGCGCGGCGCCGGGCTCAGCAGGGTCGACCTGCGGGGCGCCGTCCGCCTCGGCCTGCCCGACGGCCACCAGGGGCTGAAGGGGGCCGTCATCAGCTCCACCCAACTCCTCGAACTGGCACCGCAGTTCGCCCATGCTCTGGGCATCACCGTGAAGGACTGAGCCCGGGCGTTCAGCCGTACGTCGCTCGGTGACGGCGGGGCGAACAGTCCGCCAACCCTGACGAGGCCCTCTGGTGGGGAGGTTCGGCCGGGGTGGAGGATGCTGCGCGATCGGGGGTCCCGACTTGTCTGCACAACATCGCCAGTGAAGGGGCGGGCTGGGCTGATGGCCGAGCTGAGTCGTAGGAAGTTCGTCGCACTGTCCGGGGCGGCCGCGGCCGGTCTGGCCGTGGCCGGGACCACCGGTGCGGGCGCGGCGCCGGGTGCTCCCGCCGCCGCGCCGTCGGCGGCGCTGTCGCAGACCGGCACCATCGCGGACGCGCAGCACATCGTCATCCTGACGCAGGAGAACCGCAGCTTCGACCACTACTTCGGGATGCTGCGCGGCGTACGCGGCTTCGCCGACCGCAGCGCGATCCAGATCGCGGGCGGCTACAGCGTCTTCAACCAGCCCAACGGCCTGCTCTCCCGGCAGTACCCGTGGCAGTTCAGCGCCACCAAGCCGGCCGGCGGCGCCGACCCCGAGCGCCTGGCGCAGTGCAACGGCGACCTCGCGCACGGCTGGTCCGACCAGCACCGGGCCTGGAACGGCGGCAAGATGGACTCCTGGGTCGCCGCCAAGGGCAACGTCCGCACCCTCGGCTACCTCACCCGCCAGGACATCCCGTTCCACTACGCGCTCGCCGAGAACTGGACCATCTGCGACGCCTACTTCTGTTCCATCCTCAGCGCCACCGGCCCCAACCGCACCTACCACTGGTCCGGCCAGATAGACCCGGCCGGCGCCGCGGGCGGACCGGCGTACGACGGCGGCGACGAGAAGGGCCTGCGCTGGCAGACCTACGCCGAGGCGCTGGAGAACGCCGGCGTGAGCTGGAGGGTCTACCAGAACGCGGCCGACAACTACGGCGACAACGCGCTCGCCTACTTCACCCAGTTCAGCTCCGCCCCGGCCGGCAGCCCGCTCGCCGTCAAGGGCATGGGCTCCGTCCCCAAGAAGACCGGGAAGACGCCGGACGACATCGTCGCCGCGATCAGGGCCGACGTGCTGAACGGCACCCTCCCGCAGGTCTCCTGGATCGTCCCCGACCAGGGCTCCTCCGAGCACCCGTACTCCACCCCGGCCGACGGCGCCCACTTCGTCCACAACGTGATCGACGCGCTCGCCGCCGACCCGGACGTGTTCAACTCCACCGTCCTCTTCCTCAACTACGACGAGAACGACGGCTTCTTCGACCACGTCCCGCCGCCCGCCGCCCCGGCCGGCACCCCGGGCGAGTTCTACAGCGGCACCAACATCGGCCTCGGCTTCCGCGTCCCGATGATCGCCGTCTCGCCGTGGACCCGCGGCGGCTGGGTCAACTCCGAGGTCTTCGACCACACCTCGGTGCTGCGCTTCCTGGAGAAGTGGACGGCCGCCATCGGCAAGCCGGCCACCTGCCCGAACATCAGCGACTGGCGCCGGAAGGTCTGCGGCGACCTCACCGGCCTCTTCGACTTCGCCAACCCGGTCTACGGCCTGCCGGCGCTGCCCAACACCGACGCGGTGATCGGCATGTCGACCTGCGGCCCGCTGCCCAACCCGGCCCCGGTCGACAACAAGCTGCCCGTCCAGGAGTCCGGCACCCGCCAGGCCCGCGCGCTGCCGTACCAGCCGAACGCCAACCTCGACCACCTGGAGTTCGGCTCCGGCGGGGTGATGAAGGTCTGGCTGACGATGGCCAACGAGGGCACGGCCGCGCAGAAGGCGGTCCACTTCGCGGCCTACGCCAACGCCTACCGCAGCGGCGGCCCCTGGCAGTACACCGTCGACCCGGGCGGAAACCAGAGCGACTTCTTCAACTGCGGCACCAACTTCGGCAACGGCCCGTACGACCTTTCCGTGGTCGGCCCCAACCGCTTCCTGCGCCGTTTCAAGGGCGACGCCACCAAGGCGGGCAAGAACGCGGCCGTCACCGCCTCGTACACGGTCGAGCCGGGCACCGGCAAGCCGGCGGTCTGGTTCAAGCTCGCCAACTCCGGCACCACCCCGCTGACCTTCACCATCGCCTCGAACAACTACCGCACCGACGGCCCCTGGACGTACCAGGTGCCGGCCGGCGGCAGCGTCAGCGACTACTTCAACGCGGTCGCGTACAACAACGGCTGGTACGACTTCACCGTCACGGTGGACGCCGACACCACCTGGTCCCAGCGGTTCACCGGTCACCTGGAGACCGGCGCGGCCAGCATCAGCGGCTGAGCCCTCCGCCACGGGCTCCGGGGCGCCACCCCGGGGCCCGTGGCCTGGGGATGCGTTCCTCCCGTCCCGGTGTGAGAGTGGGGACAGCCCGGTATCCGTCCGGAGGAGGAGTCATGGGCATCTTCGACAGGTTCCGCCACAGGGCGCACGACGACGCCGGGGAGGCCAGGTCCTCCCTCGGCGGGAGCCACGAACAGGACACCACCGCGATGACGGACGCCGCCCAGCGGGCCGCCCTCGCCCACGACGAGGCCGCCGACGCGTTCGGGCCCGAGATCGAGAAGGCCCGCGAGGCGCAGGAGGCCGCCGGCCTCAGCGACCGGGAGGCCGAGGAACGGGCCCGGGAGGACATGACGGCCGAGGGCGACCCCTGGGACTGAAGGCCGGCCCCTGAATCCCCGGACCCTGAACCGGCCGCGTGCTGACGTGACGAGGGGCGCGCCCACCGAGGGCGCGCCCCTCGTCACGTCCGCGGTGGCAGCGGCGGCCGCCGCAGGTCCGGGCGCGGGGTGTCGTCCGGTGGCGGGACGGCGGCCGGCGCGTCCTCCAGCAGGTCCAGCGCCAGCCGCACCGCCGTGACCAGCTCGACGTGCCGCCCCCGGGCCCAGTCCTGCGGGGTGCGCAGCACGTGGACGTCCGGCTCCGCCCCGTGGTTCTCGACCGACCAGCCGAGCCCGCCGGTGAACCAGGAGGCGTTCTTCGGCACCGAGATCTGCGTCCCGTCGCCGAGCGTGTGCCGCCCGGTCATGCCGACCACCCCGCCCCAGGTCCGGTTGCCCACCACCGGCCCCAGCCCGAGCAGCTTGATCGCGGTGATGATGACGTCCCCGTCCGAGCTGGTCGCCTCGTCGGCGAGGGCGACCACCGGCCCGCGAGGTGCGTCCCGAGGCCAGCGCACCGGCTGCCGTCCGCGGCTGAAGTCCCAGGCCAGCACCCGCCGGGTGAGCTTCTCCAGCACCAGTTCGGAGACGTTGCCGCCGGCGTTGCCGCGGACGTCGAGCACCAGCGCGGGTTTGTCCAGCTCCCGGCGGAGGTCCCGGTTGAACTGCGCCCAGCCGGAGCCGCCGAGGTCCGGGATGTGCAGGTAGCCGCACCGGCCGTCGCTGAACTCCCGGACCAGGCTGCGGCGTTTGGCCACCCAGTCCTGGTAGCGGATCGGCCGCTCGTCGGTCAGCGGGGAGACGGTGATCCGGCGGACCGGGCCGTCGGGCCCGCTGCGCAGGGTGAGCTCGACCGTGGTGCCGCCGGTGCCGGCCAGCAGCGCTCCCGGGCCGCGGACCGGGTCCAGCGGGCGCCCGGCCACCGCGAGCAGCTCGTCGCCGTCGCGGACGCCGTGGACGGCGAGCGGGGCGCGGGCCCGCGGGTCGGAGGACTCGCCGGGCAGGACGCGGTCGACCAGCCAGCGCCCGTCGGCCGCGCGGTGGGCGTTGGCGCCGAGCAGCCCGAGCGGCTGCTGCGCGAGCGAGGGCCCCTCGCCGCGCCGGGAGGGGGTGACGTACGCGTGCGAGGTGCCGAGCTCGCCGAGGAGCTCGCGCAGCAGGTCGGCGAAGTCGTCCGGGCCGGCCACCCGGTCCAGCAGGGGCCGGTACTGGGCGACCAGCGCGGGCCAGTCCAGCCCGCACATCCCGGCGTCCCAGAACTGGTCCCGGACGATCCGGGCCGCCTCGCCGTACGCCTGGCGCCACTCGGCGGCCGGGTGCACGGTGTGGGTGATCCGGCGCAGGTCCACGGTGGTGCCGGCGGAGGGGGCGGTGACCGGGACGATCCGCAGGGTGCCGGCCGAGTAGACCGCGACCGAGCCGCCGTCGCCGGAGACGGCGTAGCCGTCCAGCCTGTCGGCCAGCGTGGAGCGGCTGCCCCGGGCCAGGTCGAAGTACTCCAGGGAGGGGCGGCCGGAGGTGTCGTCCGGGTTGGTGAAGGTCTGCCCGAGGGTGCCGGAGATCGGCCAGCGCAGCCAGAGCAGCCCGCCGCGGGCGGCGTCGGTGGCCGAGTACTTGGAGGCGATCACGGGGAACGGGAGCAGCCGCTCGCCGATGCCCTCCGGGTCGACGTGGACGGTGCCGTCGCCGCCGCCGTCGCCGCGCGGGGCGCCGTCCTCGGCGGGCGCGGCGAACGGGGACGGGGTGTCGGCGGCGAGCGGGACGAGGTAGGGGCGGCAGCCGAGCGGGAAGGAGAGGTCGCCGGTGTGCACGTCGTGGACGGGGTCGAAGCCGCGCCAGGAGAGGAAGGCCAGGTAGCGGCCGTCCCGGGTGAAGACGGGCTGCTCGTCCTCGAACCGGCCGTCGGTGACCTCGGTGATCGCCGAGGGCACGTCGGTGCGGGTGAGCCGGATCCGGCGCAGTGAGCGGCCGGCCACCGGCTGGGACCAGGCGATCCAGCGGGAGTCGGGGGAGAAGCGGGCACCGGAGACCGGGCCGTGGTCGGAGGAGGCCAGTTCGCGGACGGCCCCGTCGGCGGTGGCGACCAGCAGCAGCCGTCCGTCGGAGGCGGCGGCGGCCAGGTGGGCGCCGTCGGGGGCGGCGGTCAGTTCCAGGACGCGGCCGAGCCGGGCGGCGGCGAGCAGCCGGTGTCCGTGGTGGCCGGGGGCGTGCTCGTGCCCGGGCAGCGGAACGATCTCGACCGCGTCCTCGCCCTCGGTGTCGGTGATCCAGCCGGCCTCGCCGGTCTGCCCGAGCACCACCGGCAGCCGGGTGCGCACGCCCGGGGTGTCGGCGAGCGCCCGGGCCGGGCCGTCGCGGTGGGTGAGCCAGTACTGGCTGCCGCGCACGGTGATCACCCCGGCGCGGCCGGTCTGGTCGCAGGCGAGGTCCTTGACGTGCGAGGCGGCGTTCACCTGGTACGGCCGCCGGCCGGCCCGGGCGCCGCCGAGCGGGACGCGCAGCCGGTGCGGGGCGGGGGCGTCCAGGCTCTCCAGCAGCCAGAGGTCGCCGGCGTGCTGGTAGACGATCCGGGTCCCGTCGGTGGCGGCCTCGCGGGCGTAGTAGGAGGCGTGGTCGGTGTGCCGGCGCAGGTCGGTGCCGTCGGGGCGGCAGGAGTAGACGTTGCCGATGCCCTCGTGGTCGGAGAGGAAGGCGACCCGGTCGCCCTCGGCGGCGGTGACCGGCATCGGGGAGGCGAGGTGCCCCCGGTGGCCCTCCAGGACCTGTGTGCCGTCCACCCAGAGCCGCCCGACGGCGCCTCCCCGGTAGCGCTTCCAGGCGGCGGGTTCGTGCGGAGCGGTGCCGGTGAGCAGGACGGTGTGCGCCCGGCTCATCTGGGCGTCGCCGACCGGCCCCCAGGGCATCCGGCGTCCGGGCGAGCCGTCCGGCGGCAGGGCGTGTGCCCAGGTGTAGTGGCCGAACGGCTCTTGGTAGGACGTGACGGCGAGCAGTTCGCCGTCGGGCAGCCAGCCGCGCAGCCGGGTGTCCTGGCTGCCCCAGTGGCTGATCCGGACGGCCTCGCCGCCGGCCACGGGGGCGGTCCAGACCTCGGGGGTCAGGGCCTGCCAGCCGGTCCAGCCGAGGGTGCGGCCGTCGGGGGAGAGGCGGGGGTGGCTGACCCGGGTGCGGTCGCAGCTGACCCGCCAGGCGCGGCCGACGGTGCCGTCCGGGGTGAGCGGCGCCACCCAGACGTCGTCCTCGGCGGTGAACGCCAGCAGGCCCCCGCGCAGGTGGGGGTAGCGGAGGTAGCCGGGTGACGTCACCTCTCCATGGTTCGACGGGGTGTCACGCCCGGCAACCGGACACCGCCCCGGGGCGGCCCCGGGGCAAGGCCGTACCGGTCTGGACCATTGACACCGCACCGGCGGATCCACTTCAGTGGTCTAGTCCAACTAGGGTGCGCGGTCGGGCCGAACCCCCACTGGCACGACCTTCACCGTGCCCTCGGACGTCCCCCACGATCCGCGCCCCCGCAGGAGTCCCCCGCATGCGCAGAACACCCGCACCCGCACCCGCCGCGCCCGCCCGCCGCCGCCCCCGCACGCTGCTCGCCGCCGGCACCGCCTCGGCCGTCGCCGCCGCCACCGTGGCCGGCCTCGCCCTGGGCCTGGCGCCCACCGCCTCGGCCGGGGAGTTCCTGGCCAACGGCGGCTTCGAGAGCGGCGCCCTGGGCCCGTGGAGCTGCACCGGCGGCACCGGCAGCGTCGTCACCGGCCAGGCCCACGGCGGCGGTTACGCCCTCGCCGCGGCCGCCTCGGCGAGCGACACCGCCCAGTGCACCCAGACGGTCACGGTCGCCCCCAGCACCACGTACACCTTCAGCGCCTGGGTGAAGGGCTCGTACGTCTACGTCGGTGTGAACGGCGGCACCAGCACCTGGACGCCCGGCACCGGCGGCGCGTACCAGAAGCTCAGCGTCAGCTTCACCACCGGCGCCACCCAGACCAGCGCCACCGTGTACACACACGGCTGGTACGGGCAGGGCACCTACTACGCCGACGACCTCTCGCTGGACGGCCCGGGCGCGCCCTCGCCCACCGCCTCGCCCACGCCCACCGCCTCGCCCACGCCCACCGCCTCGCCCACCGCGACGGCTTCCCCGACCGCGACGCCGACGCCGACCGCCACCGCGACCCCGACCGACACTGCCTCGCCGACCGCGCCGCCCACCAGCAGCCACTCCCTGGTCGGCTACCTGCACGCCAGCTTCGCCAACGGCGCCGGCTACACCAGGATGGCCGACGTCCCGGACTCCTGGGACTTCATCAACCTCTCCTTCGGCGAGCCGACCTCCGTCACCTCCGGTGACATCCGGTTCAACCGCTGCCCGGCCACCGAGTGCCCGACCGCCGAGTCCGACGCCGACTTCAAGGCCGCCATCGCCGCCAAGCGGGCCAAGGGCAAGAAGGTGCTGATCTCGATCGGCGGCCAGAACGGCCAGGTCCAGCTCACCACCGCCGCCGCCCGCGACACCTTCGTCGGCTCGGTCTCCGCGATCATCGACAAGTGGGGCCTGGACGGCCTCGACATCGACTTCGAGGGCCACTCGCTGTCCCTGCAGGCCGGCGACACCGACTTCAAGAACCCGACCAGCCCGGTCGTCGTCAACCTGATCTCCGCCCTGAAGACGCTGAAGGCCAGGTACGGCCCGAACTTCGTCCTCACCATGGCGCCGGAGACCTTCTTCGTCCAGCTCGGCTACCAGTACTACGGCTCCGGCCCCTGGGGCGGCCAGGACCCGCGCGCCGGCGCCTACCTGCCGGTGATCCACGCCCTGCGCGACGACCTCACCCTGCTGCACGTCCAGGACTACAACTCGGGCTCCGTCATGGGCCTGGACGGCCAGTACCACTCGATGGGCGGCGCCGACTTCCACGTCGCGATGACCGACATGCTCCTCAAGGGCTTCCCGGTGGCGGGCAACACCGCCAACGTGTTCCCGGCGCTGCCGGCGAACAAGCTCGCCATCGGCATGCCGGCCACCACCAACGCGGGCAACGGCTACGTCGCCCCCGCCGAGGTGAACAAGGCCCTCGACTGCCTCACCAGGCTCGCCGACTGCGGCACCTACGTCCCCAGGGCCGGCGCCCAGCCGAACCTGCGGGGCCTGATGACCTGGTCCATCAACTGGGACCAGTTCGGCGGACGGGAGTTCTCGAAGAACTTCGACGGCTACTTCCGCCGCTGACCGGCCTCCGGCGGACGCCGGACGGCCCTCCCCGCCGTCCGGCATCCGCCGGTGTCCGCCGTCCGGTGCCCGGGGCCCTCACGGCCCGACCCGGACCACCTCCAGGTACTCGGCGATGGCGTCCCGGTTGCGGGTCAGGAACTCGATCCGCCGGGTCATGCCCGTGAGCTCGCCCTCCAGGGTGGCGATCATCTCCGGGGTGGCGTCCGGGAAGTGGATGACCCTGGGCTTGTTCAGGCAGGGCAGGATCTGCTTGATGATCCTGGTCGGCAGCCCGGCGTCGAGCAGGCCCCTGATCTGCAGCACCCGGTCGACGGAGGAACCGTCGTAGGAGCGGTAGCCGTTGGCGCAGCGCTCGGCGAGGATGAGGCCCTGCTCCTCGTAGTAGCGCAGCAGTCTCCGGGACGTGTTGGTCCGCTCCGACAGTTCTCCGATGCGCATCCGAATCCACCTCGTGACCGGGCTTGACCTTCACATCAGTGTGAGGGTTCGAGCATAGCCGTCATGTCGACCATCGAACGTCCAACAGCCGTGGAACAGCGGAAACTTCCCGTGCCCGCCCTGCTGGCACTGGCCACCGCCGTCTTCGTCACCGCCCTCACCGAGACCCTGCCGGCCGGCGTCCTTCCCGCAATGAGCGCCGGCCTGGGCGTCAGCGAGTCCGCCATGGGCCAGTCGGTCACCATCTACGCGATCGGGACGGCCCTCACCGCCATCCCGCTCGCCTCGGCCACCGCCGGCTGGCGGCGCAGGCGGCTGCTGCTCACCGCGATGGCCGGGTTCGCCGCCGCCAACACCGTCACCGCCCTCTCCGGCACCTACCCGCTGACCATGGCCGCCCGGTTCGTCGCCGGCGTGGCGGCCGGCCTGGCCTGGGCGCTGCTCGCCGGGTACGCGCGGCGGCTGGCGCCCGAGCACCTCCAGGGCCGGGCGATCGCGATCGTGATGACGGGCATCCCGGTCGCGCTCTCCCTGGGCGTACCCGCCGGGACCTTCCTGGGGCGGGTGCTCGGCTGGTGGGTGGCCTTCCTGCTGATGACGGCCCTCGCCGTGACCGTGATCGGCTGGATCGCCGCCACCGTCGCCGACCACCCCGGGCAGCGGGCGGCGAGCCGTGCGCCGGTGCTGCGGGCGCTGGCCGTCCCCGGCGTGGTGCCGGTCCTCTTCGTCACCCTGGTCTTCGTGCTGGCCCACACCGTCCTGTACGCGTACGTCGCGCCGTTCCTGGACCGGCTCGGCATGGGCGGCTCGACCGACCTCGTCCTGCTGGTCTTCGGCGGCGCGTCCCTGCTGAGCATCTGGATCACCGGGGCGCAGATCCACCGGAGGCTGCGCGCGCTGACCATCGCCGCCGCCCTGCTGGTCGCCCTGGCGGCCGCGGCGCTGGCCGTCCTGTCGGACAGCCCGGCCATGGTGTTCGCGGCCGCGGCTCTCTGGGGCCTCGGCTGGGGCGGCGCCCCGACCCTCCTGCAGACCGCGGCGGGCAACGCCGGCGGCGAGCAGGCGGACGCGGCGCAGGCGATGCTGGTCACGCTCTGGAACGCCGCGATGGCCGCCGGCGGCGTGGTCGGCGGGATCCTGCTGGACCGCTACGGCGCCGGCTCCCTCCCGTGGAGCGCGTTCGCCCTGCTCGTGCCGGTGCTGGTCGTGGTGGCCGCCTCCCGCGTCCACGGTTTCCCGGCCATGCGGCCCTGAGTCGCGGCGCCCGACACGGAAGTGACGGCCTATCATCGGCGCATGCCCACCGCAGAGTTGATCCGTATCGTCTCCCGTTCCTCGCCGATGGCGCTCGCCCAGGTCGAGCGGGTCCGGGCCGAGCTCGCCGCCCTGCACCCGCGGGTGCGGACGGAGGTGGTCCCGGTGACCACCTCCGGGGACCGCTGGATGGGGGACCTCGCGCGGCTCGGCGGCAAGGGTGCCTTCACCAAGGAGGTGGACGAGGCCCTGCTCGCCGGCGAGGCGGACCTCGCCGTGCACTGCCTCAAGGACGTGCCGGCCGACCGTCCGCTGCCGGCCGGCACCGTCTTCGCCGCCTACCTGCGCCGCGACGACATCCGCGACGCCGTCGTCCACCCCGGCGGCCGCACCCTCGACGAGCTGCCGCCCGGGGCGCGGATCGGCACCTCCTCGGTCCGGCGCCGGGCCCAGCTCGCCGCCTCCCACCCGCACCTGGTCTGCGTGCCGATGCGCGGCAACGCCAACAGCCGCCTCGCCAAGCTGGCGGCCGGCGAGGCCGACGCGCTGCTGCTCGCGGTCTCCGGGCTGGAGCGGATCGGCGAGGAGGCCCGGATCAGCGAGATCCTGCCGCCGGAGTCGATGTGCCCGCCGATCGGCGCCGGCATCCTCGCCCTGCAGTGCCGCGAGGAGGACACCGCGACCATCGAGGCGGTGACCGGCCTCGGCGACCACCTGACGTGGCGCGAGGCGAGCGCCGAGCGGATGTTCCTGCACGTCCTCCAGGGCCACTGCAACTCGCCGATCGCCGGCTACGCCAAGGCCGAGCCGGACGGCCGCCTCTCGCTGCGCGGGCGGGTCTTCTCCCCGGACGGCAAGCAGGTGCTGGACGCCCACGAGTGGGCCGGCTCGCTCACCCCCGAGGACCTCGGCACCGCGACGGCCCTGGCGCTCAAGCGGCAGGGGGCGTCCGATCTGATCGCCGCCATCCCGCACTGAGCGGGCGGCCGGGGCCGGCCGGGTGGACAGGCGGCTGGACGGCCTGGCGGGTGGTCGGCCGTCGGGCCGGCTGGTCGGCCGGTTGGTCGGGCGGTTGGTCGGCCGGGCGGGTGGACGCCGAAACGCCGGAAGGCCCCTCGCTCTCGCAAGGGGCCTTCCGGCTGTCTGTGCGCCGCCAGGGACTCGAACCCCGGACCCGCTGATTAAGAGTCAGCTGCTCTAACCAACTGAGCTAGCGGCGCCTGCTGACGTGGAGAACATTACCTGGTCAGCGGCCGAAACTTCCAATCGGGCCGGCCCGCCCGACCGCCCGCCGGGTCCTCACGGGGTGAGGACGACCTTCCCCCGGACGTGCCCGGTGCCGACCAGCCGGTGCGCGTCGGCGGCCCGCCCCAGGGGGAAGGCGTCGGCGATCTCCAGCCGCAGCCCGCCCGCCTCCCAGAGCTCGACCAGCTCGGCCAGCCGGGCGGCCGTCCGCTGCGCCCGCAGCGAGCGGAGCCCGAGCCGCTCGGCGGTGGCGTGGTCGACGATGGTGCCGATCCGGTCCCTGTCGGCGACCAGCTCGACGGAGGCCTCCAGCGCGCCGCGCCCGGCCGCGTCGAAGGCGGCGTCCACACCCTGCGGCGCCACCGCCCGCACCCGCTCGACCAGTCCCTCGCCGTAGCTGACCGGGATCGCGCCCAGCTCGCGCAGGTAGTCGTGGTTGCGCTCGCTCGCCGTGCCGATCACGGTGGCGCCCCAGGCACGGGCCAGCTGGACGGCCACCGTCCCGACTCCGCCGGAGGCGCCGTGCACGAGCACCGTCTCGCCCGGGCCGACCTTCAGCTCGGTGAGCCCGACGTGCGCGGTCTGCCCGGAGGCGGAGAGCGAACCCGCCTGCTCCCAGGGCATCGCGGCCGGCTTGGCGACCAGCTGGGAGGTGTCCACGGTGACGAACTCGGCGTGGCTCCGCAGCAGGCGGAAGCCCAGCACCTCGTCGCCGACCTCCCAGCCGTAGCTGCCCGCACCGAGCTGGTCGACCACCCCGGCGAACTCGTTGCCCGGCACCACCGGCGGCTCGGTCCGCGTCCCCGGGGGCGACCAGCCCTCCCGGACGGCGAGGTCGACGGGCTGCACCCCGGCCGCGTACACCCGGACCCGTACCTCGCCCGGCCCGGCGCTGGGGGTGGGCACCTCGGCCACCCGCAGCACTTCGGGGCCGCCGAACCGGGGAACGGTGACTGCCTTCATGCGGAGCCTGCCTCTCTGTCGGTCCTCGGACGCGCAGTCGATTCTCGGACGCATGGTCGGTCCTCGGATGCGCGTTCCTCCGATGATCAGACTTGAAGTGCGCTTGAGGTCAAGCCCGTCCGGCGTGTTGCGGCAGTTGGGTGCATTGTCAGATTTATCCTGAACGGCGGCCCGCGCCGCGTGGTCCGGGCCGCCCCGCTCGTCCGTCGCCGAGAGGAACCCCCGTGGGCCAGCTGCCCCTGCTCTTCCTGGTGCTGCTCGCCTCCGTGGTGACCATGCCGCTCGCGCGCTGGACCGGCGTGCCCCAACCCGTGCTGATGACCCTGCTCGGCATCGTCATGGCGATCGTGCCGCAGATCCCGGACATCTCCCTCGACCCCGAGCTGATCCTCCCGCTCGTCCTGCCGCCGCTGATCTTCGCCGTCGCCCGGCGCTCCTCGGTCCGCTACTTCCGGGCCAACATCCGCTCCATCCTGCTGCTCGCCGTCGCCCTCGTCGTGGTCACCACGGCGGCGGTGGCCGGCGCCGTGCACTCGCTGCTGCCCGCACTCCCGGTCGCGGCCGCCATCGCCGTCGGCGCGCTGGTCTCCCCGCCCGACCCGGTCGCCGCCGTCGCGGTGGCCGGCAGCGTCGGCCTGCCACGCCGGCTGGTGGCGGTCCTGGAGAGCGAGGGCCTGTTCAACGACGTCACCGCGATCGTCATCTACTCGCTGGCCATCGACGCGGTCGTCGGCGGCGACTTCTCGGCCGGCCACGCGGTGCTCCGCTTCGTGCTCTCGGCGGTCCTCGCCGTGGTCATCGGCGTCGCGCTCGGCTGGGCCAACGCCAAGCTCGCCGCCCTCCTGGAGGACCCGACCCAGCAGGTCGCGCTCAACCTGCTGGTGCCGTTCGCCGCGTACAGCCTGGCCGAGGAGATCCACGGCTCCGGGGTGCTCGCCGTCGTGGTCTGCGGGCTCTACCTCGCCGAGCGGGCCGCCGACGCCGACGCCGTCTCCTACCGGCTGGTCGGCAACGCCTTCTGGGAGATCGTCGAGATCCTGATCACCGGCGTCGCCTTCGGCCTGATCGGCCTGGAGCTGGCCACCGTCCTCAAGGAGGCCGGCAACGGGTGGACCGGCATGCTCGGCGACGCGGCCGTGGTGATCGCCGTCGTCGTGGTGGTCCGGCTGCTCTGGCTGCTGCCCGCCGGCTGGCTCACCAAGAAGCTGCGCGGCGGGGCCGAGGAGGACATCCCGATCAGCTGGCAGGAGAGCGTGGTGCTCTGGTGGTCCGGGATGCGCGGGGTGGCGACCGTCGCCCTGGCCCTGGCCGTCCCGCTCACCGTCGACTCCGGCGCGGCCTTCCCCGAACGCGGCCGGCTGGTCTTCATCGCCTTCAGCGTCGTCCTGTTCACCCTGCTGGTGCAGGGCCTCACCCTGCCCTGGCTGGCCAAGCGGCTGCACCTGGACATCGACCACGACCGGCACGAACAGGCGGTGCGCCAGCTCTGGTGGCGGGCCGCCAAGGCCGGGCTCACGCGGCTCGGCGAACTGGAGGAGCAGGACAGGCTGCCCGCCGAGGTCGCCGACCGGCTGCGGGACCGTCAGCACGACCGGCTGGCCCGGCTCTGCCCGGAGAAGTACGCCGAGGAGGACGCCGCCGAGGCGAAGCAGCGGCTCAGCCAGTGGCGCGCCGCGTACGCCGTCGAGCAGGAGATGATCGCCGCCTCCCGGCGCGAGATGGTGGCCGCCCGCAGCGAACTCGGCGCCGACCCCGAGCTGGTCGACCAGGTGCTGCGCGGGCTCGACCTGCGCTCCGAACGGAAGTGACGCGGCGTCCGGAGGTTCCGTCGCGGCGTCGGGACGGTGACGCGTCGGCGGCGCCCCGGTGGCGGGACCGCGTCGGCCGGGCGCGCGGCAGTGACACGGGCCGGTGACCCGGGCGGTGACCTCGGCGGGCGCCGGTGGAGCGTCGGCGAACGGAATGTGCGCGGGTGGTCCCGGCGTTGCATAGGCTGGTCCCGGGCAGGCCGTCAACGGAGTCGGCGCACCACCAGTACCCGCACGACCTCGCGAAACCCTCCCGCCTGGCCCTGCCGGTATCTGCACCCAGATGAATCGAGGAGCCACCGATGTCGGAGACCCGTGCCGACGCCCGTACCCCGCTGGACCGCACCCCGCAGTGGGCCGCCCTCGGCAAGCACCGCGCGGAGCTGGGCGAGACGCACCTGCGCGAGCTGTTCGCCGCCGACCCGGAGCGCGGCCGCCGCTACACCCTCCAGGTCGGCGACCTGCACGTGGACTACGCCAAGCAGCTGGTCACGGACGAGACGCTGACCCTGCTGCGCGAGCTCGCCGAGGCCACCGGCGTCGCCGGGCTGCGGGACGCCATGTTCCGCGGCGAGAAGATCAACACCACCGAGCACCGCGCCGTCCTGCACACCGCGCTGCGCGCCCCGCGCGGCGCCGTCATCGAGGTCGACGGCGAGAACGTGGTGCCCGCCGTGCACGCCGTGCTCGACAAGATGGCGGCCTTCGCGGAGCAGGTCCGCGGCGGGCAGTGGCGCGGCCACACCGGCAAGCGGATCCGGGCGGTCGTCAACATCGGCATCGGCGGCTCCGACCTCGGCCCCGCCATGGCCTACGAGGTGCTCCGCTCCTACACGCAGCGCGACCTCGACGTCCGCTTCGTCTCCAACGTCGACGGCGCCGACCTGCACGAGGCCGTCCGCGACCTGGACCCGGCCGAGACGCTGTTCATCGTCGCGTCCAAGACCTTCACCACGATCGAGACGATCACCAACGCGGTCTCCGCCCGCGACTGGCTGCTGGCCGGCCTCGGCGCCGGCGGCGCGGCGGTGGCCAAGCACTTCGTCGCGCTCTCCACCAACGCCGAGGGCGTCGCCGACTTCGGCATCGACACCGCCAACATGTTCGAGTTCTGGGACTGGGTGGGCGGCCGCTACTCCTACGACTCGGCGATCGGCCTCTCGCTGATGATCGCCATCGGCCCGGACGCCTTCCGCGAGATGCTGGACGGATTCCACCTGGTCGACGAGCACTTCCGCACCGCGCCCCCGGAGGAGAACGTCCCGCTGCTGCTCGGCCTGCTCGGGGTCTGGTACGGCGCCTTCTTCGACGCCCAGGCACACGCCGTGCTGCCCTACTCGCACTACCTGTCGAAGTTCACCGCCTACCTCCAGCAGCTGGACATGGAGTCCAACGGCAAGTCGGTGGACCGCGACGGCAACCCGGTCGGCTGGCAGACCGGCCCGGTGGTCTGGGGCACCCCCGGCACCAACGGCCAGCACGCCTACTACCAGCTGCTGCACCAGGGGACGAAGGTCATCCCGGCCGACTTCATCGGCTTCGCCGAGCCGGTCGCCGACCTGCTGCCCGGCCTGGTGGCCCAGCACGACCTGCTGCTCGCCAACTTCTTCGCCCAGACCCAGGCGCTGGCCTTCGGCAAGACCCCGGAGGAGGTGGCGGCGGAGGGCGTGCCGGCCGAGCTGGTCCCGCACAAGACCTTCAAGGGCAACCACCCGACCACCACCATCCTGGCCGGCCGGCTGACCCCGTCGGTGCTCGGCCAGCTGGTCGCGCTCTACGAGCACAAGGTGTTCGTCCAGGGCGCCATCTGGAACATCGACTCCTTCGACCAGTGGGGCGTCGAGCTCGGCAAGGTGCTCGCCAAGCGGATCGAGCCGGTGCTGCTGACCGGCGAGGGCACCGACGCGCTGGACAGCTCCACCGCGGAGCTGGTCGCCCGCTACCGCGCGCTGCGCGGCCGCTGAGGCGGACGACGGCCGGCCGGGGCCTTCCCCGGCCGGCCGCCGCTGTCCGGTCCGAGCACGCGGAAACGCCGGAAGGCCCCTCGCTTTCGCGAAGGGCCTTCCGGCTGTCTGTGCGCCGCCAGGGACTCGAACCCCGGACCCGCTGATTAAGAGTCAGCTGCTCTAACCAACTGAGCTAGCGGCGCCTGCTGACAGAGAAGACTTTAGCAGCGGGGCGCGGCCCGGCCAAAATCGAATATCCGCGGCCCGGGGCGGCCCGGCGCCCCCGGTCGCTCAGGCCGTCGGCAGGGCCACCGGCTCGGCCCGGCCGACCGGCTCACGGGTCGCCCGGACGCAGGCCCAGAGCACCACCGATGCGCCCGGCAGCCACGGCTCCCGGCTCTCCGGCGCGACGATCCACCGCCCGGCGCCCAGCCCGGGCGAGTCCGGACTGTTCACCATCCGCTGCACCGGCGGGACCGTCACCGCGTCGCCGCGGCCGTGGCAGAGCAGCGGCGGCACGTCCCGGGCCCACTCCTCCCAGGCCAGCAGCCGGCGCAGGCGGGGCGCCGTGCCGGGCTGGACGAAGAGCAGCGTGCGCCCGCGGTAGGCGGCGACCGGTCCGCAGCCCGGCCCGGAGGCCCACAGCTCGTCCAGCACCCGGCGGCCGAACAGCGACGGCATGCTGATCACGTCGAAGGCGCGCCCGCAGGGCAGCACCGAGGGCGCCCACGGGCGTGACTCCCAGAGGGCGCGCATGCTGCGCGGGTACTCACTGGCGGAGGCCAGCCAGGCCTCCCCGGCCACGGTGACGTACTCCACCGACTGATACGTCCAGATGTCCACAGAGAGCAGCGTGGAGCGTCCGGAGCGTGATCGTGAGGGAAAGGGCGGTTTGCCGGACAGCGCGGCGGGGAGCGGCGTACCCTTCCCCGGCGCATATGCCACTGGCGAGGTTGCCGGCCCGGGAACCGCGGCCGGTGGCGAGGTCGGCGGCCGGGAAACGTGGCCGGTGGCGAGGTTGGCGGCCGGGGGCCGGGTGGGCGTCAGCCGTCGTGACGGCGGGGTGGGCGTCAGCCGTCGTGGCGGCGGGGCTGGAGAAGGCCGCGGCCGTACTCGATCATCTTGGCCGCGTAGTCCGGGGTCCAGTCCGCCCGCTCCGCGATCTCGGCGTCCGAGAGCCTGTCGAAGCGGCGGGTGTCCGCCAGCTGCGCGGCGGCGACCGCCTGGAAGTCGGTGGCCCGGTCGGCGGCCGCGCGGAACGCCAGCGCCAGCTCGGTGGAGCGGCGCAGCAGCTCCGCCGGGTCGTCGATCGACTCCAGGTCGAAGAAGCGCTCCGACTCCGGCTCGGCGGCCTGCGGCTCGAACAGCAGCTGCACGGGGCGTCGCCGGGGGGCGGGCGCTTCACCGGCGCCGGCGCCCGGACCGGCCGGCGCGGTCGAACCGCTCGGGTCGGAAGCCTGGGCGTGGGAGTCGGGCATGGACGGACACCTCCGGGTGCTCGGTGGGGGCGGACGACGGCCTCCGGGAACGGCGCCGCCCGGTCGTGGCCGTCGTCCATTGTCTCGCGACGATGGCGGGTAACGGAACGGTGCGAGTCCGAGCGCTATTCCCTCCCCGCGCGCCGGGGGAGTGACTCCAGCGCCGTCCGGTACCGCCCGCCGCCGGCCACCGGCCTCTGTTTCGGTCCTGTGCTCAGTGCTGTGCGCTTCGGCCCTGAGCTTTGGGCCGTCTGCTTGAGCCCTGCGCTCTGGCCCTGTGCTCAGCGCTGTGCGCTTCGGCCCTGTGCTTCGGGCCGCGCGCCCGCGCCGGATGTGCCGGCACTGGTCCGCAGGCGTGGCCGCGCCGGCCGCCTCACAGCCGGACGCGGTGCCCGGCGAGGTGGTGCAGCACCTGGTGATTGGCCTCCCAGCCGTCGGGGAACTTGACCGAGACGCCCAACTGCACCGGTTCGGTGGACGGATGCTCGTCCAGCAGCTCGGCGATCCCGGCCCGGGCCACCACGATGCAGGCGTGCCGGTGCCGGGAGGCGAGCACGCAGAGCCGGCCGGTCTCCAGGTGGAAGGCGGTCGCGTCCGGCCGCCCGGAGAGCGGGTGCAGCACCACCGTGACGTCGTACTCGCGCCCCTGCAGCCGGTTGGCGGTGTCCACCGTCACGGCCGGCCCTGCGGTCGGATCGACCGGGACCCCGGCCTTGACCAGCGCCGCCCGGACCGCCGCCGCCTGGTCCCGGTGCGCCGTTCCGACCGCGATCCGGCTCGGCGTGAGCGGCGCGGACCCCTGCTCGGAGTGCGCCGTCAGCCCGCGCTCCAGCAGCCGCCGGACGGTGGCGGCCACCGCGGCCACGGCCTGCGGATCGGTCCGGACGGTGTGGCGGGCGGGCAGCTCCAGCAGCGCCCAGCCGTGCTCGGCCGCCCGGTCGATCGCGGCGTCCAGGGCCGTGCCGTCCGGCCGCACCGCGGCGGTGAGCCGCCGCTCCTGCGGCCCGGTGCCGGAGCGGAACGGCGTGTACGGGTAGAACGCGCCGGAGATCAGCGGTGCCGCACTGGCCGGCAGCCGCCAGGAGACCGGCAGCCGGTGCGGCTCGATCTGCGGGTTGTGCGCCAGCAACGTCACGACCGCACTGCTCGACGGGTCGTACGACAGGCCCGACCACTGCTCGGTGCCGACCACCGTGAACGGGTCCAGCTGGCCCGGATCCCCGACGAACAGGGCCCGCTCGAACAGCCGGGCCACCGCGAGCAGCGCGTCCGAGCGCATCTGGTACGCCTCGTCGACGATCGCGTGCCGCCACGGCGCCTCGGCCCTCACCCACTGCCACTTCGCCGCGGTCGAGATCACCACGTCGAGCTCGGCGAGGTCGGCCACCTTGTCCGAGGGCGTCACATTGGCGTGACGCAGCACCTCGGGCCCGGGGCGGGAGTCGGCCGCGTGCAGGCGTCCGATCGTCAGATCCGGTGCCTTCTCGGCCAGTCGGCCCACCAGGTCGTCCACCTGGCCGTTGGTCTGGGCCACGATCATCAGCCGCTCGCCGGCCCCGACCAGCTCCCGGGCGGCACGCACCACCAGGGTCGACTTGCCGGCGCCGGGCGGGGAGTCCACCACCACGCCGCGCGGGGCGCCGACGGCCGGGCGGACGGTGGCCTCCAGGATCCGGGCCACCGCCGCGTCGGCCGCCGCGCCGGGGGCCTGCTCGCTGCTCATCTGCCGGATCACTCCCACTCTTCGAAGACTGCGGACGCGCCGGCGGCCGCCGTGGCCACGGCCGGACCGGCCGCGGGCGCGGTGGGCGGCACGACGGCGGGCGCGGCGGTGCCGGGCGGGCCGCCGTGCGTCCACGGGGTGTCGTCCGGCTCGGGCAACGGCGCGGACTGGCGGACCGTCAGCTCGAAGAGCGTGAAGGTGATCCGCTCGCCCGGCTCGGGCAGGCTCCCCGGCTCGGGCTCCTTCTTGCGGCCCATCCCGGAGAGCACCCGCAGTGTGACGGTGCCCTCGGCCTCGTCGACGGCCGCGATCACCGCCTTCTGCGCGCTCGGCCCGTGGACGCGGTGCGCCTCCCGGCCGAGGTCGGCGTGCGGCCGGTCGGTGGTGCGGACCGTCACCAGCGGGCGCGGCTTCGGCGAGCGGCCCGACGTGTCGTAGTCCGGCACCACCTCCGTCACCACGCCCGAGAACGCCTCGCCGGCCAGCCGGTGCTCGGCCATCGCCAGCGGGTCGTCCAGCGCCTCCTGGACGTCCAGCCGGGCCTGCTCGCGCTCGCGCTGCGCCAGCTTCCGGGCCGCCGTCACGGCGTCGTCCTGCCGGGGCTGCGGCGGCTCGCCGGCCGCCAGCCGGTCCCGGTGGCCGGTGTAGGACCAGCGGTCACCCGTCCACCGCTCCTCCAGGTGCCCGGCGGGTGGCAGCGTGCGGAGCAGGTCCAGGCCGGTCCAGACGTCGTGCCAGGTGGGCAGCAGCACCTGCTCCAGCACCGTGCGCAGCTGCTCGACCGCGGTGCGGACGGAGGCCCTGGCCTGCTCGGCGGCCGCGGCGCTCCGCCCTCCGGCATCGTGCAGCAGGGTTGCGGCGGCGGTGTCGTAGCGGGCGATCGCCGGGCCCAGCACCAGCTCGTCGAAGCGCGGGTCGGTGGCCGGACCGGCCGGCGGGTGGAGCAGCCGGCCGTGGTCGTCCCGGGCGGACTCGGCCAGCTCGGCGGCCTCGGCGCCGGACAGGCCGGGCGGCGGCGCGTGCCAGGCCAGCCGGGCGGCCAGGTGCTGGTCCTCCAGGTGGCTCTGTCCGGTCGCCCAGTGCCGGGCGAGCAGACCGGTCATCGGCAGCAGCAGGCTGGAGCCGGGTACCTGGGCCCGATCGGTGAGGTGGGTCAGCCAGCGGCCGAGCAGCGGTACCCGCGCCGGCGCCGGGTACGGGCCCGGCTCGTCGTCCTCGATCGTGCGGCGGAACCGGGTCGAGCGGCCGATCAGGGACAGGTGGTGCACGCCCGCGCTGTTCGGCACGATCAGCTGCGGCGCGTCGGTGCACAGCTCGCGGAAGACCTGCGTCTTCTCGCCGGTCTCCGGGTCCTTCTCGGAACCCTCGATCTGCTCCACCCCGGCGGCGAAGGACTCCAGGTAGGGCAGCAGGTCCGCGGCCACCTCGGCCAGGTAGTCGAAGCGCAGCGTGCGGTTGAGCGGCTGCGGGACGAAGTGCAGCCGGGGCGCGGACGGGTCGGTGCCGAGCATCACGGCCAGCGGCGCGCCCGCCTCGCCCGCGGCGGTCAGCGGGACGAGCACCATCGGACGTTCGGAGAGGTGCCGGTGGCGGACGGTGGCCAGGGGCTCGGCCCGGCCGCTGCGGACGGCCTCCAGCCGGGCGAGGGTGCCGAGCAGGCTCATCCGGCACCTCCGGGTGCGGCCGGGGTGAGGGCCATGGCCGCACCGGGAGGTGCCGCCGGCCCGGTCGGCGCGGCCGGCGTCGCCGGGGCGGTGGTGCGCCCCAGGGCCTCGGCACGGAGCGCGGCGGCGTAGGCCAGCCGGGCCGCGGCCTCGTCGGCTTCGGCGTCGTTCGCGTCGGCTTCGTCGGCTCCGGTGCCGTGGTCGCTGCCGTGACCGGTGCCGCGGCCGGCGCCGGCCGTGCCCTCGGCGGCGGCCAGTGCCGCGGTCACCGTCCGGATGGTGCCCAGTTCACCGCGAACCCCCCGGCCCAGCTGCTCGACCCGGTCCCCGCAGCGCGCCTCGGAGCGGCAGTGGAAGCCCAGCTCGCAGGCGGAGAGGCAGTCCGGGCTGTACGCGGCGGGCACCGCCTCGACCGACGTGGCCAGCTCCTCGCCGGAACGGGCGGGCACGCCGTCCTCGCCGGGTGCGAGGTCGAAGCCGACGCCCGGCGGCAGCGCGTCCAGCAGCCGGCCGATGCCGGTCATCCGGCTCAGCTGGCGGCGGGTGGTGGCCAGCTCGCGGCGGATGTCCACCGGGACGGCGGTCGGCCGGTTGCTGAAGTCCTTCGGACAGACCAGCAGCACGCTCAGCCACGGACTGCCGGGCAGCCGCTGCTCGGCGTACGGGTCCGCGTCCACCGGGCGGCCGGCCAGCGCGGCGGCCGTCTCCTGGAGCGCCAGCACGTAGACGGCGGCCTGACGGGCGGCGGCACCGACCTTGGCCGGGTCCGCGCTGCCGTCGAGCACCGGGAACGACTTGATCTCGACCACGGTGCACCGCCCGCCGTGCACCACGACGGCGTCCGGCTCCAGGTAGGCGGTGCTGCCGGCCACGTCGAGCCGGAGCAGCGGGTGGTCCAGCAGCGTCCAGGCCTCCGGGTCGGCGGCCGCCTCGGCCAGCGCGGCCGCCGTACGCTCGGCCCGGACCGCCGGGCCGGAGCGGCGCAGCAGGTCGGGCACGGTGAGCGGGGCGCCGCCCTCCACCGGGAGACCGAGATGGCGGCGGAGCGGCTCCAGGAGGGCCGCGTAGCCGTCCTCCTTCAACCGGGACTCGAAGATCACGCCGCGCGCGATGGCGAACGGCGACTGCCCGAACGGTGCGGGGCGACCGAGCCGGGCGGCCAGGGCCGACTTGTCGACCCCGGCGGCGTCGAGCACCGCGCGGCGCTGACAGCCCGGATTGGCGGCGAGCGCGGCGAGGGCACGGGCGGTCAGGCTGCGCTGCGGCGCCGGACCGCGCAGCTCGGCGAGCCGCTGGGCGAGCGGCTCAGAGTGCCCGCTGGGCGGGACGTTCGTCGAGACGTTCATGGTGCGGCCCAGTGTCGCATCAGGGTCCGACAATCCGGTCCGGCCCGGGCCATCCGTGGCCATCGGCGTCCATCCGCGGCCATGCGTGACGATTCCGGGCGGTATCGGGACGGCAGTGGTGGTGCGCTCGCGGCACGCGGGTGGGTGCTGGTGGGTGCAGCTGGGTGCGGGTGAGCGCAGGCGGGTCGCTGACGGCCGGCCGGCGAGGTGGTGTCCGGGGTGGCAGCCGCCCCGGGTGACACCCGGCCCGGGATCGTGGACGGCCCGGGATCGTGGGCGGCGCACGGGTGAGGGATCATGGAGCCCGGTGCTCAATGGTGAGACCGACCGTTGCCGCCGCCCCGCTGCGAGGAGCCTCCATGCCCGCCCGAATCGTGCTGGTCCGCCACGGCGAGACCGAGTGGTCGGCCACCGGCCGTCACACCGGCCGAACCGACATCCCGCTGACCGAGGAGGGCCGCGCGATGGCCCGGGCCCTCGGTACCCGCCTGGCCAAGGCGCCCTGGAACGGCCTGCCGGACGCCCTCGTCTACACCAGCCCGCTCGACCGGGCCAAGGAGACCTGCGCCCTGGCCGGCTTCGGCGACCGCGCCGTGGACCGGCCGGAACTGCTGGAGTGGGACTACGGCCAGTACGAGGGCCGGACCGGCCAGGACATCCGCGCCACCGACCACCCCGGCTGGCTGATCTGGCGGGACGGCGTGCCCGGCGGCGAGAAGCTGTCCGACGTGGCCGCCCGCGTGGACGCCTTCCTCGCCGACCTCAACGACGAGCACGGTGTGCCCGAAGCGGACACCACCGTCATGCACTGCGCCGACCGCGACGTGGTGCTCTTCGCCCACGGCCACCTGCTGCGCATCCTGACCGCCCGCTGGCTCGGCCTGCCGCCCGAGTACGCCCAGCGCTTCAAGCTCGGCACGGCCGCGCTCTGCGTCCTCTCGTGGGAGTACGGTGCGCCGGCGGTCGAGGTCTGGAACGACCTCGGCCACCTGGAGGGCCTGAAGCACTGAGGTCTGAAGGGCCGCGGCAGGGAGCGCCTCGGCCTGATCCACGGCCGCTGCCCCACTGACGCCCCGGGCCTTCCCCGACGACTCGCCGGGGAAGGCCCGGGGCGTTCCCGGTCCGGGCGTTCCTCGTTCGGGCGTTCCCGGGCCGGATGTGCTGGGGCCGGGCGGTCCCGCCCGGACGTGCGGGCTCAGGCCGCCGCCAGGTCGTAGTCGACCAGGAACCGGCCGACCTCCGGGACGCCCCGGTGCGGGCGCAACCGGTCGGCGGTGTCCGCCAGCATGCTCCTGATCCGGGCCGAGCGGACCTCGCCGAACAGCGCCACGGCGGCCGTGCCGTGGTGGGCCGCACCGGCCAAGTCCCCCCGGCCGAGCCGGTCGTGCGCGAGTTCGGCGGTGTACAGCACGCGGTTGCGTACGAAGCGCGGCTCCTGGAGCGTTATGGCCAGCCCGGCCTGCTCGCTGGCGCGGTCCCAGTCGCCGAGGGCGGACCAGCACTGGGACTGCAGCCCGGCGATCTCGGCCTCGCCGAAGAAGGACATCCACTCCGGGTCGGCCTCGGAGGGGCCGCGGTCGAACAGCCGGTACGCCCGGGCGAGCGCCCGTTCGCAGCCGGACCGGTCCTGCAGCAGCGCCCAGCCGCCGGCCTCGCGCATGGCGAGCAGGGAGAGCAGCCGGTCGGAGTCCAGGTTCCGGGCGGCGGCCTGCCCGGCCTGCGCGGCGCGCAGCGCCTCGCGCGGACGGCCGGCGTCCCGGGCGAGGAAGGCGCTGTTGCAGAAAACGTGCGCCTCCAGGGCGGCGTCACCCGCCATCCGGGCGGTGGCGAGCGCCTCGGCGTAGAGCGAGCGGGCGTCCGCCAGCCGGTTCGAGTCGTGCGCCAACCAGCCGACCGAGATGGCCAGTTCGCCGGCGCCGGCCTGGAGTCTTCGCTCCGTCTCGGCACTGTAGTCGCCCTCGTTGAGCAGCACGTACGCGGTGCGCAGCGACTGCCCGGCCCGTTCGTACAGGGCGTCGGCGCCGTGGGCGTCGTCGGCCAGCCGGATCTCCCGGACGGCCTGCTCGACGCCGAGCACCTCGGCCGCACCGACCTTGCGCGGCGGCGGGACCGGCCCGGGCCGGCCGGGTACGAAGGCGGACCCGGGGTCGAACAGGGCGGGGCCGGCGTCGAACCGGCCTGCCCCGGGCCGCGGTTGGGCCGGGATGAACGCGCCGGCGGGGCTCTTCCCGGCGCCGGGTGCGGCCGGGAAGGACACCGTGTGGGCGGGTGGGGCGGTGGCGGCTTCGGCCGGCGGGTCGATGCCGATCACGGTGGCCAGCGCGGCGGAGCCGCCGGCCAGGAACGTACGGCGACGCACGTCGTCGTTCTCCTCGTCGAAATGGTGCGGTCCAGCGGGCCCCCGAGGCGGCGCCGCGGGCCTCGGCAGCAGGGGCTCGTCCGGTGGGGGTGGTTCCGCATACGGCGAGGCAGCGTACGGGAGTTGGGCGGGGAGCGGCGAGCGCGGGGCGGGCAGGGGCGGGAACTGCGGGTGGAACGGGGGCGGCACGGGTTCCCCGCCGCCGTCCGCTGAGCGGCGGCGGACGGCGGTGCGGGGGGAGAACCCGAGTTCGGTCAGCGAGCGGTCCGGCCACATGTGCCGGAAGACCCGCTCGTATGCGTAGTTGGGACAACGGATCTCGCCGGACTCGACCCGTCCGACGTAGCGGGCGTCGCAGGAGACGTGCTCGCCGATCTCGCGGGCGGCCCGGCGCACGGCCAGGGCGAACTCGCCCGGCGAACGGTCGCCGCGCAGTGCGCGTATCACGGTGTTGGGTGACGGGCGGTTCGGCTCGGCCGGTGGGGTGGCTGCCATGGTGCGCTCCGTGGTCGTACTGGGGTGGTCGTGCTGGGTGTCGATCCTGCGGACGGTGGACTCGGCTCGGCTGGGGACTGCGGTGGGACCGGGCGGGTTCGGCGGGGTTCGGCGGGTTCGGCCGGGGATTTCGCCTTGTGGATGCCGGGGGGTCGGGGGCAGGGTGTTCGGCCGTGGGCGGGCCGAAGGGGTGCGGCGCCGGCGGGCCAGGGGTGCGTGTGGGCCCGGCCCGGGTTTCGGGTGGGCCCGGTGAGGCCGGATGGACCACCGGGCACGCAACCGACAGTACCGGGAGTCACCGACCGGCCACAGCGTGTTTGCGGATGATCTGTGGTCAATTACGGTCAAATCGGTCGCTGTTGCCGGGATCTGCCATGAAATGCCATGCCTTGCTGTAAGGCGCCCCGTGGCCTGGAACGCGCCCTCGCCGTTGTCCTGGTACGAGGAAGCCCCGGCCACCGCTCCGGCGCGCCGCCCGTAGCGGCGGCCCCCCACCCGCCGGGCGGCGGGGCTTCCGATCGGACGAGGTGACAGGAGGGCCCATGATGGCCACCGGAGTACCGCAGTACCACCGCCTGGTCGCCGGAGGAGTGCTCGCCGCCGCCCCCGCCCTGCTGCCCGAACCGGCCGACGACCGCGGTCAGGGCCGCGGGCCCGTCGAGGGCGGCCGCGGCCCGTGCGGCGGCGGCGGGCCGCTCCGCCGCCTCGCCACGAACGGCGACGCCGTGGTCGTCACCGGCTGCGACACCGTGACGGTCGCCCTGCGGCACGGCCTGGAGGCGGTCGACATCCTGCGGCTGCGCCGGGCCTGCGGCGCGGTGCTGCAGAGCCGCAACGGCAGCGCCGTCTCCTTCTTCGTCCCCGCCGGCACCGCGGAGACGTGGCACCTGCCCGGCAGCTCCTGTACGGCGGGCGCCCTGCTCGTTCCCGCCGCCGACCCGCGCTGGGTGATGCCTCCGGCGGGCCCCGACCCCGTTGTCCGCCCCACCGACGCCTGGGTCCTGCGGTCGGCCCTCTGCGAGGCGGCCTGCACACTGACCGCCGGCGGCCTCGGCCCGTTCTGACACCGGCCGCCGAGCCCTCGGCCTCCCCCCGCCGGGCTGCGGAGCCCTCCGCCGGTCCGGCGATAATGGCCGGTATGGGACGAAGCAGCAGAGCCGGCCGCAGCACCGACAGGGGCCGTACGGCGGCGGAGCCGGAGCCGGCGGCCACCGGCCCCGGTGGCCGGACGCATGCCCAGGGCCCGCTCACCCGCCCCGTCGACTCCGGGCTCGCCGAACTCCGCCCCGACCGCGACCGCCCCTCCGCCTGGTCGTTGCTGATCGACGGCGCCCCGCAGTCCATGGTCGACCTCGCCGACCCGACCCATCTGGGCTTCGAGTACCAGCGCCGGCTCGGCCACCTGATCGACCTGGTCGCCCCGTCCGGTCGTCCGCTGACCGTCCTGCACCTCGGCGGCGGCGCCCTCACGCTGGCCCGCTACGTCGCGGCCACCCGCCCGCGCTCCCGCCAGCAGGTCGCCGAGATCGACACCGCGCTCACCGAACTCGTCCGTGCCGAACTCCCGTTGGAGCGCGGCTGGCAGATCAAGGTGCGTGGCTCGGACGCCCGCAGCGTCCTGGAGCGGACCCCGGAGGGCACCGTCGACCTGGTGATCGCCGACGTCTTCTCCGGGGCCCGGGTGCCGGCGCACTGCACGACCGTCGAGTTCACCACGTTGGCCGCCAGGGCCCTGGCCCCCGGCGGCTGGTACGCGGTGAACATCGCCGACGGTTCGGCGCTGCCGTTCGCCCGTTCGCAGATCGCCACCCTCGGTGCGGTCTTCCCAGAAGTCTGCCTGGTCGCCGATCCGGCGGTGCTGCGCGGCAAGCGATTCGGCAACCTGATCCTGGCCGCCGCCCACGCCCCGCTCCCGCTCGCCGAACTGGGCCGCAAGGTGGCCTCCGACGCCGCCCTCGGGCGGGTCGAACACGGCCGGGCCCTGGCCGATTTCGCCGCCGGCGCCGTCCCGGCCACCGACGCCACCGCAGCACCCTCCCCGGCCCCGCCACCGGAGGTCTTCCACTGAGCTCCGCCCGACCGGCTCCGCCCTGGGCGCGGCACGGCCGCCGGCCCCTTGGCGGGCAGGCTCGGCCGGGGCGCACGTCCACCCGACGTCCGGCGCCCGCCGTGCGCCCGGTAAATCGTTTGGTGCGCGACGGGCGGATGCCGAGAATGGGCCCGTCCGTCCGGAATCCGGACGGACGGAGCAGGCGGGAGGGGTGTGGCGTGCGGATCAGACCGGCCCGGCCGGACGAGGCGGAGCAGCTCAGCGCGCTCGCCCTGCGGTCCAAGGCGTACTGGGGCTACGACGAGGCGTTCCTGGAGGCCTGCCGGGAGGAGCTGACCCTGGACGCCGCCGGGATCGAGCGGCGCCGGACGGCGGTGGCCGAGGACGGCGGCCGGGTGCTGGGCTTCATCACCCTCGTCGGGGCGCCCCCGCAGGGTGAGTTGGGCATGCTCTTCGTCGAGCCCGACACCATCGGCCGGGGCGTCGGCCGGCGCCTGGTCGAGCACCTGCGGGCGCAGGCCACGGCCCTAGGCTTCCGCCGGCTCACCATCGACGCCGACCCGTACGCCGAGCCGTTCTACCTCGCCATGGGGGCCACCCGGATCGGCACCACCCCGTCCGAGTCGATACCGGGCCGTGAACTGCCGCTGCTCGCCCTGGAGATCACCGCCGCGCACTGACGGCCCCCGGTGGGCCGGTGGCCGGCGCCGGGGGCCCGGGCATCGGCGTCCAAGCGGCGGAAGGGCCGCAGTGACCTCGGTGACCTCGGTGACCTCAGTGGCCGCGTGGCAGGCCCCGGTGCTTGCACATCGCGGCGCCGGTGAGCAGCAGCCCCGCCGCGATCGGCGCGAGGACGGCCGTCCCGGTGCCCGCGAGCCCGTGGCCGGCCGGAGCGGCGAGCGCGCCGGTCAGCGCGAGGTCCTCGTGCGGGGCGGACCGGCCCGGCGCGGTGGCCCGGGTGCCCTCGGCGTCACCGGGGCCGGGTTGTCCGGCGCTCCGGACCCGCAGGCCGGCGTCCTCGGGCGCGGGTGGCGGAGCGGCCGGTCCGTGCTGCCCGGCGGTGGGCGGGACGGACCGTGCCGTGGCGGTCCCGGACGGGTCGGCCGTCGCCGATGCTTCGGCGGAGTCGCTGTCGGTGGTCCGGGAGGCGCGTGCCGACGTGGTGCGATCCTGTGCGGGGGCGGTCCCGAGCAGCCCGGAGGCGATCGCGAACGCGTCCGGGACGGAGGCCCGCTGGCCCGGCAGTGGCAGGTCGCCCGCCCTGATCCGGTCCTGGAGCGCGCTGCCGACCGGTGCGGTGACCGCGTCCAGGCCGGGGACGGGTGCGGGCGCGGGGACAGCGCCGGTCGCGTCGGCGAGCTGACCGAGCAGCCCCGGCGAGGAGGCCTGGCCCGGGGAGTGCCGCGGCTGCCCCTCGTGCGCCGCCGGGCCCGGTCCGGGCGAGTCGCCGGCCCCCCGGCCCGTTCCGGCGGTACGTCCGGCTGACTCCCCGTCGGCGGCCTGCCCGGGGGCGGCCGGCGCCCCGGTGGTCCGCCCGTCCGCGTTCTGCCCGTCCGCGCTCTGCCCGTCGCCCAGTGCCCGCCCGACCGTGCGGCTCACCGGGCCGGGCAGCGGATCGGTCGTCGCCGCGTACGCACCGGGCGCCCCCAGCCCCCAGAGCTGAGCGAGGAGCGCCCCGCCCGCTGCGACGGCACGCGGCCGGGGCAGCCACCGGCCGCCCGCGCGCCGTGCGCCGCCGCCGACGGCGCGTCGGGCGGGTTCCAGGGCCTTGCTCGCGTGATTGGCTCGCACGTGAATCGAGAACGAGCGGACGGGCCGTGAGGTCACGGCGGCCGTCACGGACAGTCATCATCCCGGATGCCGACCCGCCGACCCGCCGACCCGCCGACCCGCCGGCCCCGAGGCCCGGGGCCGGTTGCCCGTGTGGCGGTCAGGAGTTGGGGCGCAGGGTCCAGATGACGGTCATGACGCCCGTCACAGCGCCGTCGGCGCGGGTGATCTCGACGGTGACGGGGAACTCCGGCCGCTCGCCCTTGTCCAGCTCGGCGACGATGTCGGCGGCCGGACGGCCCAGCACCGCGGTGGCGGTGACGGCGCCCATGGCCAGCTTCTTGTACGCGATCTCGGCGCTGACCGCGAGCGGCACCGCGCGCGAGAGCTGGTCACCGAAGGCGCCCAGCACGATGCAGCCGCTCGCGGACTCGGCGAGCGTGAACATCGCGCCGGCGTGCGGCCCGCCGACGTGGTTGTGGTACTCGGGCTGGTCGGGCAGCCGGAGGACGGCGCGCTCCGGCGTCGTCTCCAGGTACTCCAGCTTGAGGGTGTGTGCCATCGGCACGGTGGAGTCGAGCAGCTGGCCGATCGAAGGTGTGGTCATGGCGGCAATGTTACTGGCAGGTAGCTTCGGGCGGCAGACCTGTTGGCAGATCTCTTGCCGAGAGCCCGACCGGGACGTCGGGACACCGAGGGCCCTGAGGGTGGGGGGTGATGTGAGGGAACGCGAAAACGCCTGAGGGGCCGATCTCTTGAAGAGATCGGCCCCTCAGGCTCTGGGGTGAGTGACGGGACTCGAACCCGCGGCCACCTGGACCACAACCAGGTGCTCTACCAACTGAGCTACACCCACCATCTGTCCGGTCCGTTCCCGCTCTTCGCGTTCCCGTTCCGACAGGAAGAACTCTACAGGATCCGAGAGGGTGCTCGCGCCAGGGTTCCGGCCGGGCGGTGGAGGCCTCCTCCCCGGCCCCCCGGCGGCCCCGGACCGAGGCCGCCGCCGGGCCCGGGCGGGAGGGTCAGTCCGTCGGCGCCTGGTACTTCTCGGCGATCGCCCGCGCGGTGTCGGAGTCCGGACCGGGCTGCGGGACGAACACCGCCTCGCGGTAGTACCGCAGTTCGTCGATGCTCTCGCGGATGTCGGCGAGCGCCCGGTGGTTACCGCCCTTCTGCGGGCTGTTGTAGTACGCCCTCGGGTACCAGCGGCGGGCCAGCTCCTTGATCGAGGAGACGTCCACGATCCGGTAGTGGAGGTGGCCCTCCAGGGCCGGCATGTCCCGGGCCAGGAAGCCGCGGTCGGTCGCCACCGAGTTCCCGCAGAGCGGCGTCCGCCCGGCCTCCGGCGCGTGCTCGCGGACGTACGCGAGGACCAGCGCCTCCGCCTCGGCGAGCGTGACGCCGTGCTCCAGTTCGTCGAGCAGACCGGAGGAGGTGTGCATGGTGCGCACCACCTCGGGCATGTTCGCCAGCGCCTCGGCGGGCGGGCGGATGATGACGTCCACGCCCTCGCCGAGGACGTTCAGCTCGGAGTCCGTCACCAGTGCCGCGACCTCGACCAGGGCGTCCCGGTCGAGGTCGAGGCCTGTCATTTCACAGTCGATCCATACCAAACGGTCATTCACGCCACTCACCCTACGGCGCGATCACGCGCCGCGGGCACCGGAGGAGCCGAGCGCGGCGCCGGGGCGCAGCCCTCCGCGGCGTGCTCGTCCTGGCCGTGGCCGTCCGGCTCGTGCGTCTCTCGGGCCGGTGCGGCCTGGTCGGCCTGGCCCACCGGGTGGGCCGGGTGCGCCTGGTGGCCGTCCCGAGCGGTCCGCGGGTCGCGCGGCTCCCGGACGCCGTCCGGGGCTCCGGCGCGGCCGCCCTGCGGACGGACCTGCGGAGCGCGGCCCTGCCGGGCCCGGCCCTCCGGCGTCCCCGAAGTCGAGGGCGCCGGCATCCGGCCGGCGGCCGAACCATGACCCCGGCTGCCGGCCGCGCCGCCGGAGCCGACTCCGGTGGCACCGGTCCCGCCGCCCTCGTCCGACGGTCGCTCGGCCGTACTGCGATGCCCCTGCCCCTGACCGCGGGCGCCCGGCTGCGGGTGACCGTCCTCCGCTGCGGCGTGCTCCGCCGTGCGCGGCGGACGGCCCGCCCCCGGCCCGGCCTGCGCCGGAACCAGCGGCGGCCGTCCCGGACCGCGCCCGGCCACCGGCTGGCCGGGGTGCGACGGGTGCGACGCCTGCTGGTGCGGGTACGGCTGCGCGGCGCGCGCGTGGTACCCCGGGGCGGACGGCTGCCCGTGCTGCCCCAGCGGACCGTGCTGGCCCGGGTGCCCGGCGTTGCCGGCCCCGAGCGGATGCGCGGACGGCTGGCCTGCCGGACCGTGCTGCCCGGGCTGTCCGAGCAGCGCCCCGCCCGCCGCGGCGGCGGCAGCCGCGGCATGCGCTCCCGCCGACTGCGGTGCGGCCCCGGCCAGCCGGAGGTCACCCGGGTGCGACGGAGCCTGGGCCAGCGACGCCGGCCCAGGGCGACGGGCCCGGTAGCTGGTCCGGTACGCGGCCGGCGAGACCCCGAGCTGGCGCCGGAAGTGCCCGCGCAGGGCCACCGGCGACCGGAACCCGCAACGGCGGGCGACGTCGTCCACGGACAGCTCCGAGGTCTCCAGCAGCCGCTGCGCCTGGAGCACCCGCTGGGTGATCAGCCACTGCAGCGGGGCACTGCCGGTCAGCGTCCGGAACCGCCGGTCGAAGGTCCGGCGGCTCATGTAGGCACGGGCCGCCAGCACCTCGACGTCGAACTGCTGGTTGAGGTTCTCCAGCGCCCAGGTGACCACCTCGGCCAACGGGTCGTTGCCGATCTCCTCCGGTAAAGACTGATCGATGTACTGGGCCTGTCCGCCGCCGCTGCGCCGACTGGGCACCACCAGCCGGCGGGCCAGCGCGTTGGCCGCCTCGGCGCCGTGGTCGCTGCGCACCACGTGCAGGCAGAGGTCGATACCGGCGGCGGTGCCGGCCGAGGTCAGTACGTCACCGTCGTCGACGAAGAGTTCGCGCGGGTCGACGTGGACCCGGGGGTAGCGCTTGGCCAGGGTGGGCGCGTACATCCAGTGCGTGGTCGCCGGGCGGCCGTCCAGCAGGCCGGCGGCCGCGAGGACGAACGCACCGGTGCAGAGCCCGATGATCCGCGCGCCCTCGTGGTGCGCCTTGCGCAGTGCGGTGATCGCCTCGACCGGCGGCGGCTGCGAGATCGAGCGCCAGGCCGGCACCACGATCGTGCCCGCCCGGGCGAGCGCCTCCAGCCCGTACGGCGCCGAGAGCGTGAGGCCGCCGGTGGTGGCGAGCGGCCCTTCCTCCCCGGCGCAGACCAGCAGGCGGTAGCGCGGGACCCCGGCGTCCTGGCGGTCGACGCCGAAGACGGAGAGCGGGATCGAGCTCTCGAAGATCGGGGCGCCGCCGAAGATCAGTACGGCGACGGTCTCGCGTCGCCGCCGGCCGGACAGCTTCCGGGGTGCGGCGGCCATCACGGCGGCCGAGGAGCCGGTCGCACCTGGTCCGCCGCCGACGCCGTGACCGGCCGGGCCGTGGCCCGTCCCGCCCAGTCCGAGCGGGCCGGACGCGCCGCCGGGCGCCATGCCGCCGCCCGCCATGCCCCCGGGCGTCAGGCCCGTGGACGGGGAGCCGGGTGCGGGGCCGCCGGAGTAGACGGGGAACCCCGCGTCCTGGCCGCCCTGACTGTGGCTCGGGGCGCCGTACTGGCCGTGGTTCTGGCCGTGGCCCGGAGCACCAGGATGGCCGGGAAGCGACTGGCCGGAGTGGCCGCCCGGCCCGCCGCCGTGAGCGGCAGACGGATTGACGGCCGGTCGACTGACGGTCCGTCCACCCTGCTCCGTGGCCACCGGAAAGCCCGGCGCTCCGATGGAACCGGATGCCGCGGAGGCCGCTGATGCGGAAGGGGCGGAGGCGGCCGCAGAGGTGTACGAGGGGTACGGGGCGGCGCTGGAGGTGCTGGAGGAACGGGGGTTGGCAGCGATGGCCGAGGCGCCGGTGGCTCTCGGGGAACGACCCGTGATACCGGCCACGGCCTGGCCGCTGTCAGGACCCGCGTCGCTCCTGCTCACCCTGCTCAAGGCGCTCAAGCCCCCTCGGTGGTGTGGTGTGGTGGTGCGGCACTGCTAGCCAAGATCGAATCTATCGGGTGGACCGTTGCCGTTGTGACAAGTTCACCATCCGACGCTATGTCGACATGGCAATTTGGCGTGATGCATTCGATCACGAAGCGTGGCACCCGTCGACCCTTCTGGGAAGGGGGCCGGTGCAACGGTGGCTGGTTGTCGCGGGACCGGTCCTGGGGCGTCCGGCTTCGGCGCGCCCGGCCGGCGGGTCTGGGCTGCGACTTTGCCCAAGGCCGGGGGAGCCGCGTGAGATTGACTGAAAATAGGCGGTGCACAGGAGGGCGCACGTTGGTCGAACCGTGCGCCTCCCTGGCTTCATCCGGCCAGTGCCGGGGCGGCAGAGCGACGATCGGCGGCCCGCGCTACCGTCCAGGCGTGGACAACATCAGCCGGCTCGAACAGGCCAACGACAACGCCGCCGCATTCTGGCTCGCCCAAGCCCGTGCGCACGGCTGGCAGCAGCTCATAGACCCCCGGTTCACCGCCGTCCGCTGCGACCGTTCGCCGGACGACGCCCACCGCATCGTGATCACCCGCCCCTACGGCGATTCCGCACCCCTCGAAGACGAATTGGCGGCCCTCCTGCGCGAGTGGTCCACCGTCCGGCTCACCCTGGAAGACCCTTACGGCCGCCTGGACATGACGCGCCACGGCTGCGGCCACGGCCGGGGCATGGCCGTGATGGTCCGCGAACCCGGTCCGCTCGACGCACCCCTGCCCAGCTCGCTCCCGCGCTCCGGCGACCAGGGCGGCGGCCCTCTGACGGTCGATGAGGTGGTGGACGCCGACGGCTTCGCCGAGGTCGAGCACGCAGTGGTCGAGGGCTTCCCGATCGAGGCCCACCAGCCCTGGACCCGGGGCGGGATGCTGCCCGCGGAACTCCTCCGGGAGCCGGGCCTCCGGGCCTGGCTCGGCCGCATCGACGGTGCACCGGCCGGCGCCTGCCTCACCTACGACGACGGCCGGGCCACCGGCGTGTACTGGGTTGCGACGGTCCCCGACCACCGCTCTCGCGGTGTGGCGCGCGCCGTTCTGGAGACCGCCCTGGCCGCCGCGCATCCCGACCGCCCGGCCACCCTGGTCGCCACCCAGCTCGGCGAACCGCTGTACCGCAAGCTCGGCTTCACCGAGTGGGGCCGCACCCACTGGTGGACGCTCACCGACCCCTCGGACGCGTAGCGACTCCGCGGCCGGCGGGGTGGCGGGCCGGCGGGGTGGTGCGGTGCGGTGCGAGGCGGGGTTGGCGGGGCGGGGGTGCGACGGGTCGGCAGCTCGGCGGCCGGCACGTTGACGTGCCGGTGGGCCTGTCAGGTGGCCGGTCGGCCGGTCCGGCTCGGTGCCGAGCTGCGCTCCCGCGGTTGCCGGCCAGAGACCCGGCCACGGAGGTCCCGGGTCACGGCGAGACCGCCGCGGCTTCCACCGCAGGCGCGGCCGGACGCGGGCCGAACCACGCCTGCGGCTTGACGAACCTCGTCCGAGCAGGGTGGCCGGAAGTGGCGTGCCCGGAGGCGGGGAGTTCGGCGGCCGCTTGGACAGTGGCGGGTTGGGCAGTGGCGGCGTCGACGCTCGAGTCAGGGGCGCCGGTCGCGATGGGGCGGTCGGGATGGAGCCCGGACCGGTCCGAACGCGTACCCGACGGGTCCGCCAATCCCGACCGGCCCGCCGTCGCCGACCGGTCCGCGGTGCCGGGCAGCCCGGTGCCGGCGGAGCGACCGTCGTCGCTGACCGCAAATTCGCCGGAACGGTTTCGGACACCGACCTCCGCCGTCGCGCCCGGAGCGCCGCCGTCCGGTCCGTGCACGGGAACAGGCGCGCGCGGGCCGTCCTGGGCGGACGGCGGGAACTGTGCGCCGGACCGCGCGCCGGGCAGCGCCGCCACAGTCCCGTTCCGGGACCAGAGGCTCCCCGGTGCCGCGCCCGCGGCCCTTCGGCGGTCCGCCCCGCCCGCCCGGATCCCCGGCCGCGGCCCCGGCGCGCTGCGCGCGGACAGGACCAGCCGGACGGCCTCCGGCAGGCCGGCCGCCTTGAGCGTCGGCCGGTAGCCCGGTTCGGCCCAGGGGCGGCCGTGGTGCAGCCAGACGCTGCGAAGCCCCGTCAGCTCCGCCCCCGCGATGTCGGCGGGGGCGTGGTCCCCGATCATCCAGGTCTCCGCGGCCCAGTTGCCGGTGGGTGCGATGCCGCAGCGCTGCGCGGCGATCTCGAAGATCAGCGGGTCCGGCTTGATGCAGTCCGCCTCCTCCGAGATGACCCAGCCGTCGACCATCGGACCAAGCCCGGTCCGGCGGATCTTCTCCAGCTGGGGCCGGGTGCCGCCGTTGCTCACGATGCCGAGCGTCCACCCGGCCGCGCGCGCGGCCTGCAGCGCTTCGACGTGCCTGGACGGGCAGTGGATATGGGAGTTGATGCCACGTCGGTAGTGCGCGAGCAGGAATTCGAGGGAGTCGTCCAACCCGTAGCGGCGCTGCGTGGCGGACAGTACGGTGCTGCGCGGCACGTAACCGCCGCCGTCGATGGTGACGAGCCAGTCGAGGTCGCCGGGCGGCAGCCCTCGTTCGGCCAGAAAATCCTGAGCCCAGGCCCGGAAAGCGGCATCCCTGGGGAGCAGCGTGTTGTCGAGGTCGAGCAGGAGCAGGGGCATGCTGAGCATGGTGCCAGCGGCCGCGCGTATGCACTTGGCAAATGCCAGACGCCGTCGCGAACCCGTGTGAATTGGCTGAAACGGATGCCGGCGCCGCCGGAGCGCCGGCGGGTCAACCCCATCTTGGGAACAGCGGCCAGTGACGGGTGGCAACCGATCGTTGTCGATCCATGACAGTCCGGTCACGGTGTCCCGGTGGCCTGTTGCGTCGCCCGGTCCGCTCAGTCAAGCTCCAGAGAACCTCCCGTTGCCAGAGGGGGCGCAATCGTTCGCGGGCGGGGGCGCACTGCGGCCTGCGGGCGCATCCTCCGTTAGCGGGAACAATGGCGGTCGGAGGCTTCGCCGCTGTGCTGAGGCTCCCGCCCGTCGTATTCTGAAAGGAAATAGGTCACAAACGGTGGTGCTCGGCGCAGACCGACGTCGTCCCGTGGGCGGCCCTGCTGTCCGGGCAGCGTTGTCCTCTCCTGTCGGCCCATCTCCCTCGAAGAGCCTTGAGCCATGGCTGGTATTGAGTCCTCCCGACCGGTTGAGCCGGACGCTGTCCGTGGCATGGGCGCAGCGGCCGGTGGAGTCGGTGGTGACGGCCGTGTCGGCGGAGGTCCGGGGGGAGAGCCGGTCGCCGTGGACGCTCGGGCTCTCTCCCGCATTGTTCGCAACATCGCGCGCCGGGGTCGCCCCGGCTCCCGCCAGCGACGGGACCAGCACCGGGCCGACCCTGCGGAGTCGGCGGTGACGGGCCGGCTGGGCCCGGGTGCCGAGCACCCGAAGGCCCCGGGCCTGCCCAGTGAGTCGGGCGTGCCGGAGCTCCAGGACGCGCCGGTCCGTTCCTGTGATCCCGCGTTCCAGCACGGTGTGGTGGTGGGTTTCGACGGCTCCCTGTCGAGCGAGCGCGCCCTCGCCTACGCGGTGGGCATGGCCCGTCGCTCACAGTGCGGCCTGGTGATCGTGCATGTCGCCAACCGCCTGCCCGCCACGGTCTGGGCCGGCTGTGAACCTCCCGTCTTCGTCGACCTCCCCGACCACCGGACCGAGGTCCTCGGTCTGGAGCTCGCCTGTGCGGACTTCCTCGCCGGCGTCCCCTGGATCCTGGTCGAGCGGGGTGGCGACATCTGCCATGAGATCGAGGAGGTCGGCCGCGAGTACGCCGCCGACGCCATCGTGGTCGGCAGCACCCACGGCCTGCTCGGCAAGATCTTCGGCTCGGTCTCCGGCCGGCTGGCCCGGCGTGCCAACCGCCCGGTGATCGTGATCCCCTGACGGCCTGACATGCGGCCCGTCAGCCTCGCGTGGCATGTGTGGCCTGTGCAGCCCGGTGCGCCGCGTAGGCGCGTGGGCCGCCCCGATTCTCCGACGGACCCGGAATCGGCCGAGGTAGGGGTCGGCAGTCCGGGCAGCCGGAGAATCGGAGAACGAGCCTCTTCAGGATGGGAACGGCGTCAGGAGGGAATGCCCAACTCCCGGGCGATGAGCATGCGCTGGACCTCGGACGTGCCCTCCCCGATTTCGAGAATCTTGCAGTCGCGCCAGAAACGTGCGACCGGGAATTCGTTCATGAAGCCGTACCCACCGTGGATCTGGGTTGCCTCGCGGGCGTTGTCGACGGCGGCCTCGGACGAGTACAGCTTGGCGATCGCGGCCTCCTTCTTGAACTTTTCGCCGTGCAGCAGCCGGGAGGCGGCGTCCCGCCAGGCCAGGCGGGAAGTGTGGGCGCGCATCTCCATGTCGGCGAGCTTGAACTGGATGGCCTGGTTGGCGCCGATCGGCCGGCCGAAGGCGCGGCGCGTACCGGCGTAGGCGACGGACTGGTCGACGCACCCCTGGGCCAGGCCGGTGCCCAGGGCTGCGATCGCGATGCGGCCCTCGTCGAGGATCCGCAGGAACTGGGCGTAGCCGCGGCCACGCTCGCCCAGCAGGTTGGCCGCGGGGACGCGGCAGTCGGTAAAGGACAGTTCGCGGGTGTCGGATGCGTTCCACCCGACCTTCGAGTACTTCTTCGACACCTGGAACCCCGGGGTTCCGGTAGGCACGATGATGGAAGAGATTTCGCGCTGTGGCGAGGAGAATTCACCCTCTTCACTCGAACGAGCGAGCGGTTCGGTGAGGGCGGTGACGGTGACCAGGCCGGTGATCTCGGTGCCGGAGTTGGTGATGAAGCACTTGGTGCCGTTGATGACCCACTCGTCGGTGGCCTCGTCGTACCGCGCCGTGGTGCGGGTCGCGCCGGCGTCGGAGCCGCCCTCGGGCTCGGTCAGGCCGAACGCCCCGAGCATCTCGCCGGAGGTCAGCCGGGGCAGCCACTCGCGCTTCTGCTCCTCGGTCCCGAACCGGTAGATCGGCATCGCGCCGAGCGAGACCGCGGCCTCCAGGGTGATCGCGACCGACGAGTCGACCCGGGCGAGCTCCTCCAGGGCGAGGCAGAGCGCGAAGTAGTCGCCGCCCATGCCCCCGTACTCCTCGGAGAACGGCAGGCCGAAGAGGCCCATCCGCCCCATCTCCCGGACGATCTCGTAGGGGAACTCGCCCTGCTCGTAGAACTCGCCGATCTTCGGCGCGACGACGTCCTGGGCGAACTCGGCGACCGTGCGCCGCAGTTCCTCGTACTCGCTGTTCAGCCGGTGATCGAGCATGGTGATCCTCCTGTGGCCCGGCCGGGTTGGCCGCGGGCGTGATCGGGATGACCGCACGCCGGTCGGATGGTGTGACCGGCGTACGGAGCGCGGAGAGAGAAGGGGTGGTGCGCGGCGGGCGCCGGCCGGGCAGGGCTCCGGCCGGCGCCGGACCGTCGCGGGGACAACGGAAGTCGCAGAGGGGCGCGTGGAGTTACGAGGGGGCGCTGGGAGCCGGGCCGCCGGCGCGTCAGCCCCGGTTCGCGCCGAGCAGTGCCTGGACGGTGCGGGACGGGCTGGGGCGGCCGAGCCGCTCGGCCATCCAGCCACTGGTGGCGACCAGGGCGCGGAGGTCGACGCCGGTCCGGATGCCGAGGCCGTGCAGCATCCACACCAGGTCCTCGGTGGCCAGGTTGCCGGTGGCGCTCTTGGCGTAGGGGCAGCCGCCGAGGCCGCCCGCCGAGGCGTCGACGGTGGTGACGCCGCTGCGCAGTGCGGCGAGCGTGTTGCTGAGCGCCTGGCCGTAGGTGTCGTGGAAGTGCACCGCGAGCCTGCCGACCGGCACGCCGGCCTTGGCGAAGCCCTCCAGCAGTGCCGTGACCTGGCCCGGGGTGGCCACCCCGATGGTGTCGCCGAGGCTCAGCTCGGTGCAGCCCATCTCCAGCAGCCGCACGCCGAAGCCGACCACCTGATCGGCGGGCACGGGGCCCTCCCACGGGTCGCCGAAGCACATCGAGAGGTAGCCGCGCACCCGGACCCCGTCCGCCGTGGCCCGTTCCACCACCGGCCGGAACATCGCCATCGCCTCGTCCGCCGAGCGGTTGAGGTTGCGGCGGGCGAAGGTCTCGGTGGCGCTGGCGAACACCGCGATGTCGGCGGCGTGGTGGGCGAGCGCGCGGTCCAGCCCGCGCTCGTTGGGCACCAGTACCGGCAGGCGCAGCCCGGGGTGACGCTCCGGCAGTCCGGCGAGCCGGGGCACCAACTCCTCGGCGTCGGCGAGCTGGGGTACCCATTTCGGGTGAACGAAGCTGGTCGTCTCGACGGTGCGCAGCCCGGCGGCCGCGAGCCGGGCGATGAACTCGGCCTTGACCTCGACGGGGACGAGTGCGCTCTCGTTCTGCAGTCCGTCGCGCGGTCCGACCTCGTGGATCCGGACCTCCGCGGGCAGGCCCGCGGAGCGGACGGGGTCCGGCAGGCCCAGGTCGAGCGCGTCGGGCTCGTGCGCGGGGGAGGCGGCGGTGCTCATGACCGCACCTCGGCCGCGACCGCGCCGAGCGCCCCGCCGTCGGCCGACCCGTCCGCCGGGCCGTCCTCGGCCGGGGCCACCACGACCAGCAGCTCCTCCATCGCCACGGTGGCCCCGGCGGCGACCCGCAGCTCGCTCACGGTGCCGTCGTGCGGGGCGGCGATCACGTGTTCCATCTTCATGGCCTCCAGGACGAGCAGGGGTTGGCCCCGGCGGACCTGTTCGCCGAGCGTGGTCTTCACGACCGTGACGGTGCCGGGCATCGGGGCGGTGAGGCCGCCGTGATGGGCGGCGCCGACGGCGGTGCTCTCGCCGACGGGGTCGTAGGCGTGCACCGGCCACGCGTCGCCGTCGATCCCGAGCCAGGTGACCGGGCCGCCGAGGGGCCCGCCGGGCCGGCCCGGAGCGTCGTCGGTGGTCAGGGCGAAGGTCGTCTGCAGGCCGTCGACGGTGAGGTGCAGGCGGTCGCCGGTCCGCACGGCCCGGGCGCGGTGGGCCGGTCCGGAGCCGAGTCGGATGTCCACCTCGGGAGTGACGCCCGGGGGAATGTCAGTGCCCTCGGCTACGTTGCTCGCAGTGATCGGGCGGATGCGCACCGACACCGGGTCCTGGCCGGGGGCGCGGAGTCGGTGGGTGGTCCAGGCGGCTTCGCCGCCCAGGCGCCACCCGGAGGGCAGGGAGAAGGGGTCGGTCCAGCCGCCGCCGTCGGTGGCGGGGGTGAGGTCCAGCTGCCGCGCCAGTGCGGCCGCGTAGTAGAGGAGGTGGGTGGGTGTCGGAGCTTCGGCGGGCCGGGAGCCGGTGATGTCCGCGGTCTCCGCCGGGTCGGCGGCGGAGGAGTCGGAGCACGCAGGCGAGTAGGGCGAGGCGAGCAGAGCGGGTTGCTGCTGGGCCGTCTGTTCCACCAGTCCGGTGTCGAGTCGGCCTGCGGTGACCTCGGGGTGTGCGAGCAGTCGCCGCAGGAAGCCGGTGTTGGTGGTCACGCCGAGGATCCGGGTGTCGGCCAGCGCGGCACGGAGGCGGCGCAGCGCGGTCGGGCGGTCGGGCCCGTACGCGATGACCTTGGCGAGCATGGGGTCGTAGGCGCTGGTGATGACGGTGCCCGCGGTGACACCGGAGTCCACCCGGATGCCTTCGCCCTGCGGCTCGTCCAGGACCAGGATGCGTCCGCCGGTGGGCAGGAAGTCGCGCTCCGGGTCCTCGGCACAGATACGGGCCTCGATGGCGTGGCCCAGGAAGGAGATGTCCGGCTGGGAGAAGGTGAGGCTTTCGCCCGAGGCGATCCGCACCTGCCACTCGACCAGGTCCAGTCGCCCGGTCTGGGCGGCGGCCGGTCCGGCGGCCGGGGTGGTGACGGCGACGGCGAGTTCGGTGACGGGGTGCTCCACCTGGAGACGCGTGTTCATCTCCATGAAGAAGAAGTCCCGTACCCCCTCGGCGAGGGCGGGGGAGTCCGGGTCGATGCCGGGGACGATGAACTCCACGGTGCCGGCCCCGGTGTAGCCGCAGGACTCCGCGGCGCGGACGGCCGCGGCGCCCATCGCGGCGCGGGTCTCGGCATTGAGCAGAACGGAGGGTGCCTCTTCGATCAGCTTCTGGTGGCGGCGCTGCAGACTGCACTCGCGCTCGCCGAGGTGGACGGTGGTGCCGTGGGCGTCGGCCAGCACCTGCACCTCGATGTGGCGGGGCCGGTCGATCCAACGCTCCAGCAGGAGCGTGTCGTCGCCGAAGGCGGTCCGGGCGACCCGCCGTGCGGCGGCGATCTCGGTCGGCAGGTCGGCGGGGTCCCGCACGAGGCGCATGCCCTTGCCGCCGCCGCCGGCGGACGGCTTGAGCAGCACCGGGTAGCCGATCTCCTCGGCGGCCGCGACGAGTTCCCCGTCGGTGGGCGCGGTCGCCCGGCTGCCCGGGACGACCGGCACGCCGGCGGCGCGGACGGCCTCCTTGGCGTTGATCTTGTCGCCCATCAGCTCGACCGCGGAGGGAGGAGGTCCGATGAAGACCAGGCCGGCGTCGGCGCAGGCGCGGGCGAAGGCGGCGTTCTCGGCGAGGAAGCCATAGCCGGGGTGGACGGCCTGGGCGCCGGTGCGGCGGGCGGCGGCGAGGATCTGGTCGGTCCGCAGGTAGGTCTCGGCGGCCGAGCTGTCGCTGCGGTCGGCCGGTCCGAGCCGGACGGCGGTGTCGGCCTCGCGGACGTGGGGTGCGTCGGCGTCCGCGTCGCTGAACACGGCGACGGAGCGCACGCCGAGCCGCCGCAGGGTGCGGATCACCCGGACGGCGATCTCGCCGCGGTTGGCGACCAGAACTGTGTCGAACATGGGAGGCGTTCCTCCGGGTCGAGGGGAGCCGTACGAAGGAGGTGGTGGAAGGGGACGGCAGCGCGGGGGCGGCCGGCGCCGGGCGCGGTCACGTCCGGCGCAGGCCTGCCGCCGGCGCGCGGCCACGCCCGGCGGGGCTACATGCGGAAGACGCCGTACGGGCCCGGCTGCGGGAGCGGGGCGTTGGCGCAGGCGGTGAGCGCCAGCCCGAGGACGGTGCGGGTGTCCATCGGGTCGATCACCCCGTCGTCCCAGAGGCGCGCGGTGGCGTAGTAGGCGTTGCCCTGGCGCTCGTACTGTTCGCGGACCGGGCGCTTGAACTCGTCCTCCGCCTCGGCCGGCCACTCCTCGCCGTGCGCCTCCAGCTGGTCACGGCGGACGGTGGCCAGCACGGATGCCGCCTGCTCGCCGCCCATCACCGAGATCTTGGCGCCCGGCCACATCCAGAGGAAGCGGGGTGAGTAGGCCCGTCCGCACATCGAGTAGTTGCCGGCTCCGTACGAGCCGCCGATCACCACGGTCAGCTTCGGGACGCGGGTGCAGGCGACGGCGTTGACCATCTTGGCGCCGTGCTTGGCGATGCCGCCCGCCTCGTACTGCCGGCCGACCATGAACCCGGTGATGTTCTGGAGGAAGAGGAGGGGGATGCCCCGCTGATCGCACAACTCGATGAAGTGGGCGCCCTTGAGCGCGGACTCGGCGAAGAGCACGCCGTTGTTGGCGACGATGCCGACCTGGTGGCCGTGGATCCGGGCGAACCCGGTCACCAGGGTCGCGCCGTACTCGGCCTTGAACTCGGCGAAGCGGCTGCCGTCGACGAGCCGGGCGATCACCTCGCGCACGTCGTACGGCGTGCGCGGGTCGACCGGGACGGCCCCGTACAGGCCGGCCGGGTCGACGGCGGGCGGCTCGGCCGGGGCGAGCGGCCACGGCCGGGGTGCGCGCGGGCCGAGCCCGGCGACGATGGTGCGGACGATCGAGAGGGCGTGGGCGTCGTCCTCGGCCAGGTGGTCCGTCACCCCGGAGGTGCGGGAGTGGAGGTCGCCGCCGCCCAGTTCCTCGGCGGTGACCACCTCGCCGGTGGCGGCCTTCACCAGCGGCGGCCCGCCGAGGAAGATCGTGCCCTGATTGCGGACGATGACGGCTTGGTCACTCATCGCCGGGACGTACGCGCCGCCCGCCGTGCAGGAGCCGAGCACGGCGGCGATCTGCGGGATCCCGGCGGCCGAGAGCCTGGCCTGGTTGTAGAAGATCCGGCCGAAGTGGTCGCGGTCCGGGAAGACCTCGTCCTGCATCGGGAGGAAGGCGCCGCCGGAGTCCACCAGGTAGATGCAGGGGAGGCGGTTCTCCAGCGCGACCTCCTGGGCGCGCAGGTGCTTCTTGACCGTCATCGGGTAGTACGTGCCGCCCTTGACGGTGGCGTCGTTGGCGACGACGACCACCTCGCGCCCCGCGACCCGGCCGATGCCCGCGATCACGCCGGCTGCCGGCGCGGCCCCGTCGTACATCCCGTCGGCCGCCAGCGGGGCCAGTTCGAGGAAGGGGGAGGCGGGGTCGAGCAGGGTGTCGACGCGGTCGCGCGGAAGCAGCTTTCCGCGTGCGGTGTGCCGGGCCCGGGCCTTGGCCCCGCCGCCGAGGGCGGCCGCGCCGAGCTTCTCACGCAGTTCGGCGACCAGCGCACGGTGTGCCTCGGTGTTGGCCCGGAAGGCCTCCGAGCCCGGGTCGACGGCGGTGCCGAGCCGGGGTGCGGGAGCGGCGGCTCCCGGGGCGACGGATCCTGCGGCCGTACCGGACGGCGAGCCGCCCGCGCCTGCCGCGGCTCCGCCTGCCGCGCTGCCGTTGACGCCGGTGGGTACACCGGCGGTGGAGATGACCATTCCCAAGAGCTCCCTTGCCCTCGGCACCAGGTGGGCGGCAGGGCCGGATGAGCCCGCGACCCCCACGTTAATGAGCGTTAACTCGTGCGGCCCAGGTTAACGGCCGATAACCCCACTGTCTACGATGGGCAGCATGCCGAACGTCCCAGCCGCCTCCGCGCTCCCACGCCGTGACCAGATCCGCAAGGAGGCTGCCCGGCTGTTCGCCGCGCGTGGCTTCCTGGGCGTGGGGGTCGACGAGATCGGCAAGGCGGTCGGCATCAGCGGGCCGGGGCTCTACCGGCACTTCGCCGGCAAGGACGCGATGCTCGCCGACCTGCTGATCGGCATCAGCGAGCGTCTCCTGGAGGAGGGCCGCCGCCGGGCGGGCGGGGGCGACGGCGCGGCCGCCGCGCTCGATGCGCTGATCAGCGGGCACGTCGACTTCGCGCTCGACGACCGGGACCTCATCACCCTGCACGACCGTGAGCTGCTGAACCTCAAGGAGGAGGACCGCCGGACCGTCCGCCGACTCCAGCGCGGCTACGTCGAGCTGTGGGTGGACGTCGTCCGGCAGGCCTACCCGCCGTTGGCCGGACCGGACGCCGAGCCGGTTGCGCGGGCCTCCGTGCACGCCGTCTTCGGTCTGATCAACTCGACCCCGCACAGCGCCGGCCCCAACCCCGCCCAGGGCGACCGGGCCGCCCTGCAGCGCGACGGCATGGCCGCCCTGCTCCACAGCCTGGCGCACGGCGCCTTCTCCGCGGCGGCCGACGCCGCGGCGCGCAGCTGAATCGGCCGGCGCCCCCGGCCCGGCCCGCCCGTTCATGCCCCGGCGCCCCCTGCCCCGGCGCCCCTGCTCCTACTCCGGCGCTCCTGCCCCAGCCCCCCGGTCGCCGGGCATCCGGTGCGCTGCCTCGTGGTGCGCTGCGGCATGCGGCCTAGGTCCAAAGGAGGGCGGCCCGCTGCGCCGGTGGAGGGTGGGCGTTCGGCGCGCCATCGTCCACCCTGGTAGCAGGGCGCGGGCCGACGGCCGGCCGGGAATCACCGCAGGCTGCGGGCTGTTGGCCCCTCAGCCGGGCCGGACACCCGGCGTGCTCTGGCCGGATAAACCATGGCGGCCACTCGACGGAATGGTTAGCATCCCTAAATATGCCTGAGACTCACGGATCTACGGTGGAGCTTTCCCCGAGCGGCCCCCGAACCGGCACCCGGGGTGCGCCGAACGGTGCCGACGGCACGCGGAGCAGCGACAGCGAGCAGAGCGCCGGCAGCACCCAGAGCGCCGGCGGCGGCAGCCCGAGTGGGGCCGAGGCCCCCGACGGCAGCGGTCAGGGCTGGCTGCGGCGGCTGGTCGGCTACTGCTGGCGCTCGCGCCGCAGCCTTCTGCTGGCCTTCGGGGCCTCGCTCGTCGGCATGGCCGTCACCGCGCTGGTCCCGCTGGTCACCAAGCTGATCATCGACGACGTCATCACCCAGCACACCCGTTCGCTGGCCCCGTGGGCCGTGGCGCTGCTGGCGGCGGCCGCCCTGGTGTTCGCCTGTACCCAGGTGCGCCGCTACTACGGCGGTCAGCTCGCCCTCGACGTCCAGCACCACATGCGCAGCGACCTCTTCCGCTCGCTCGGGCGGCTCGACGGGCACCGGCAGGACCGGCTGGACACCGGCCAGGTGGTCGGCCGTGCCACCTCCGACCTCCAGTTGATCAACGGCCTGCTCTCGATGCTGCCGATGATGACCGGCTACCTGCTGATGTTCGTGATGTCGCTGGCCGTGATGCTCTGGCTCTCGCCGCCGCTCACACTGGTCGCGCTGGTCATGGGCCCGGCCCTCTGGTGGGTCTCGGTCCTGAGCCGCAAGCGGCTGTTCCCGTCCACCTGGGCGGCGCAGCAGGAGGCGGCGGCCGTCGCGGGCGTGGTCGACGAGGCGATCGGCGGCGTCCGGGTGGTCAAGGGCTTCGGCCAGGAGGCCCAGGAGCTGGGCAAGCTGGAGGCGGCCTCGCGCAACCTCTTCGCGGCCCGGCTGCGCTCGATCCGGCTCAACAGCCGCTACAACCCGGCGATGCAGGCGATCCCGGCGCTGGCCCAGGTCGCAGTGCTGGCGTTCGGCGGGTGGCTGGCGGTCGACGGCCAGGTCTCGCTCGGCACCTTCGTCGCCTTCTCCACCTACGTGGCGCAGATGACCGGTCCGGTCCGGATGCTGACCATGGTCATCACGGTGGGTCAGCAGGCCCGCGCGGGCGTGGAGCGGGTGCTCCAGCTGATCGACGAGCGCCCGCTGGTGCAGGAGCGCCCGGACGCGGTCGCCCTCGACCTCACCGCCGCCCACCTCTCCGCCGGGCACGCGGCCTCGGCGGCCGGCACCGTTTCCCCCGCCGCCGAGATCACGACGGCCACCCCGGCCATCGCGGCCGCCGGGACCGCGACGGCCCCCGAGCGCACGACGGCCCCCGAGCGCACGACGGCCATCGGGACCGCGACGGCCCCCGAGACCGCGACGGCCACAGGTACCGCCGAAACCGGCGCGCACGGCGAACCGCAGCGCACCGTCGGCCCGCGCACGCCGGACACGGCGCTGGAGTTCGACCAGGTCGAGTTCCGCTACGACCCCGAGCACCCGGCACCCGTCCTGCACGGCCTCAGCCTGAAGCTGGCCCCCGGCGAGACACTGGCCCTGGTCGGCGCCTCCGGCTCGGGCAAGTCGACGGTGGCCCAGCTGGTGCCCCGCTTCTACGACCCGGCGGCCGGTGCGGTCCGCCTCTACGGCCACGACCTGCGCGATCTCACCCTCGACTCGGTCCGGGCAGCCGTCGGCATCGTCCCCGAGGAGAGCTTCCTCTTCTCCGAGACGGTCCGCACCAACATCGCGTACGGGCGGCCCGAGGCCACCGACGAGCAGGTCGTGGCGGCGGCCCGCGCGGCGCAGGCGGACGAGTTCGTCCGGGAGCTGCCCAACGGCTACGAGACCAAGGTCGGCGAGCAGGGCCTCACGCTCTCCGGCGGCCAGCGCCAGCGCATCGCCCTGGCCCGGGCCATCCTCACCGACCCGAGCATCCTGCTGCTGGACGACGCCACCTCGGCGGTCGACCCGCAGATCGAGGCGGAGATCCACGACGCCCTCCGCTCGGTCATGACCGGCCGTACCACCCTGCTGATCGCCCACCGCCGCTCCACCCTCCAACTGGCCGACCGGATCGCCGTGCTGGACCACGGCCGGCTGCTGGACATCGGAACGCACGAGGAACTCGACGTCCGATGTCCCCAGTACCGGGTCCTGATCTCCGACCCCGAGGCCGGCAGGACCGAGCCCCCGGCCACCCTCGAATCACCGGCCCAGGCGCTCACCGGACCGCTCGCCGAGAACCCCCCGGCCGAGGGCACCACTCCCGAGCGCACCACCACCGAGCCCGCCGACTCGCAGCCCACCGACCCCACCGACCCCACCAAGCTCACCAAGCTCACTGACCCCACCGGGCCAAGCGAGCCCACCGCGGACACCGCGGACACCCCCGCGGCGCAGCCCCTCCCCGAGCTGCCGACCCCGGCCCTGGCCAAGGCGGCCCGCGCCGCCGACCCGGACCTCCTGGCCCAGGTCGCCGCCCTCCCGCCGGCCACCGACAACCCGGCGATCTCCCGGGCCGAGGCCGAGGCGGGCGACCCCGACTTCTCCCTCCGCCGCCTGCTGCGCCCGTTCCGCGGCCCGCTCGCCCTCGCCCTTCTGCTGGTCGCCCTGGACGCGGGCGCCGGCCTGGTGCTGCCGATCCTGATCCGGCACGGCATCGACGACGGCGTGAGCAAGGCCCTGATGTCGGGCGTCGCCGTCGCCGCCCTGACCGCGCTGGCGATCGTCCTGTTGGACTGGCTGGTGCAGGGCGCCGAGAACCGGGTCAGCGGCCGTACCGGCGAGCGCGTGCTCTACACGCTCCGCCTCAAGATCTTCGCCCACCTCAACCGGCTCGGCCTGGACTACTACGAGCGCGAGCTGTCCGGCCGGATCATGACCCGGATGACCACCGACCTGGACTCGCTGACGTCCTTCCTGCAGACCGGCGTGGTCACGGCCGTGGTCAGCCTGCTCACCTTCCTCGGCATCTTCGCCGTCCTGCTGGTCATCGACGCCGGCCTGGCCCTCGTGGTCTTCGCCGTGCTGCCGCTGCTGGTGGTCGCGACACTGGTCTTCCGCAAGAAGTCCAAGACGCAGTACGAGATCTCCCGTGACCTGATCAGCACGGTCAACGCCGACCTCCAGGAGAACGTCGCCGGCATGCGGATCGTCCAGGCCTTCCGCCGGCTGGACGCCAACACCGACCGCTTCGTCGCCCGGGGCATCGCCTACCGCGAGGCCCGGGTCCGGGCGCAGCTCTACATCTCGCTGTACTTCCCGTTCGTGCAGTTCCTCTCCAGCGTCGCCGCCGCGCTGGTGCTGATCGTGGGCGCCTCGCGCGTCGAGGCCGGGACGCTCACCGTCGGTGCGCTGGTCGCCTACCTGCTCTACATCGACCTGTTCTTCGCGCCGGTCAACCAGCTCTCGCAGGTCTTCGACGGTTACCAGCAGGCCGCGGTGGGCCTGGGCCGGATCCGCGAGCTGCTGCGCACGCCGACCACCACCGCCGAGGCGGCCGATCCGGTGCCGGTGCACAAGCGGCTCCGCGGCGACATCGACTTCGAGGACGTCAGCTTCGCCTACAACGGCGGCGCCGACGGGGCCCCGTCCGTGCTCACCGGCGTCAGCCTGCACATTCCCGCCGGCCAGACGGTGGCGCTGGTCGGCGAGACGGGGGCGGGCAAGTCGACCCTGGTCAAGCTGGTTGCCCGGTTCTACGACGCGACCGCCGGCACCGTCCGGGTGGACGGCGTCGACCTGACCCGGTACGACCTGGCGCGGTACCGGCACCGGCTCGGCGTGGTGCCGCAGGAGGCGTACCTGTTCGCGGGCACGGTGCGCGAGGCGATCGCGTACGGCCGGCCCTCGGCCTCGGCGGCCGAGGTGGAGGCGGCGGCCCGGGCGGTGGGCGCGCACGAGATGATCGTCCGGCTGTCGGGCGGCTACGACCACGAGGTCACCGGGCGGGGGCGGAACCTCTCCGCCGGGCAGCGCCAGCTGATCGCGCTGGCCAGGGCCGAACTGGTCGATCCGGACATCCTGCTCCTGGACGAGGCCACCGCCGCGCTCGACCTCGCCACCGAGGCGGCCGTCAACCACGCCTCGGACCGGCTCAGCGGGGGCCGCACCACGCTGGTCATCGCCCACCGCCTCACCACCGCCGAACGCGCCGACCGTGTCGTGGTCCTGGACCACGGCAAGGTGGTCGAGGACGGTACGCACGCCGAACTCGTCGCACAGGGCGGCGTTTACGCCCGGCTCTGGCAGGCGTTCATCGCCGACGGCCACCCGGCGCCGGAACCAGTGGCCCAGCCACTGCACGGCCGCTGAGGCTGCACGGGCGTGGAGGCTACGCGCGCTGGGGCTGCGTGCACTGGGGCTGAACAGGCGTTCAGGCTGCACGCGCGCTGGGGCTGCCGAACGGGTCAGGCCGCGAGCAGTGAGGAGAGCAGCCCGGAGGCGTCGATCCCGCGCGGCAGGTCGCTGACCTGTCCGTCGCCCACCTCGACCACCCGCCAGCCGGAGCCGTCGGCCCGGCTGGCGAGGTCCGTGGTGACGAAGCGGCAGCCGAGGGCCCGGACCAGCGGCCGGACCCCGGTGAGATCGGGTTCGGCGGTCTGCCCGGGCGCGTCCGGGTGCGGTCCGACCAGTACGGGCTCACCGTCCAGCCACCACACCCGGGCTTCCACCGGCCGTTCCCCGGTCCCGCCGCGCCCCGGCGCATCCGAGGACCCGCCCGACGACCTGCCCGAACGCCCCGCCCCTGTTCCGTCGCCCTGCCCCGCCCCTGCCCCCGGTCCGTCGCCCTGCCCGTCGCCCGGCGCGTCCCCCGGCTCCGCCACCGCTCCGGTGCCGCCCCCGTCCCCGGCCCGCGCGAACTCCTCGTAGCGGCGCAGCACCACGCCGCCCGCCAGGTACTCGCCCTGCAGCTCGACGAAGCGCGCCACCACCCGCCCGACGGCGGCCAGGTCGGAGAGCTCGGGGAGGTAACAGGCCTCGTGCCACTCGTGCTTGCGGGACTTCACGTAGTCCTTGACGATCGCAGGCCCGCGCCCGCCCAGCCGGGCGACGGCGGCCGCCAGCTGCTCGGGACCGGGCCGGCCCGCCGCCGGCGCCATCGGGATCCAGGTGCTCGGCGGTGTCGCACCCTCGAACACGCCGTACCAGCCGGGCAGTTCGTGCGCCGAGGCGTAACCGGGAGCGCTGGTCAGCAGGTTGGCGCCGCGGTCGGCCAGGGCGCGGGCGAAGGAGGCGTAATCGGCGGAGGGGATCATCCAACCCCGGTACCAGAGCGGGCCGGCGTCCCTCGGCACCCGGCGGACCGCCTCCGCGACGTCGCCGGCGAGCAGCGCGTCGTGGTCGACGAGGTGCTGCTCACCACCCAACTCCCGCAGCGTCCGGGCCTCCCAGGCGAAGTGCGGGTCGGGCCGGCGCGGGTTGAGCGGGTCGGCCGGGAAGAGGATCGCTGGTGCGGGCATGGGCGTCAGAGTACGGCCACCGGACGTTCGCGTCGCCGCCAACACCCTTCGCCCCGCGGTCGGTGCGGCACCGATGACCCCCGACTCCACGTCGGCAGGCCGCACTCGGCGCTCGCCTCCAAGGCCGCCCTCAATCCCGCTCGACGCCCCGGCACCGGCCCTGCGAGAGTGATCCGATGCGAAATCTGCTGCGTCGTGCGAGGCGGACCCCCAGACAAGCGGCCCGGACGGTGGTGCTGGACGGGAGTGGTTCCGTCTTCCTGCTCCGCTCGGACAACAGCGAGGTCGGTGTGCACTGGACGATGCCCGGCGGCGGCATCGAGGCGGGCGAGACACCGTGGGCCGGCGCCCGTCGCGAGCTCTGGGAGGAGACCGGCTGGACGGACCTCGAACCCGGGCCGCTGCTCTGCACCTGGGAGCACGACTTCACCTGGCACGGCACGCCCGTCCGCCAGCACGAGCACATCTACCTCACCAGCGGGCCGCACCGGGGTCCGGTCGGCGACGTCAGCGCGGTGCACGCCGTCGACCGGATCCTCGACTGGCGCTGGTGGACCCGGGCCGAGCTGGCCGACGAGGACGCCGACGCCCTCTGGCCGCCCAGACTCCCGGAGTTGCTGGCCGATGTCCGGGACGGCTGGCTCACCGACCGACGCGAACCGGTGCCCGTCCACCTCGGCTACATCCCGAACGCCCCCACCCCGGCCGCCTGACCGCCGAAACCGCACCGCACGGGCCCCGCACCACGGGCGGACCCCGCACCACGCCGAGGCCACAGGGCGCCGAAGGCGCACCAGGGCAGAACCCGCCGCACACCGGACCCTTCGGTACGTCGGACCCGCGGTGCGTTCACGCCGGCCCGGTGGACGGCCGGCCCGGATCCTGGAGCGGCGGCCGCCCGCCGCGCCGGCCCGGCCGGGCAGCCTGGCCGGATTGCCAGCCGTGGAGGTCCAGCTCCCGGTCGTGCAACGCACCCGGGTTGATCAGCACCGACAGCTGCGCCCCGGCCAGCTGGTCGAGGGCGAGGCCGGTGGTCTCCAACAGGTGCTCGGTCGGCACCGAGACGGCGATGGCGGGCCGCCACGCGGGCAGCACCACCAGGACGGTGCCGCGGCCGATCCGTACCAGCTCGGCCGTCACCCGGACCGGCTGCCGTTCCTCGGGGCGGCCGGCAACCTCGGGGAGGTTCGGACTGCCGCCGATCAGGATGCCGAGCGGCGTCTCGGCCGCCGTGGTCACGACTCCCACCGCGGCCGTGGTCCCGACCGAAGCCGTGGTCCCGACCGAAGCCGTGGTTCCGACCGCGGCCACTGCGCGGCCGGCGGGCGCGGCTCCGATCACGGGTGCGGCCGGGGCGGGCCCGACCACCGGGACGGCCGCAGACACCGCCGGAGCCGCCGCACCACGCTTCTCCGCGACCGCGACCTCGCCGGGCGACGCCACCTCGGGGTGCATCCGGCGCAGCCGCCGCGAGGGTGAGGGCCGCCTGGCCAGGGCGGTCCGCGAGTCCTCCTGCACGGCTCTCAGAACGGGCACGTCCTGGTCCGCCGTCGCCGGCACCGCTGGCTGGAGCCGTATGAGGCCCCCGTTGGAGACCTGGGCAGACCCCTCCGCGCCGTCGCCGGCTCGCGGCCGGGGAACGGCGTCGCCCCGAGCACCGCCGGCCGCCACGGGCTCCGACGCCGCCACCGCGATCGAGCAGACGGCAGCGGCCGGGGCGGACAGGGCAGCGGCCGAGGCGGACAGGTCAGGGGACGGGGCGACGGACAGGTCGGCGGAGAGTCGGCGGGCGCCGGACACGTCGCCCACGGGAAGGCCGGGGGAGGGCAGGCCGGCTGACGGCGGGTCGGAAGCGGTCGAGGTCTGGTCGAGCGTGGTCATCGGCACGAGCCCTTCGGGGTACGGTCCCGATGATCCTCCCGCACCCCGTGATCAGCTCCAAGCCGCTTTCCGCCCGGTGTGGGCGACGACACCCGTCCGCCCTCCCCGAGGCGGTCGCAGCCGCGGCCCGCCGCCACCCGCCACCCGCCGCCTCACCGCCGTCCGCCTCAGGCACCCGGCGCGACGAAGCCCTTCAGGTCGGCCAGGACGGCGTTGGCGGCGGTGACGCCGAGTCCGAGGAACCAGGTCTCGTCCGAAACCGGCCGGGCCTGACCGGACTTGACCGCGCCGAGGGTCTTCCAGAGCGGCCCGCCGAGCACGGCGTCCTGGTTGGTGGAGCTGGGCGTGCCGTAGACACCGTAGAAGACCCAGTCGGCGTCGGCCTTGTCGATCTGCTCCGGACTGATCTCGACGGCCAGCTCCTTGACCTGCTCGATCCTGGGCTGCGGAAGCGGCACGTCGGCGAGGACGGTGCCGATGAAGGACAGCTCCGCGTACAGCCGGGTCTTGCCGGGCATGAACCGCAGCGGCGTGATCGTGGGCCGCTTGTCGCCCGGCTTGGTGCCGATCGCCGCGGCCGCCGCCTGGTACGCGTCGAGCTGCGCCCTGGCCTCCGCCTCCAGGCCGAACGGGGCGGCGTTCAGCTGGAAGTTCTGCTTCCAGGGGTAGCCGGGACGCAGCGAGAAGACGGTCGGCGCGATCTTGGAGAGCTGCGCGTACTGGTCCTGGGCGCGCAGCTGGCTGCCGAGGATCAGGTCGGGCTTGAGCGCGGCGATGGCCTCCAGGTTGAGGCTGTTGATGGTGCCGACGTTGGCCGGGTTGCCGGCCTTGTCCTTGAGGTAGGACGGCATGTTCTTCGAGCCGTCGGTGTAGACGACGCCGACCGGCTGGAGGCCGAGGGAGACGATGTTGTCGAGCTCGCCGGTGTCCAGCACCACGACCCGGACCGGCTTGGCGGGGATGACGGTTTCGCCCATGGCGTGCTTGATGGTGCGCGGGTAGACGCCGGGGGCGGCGTCCGTCCCGAAGTCCTTCATCCTCTCGATCACGGTGGCGTAGTCGTCGCCGCCCTGCTTGACCGACTTCTGGTCGGGCGCCGAGCCGCCCGAGGCGCCGGAGGAGGCCTTCGTGGAGCCGGCGCCGGACCCGCCGGACCCGCCCGAGCTGCCGCAGCCGGCGAGAAGTCCGCCCAGGCCGAGGGCGGCGCCGCCGGCGAGCCCGGCGGTGATGAGCCTGCGGCGGGAGGGGGTGCGGCTGACGACGGTCCGGTCGGCGGGGTGGGGGGCCACGCGACGCTCCTTCTCGATCGATGTTAGGTGAGGCAAACCTATCCGAACCTCCGGAGGGATCGATCGAGAGGCTGTCCGGGCGAGGGTCAAAACGTCTCAAGTCATGACACAAGGGAGAAATCAACTCGCCATCAACCCTTCGAAATCAAGGTACACGAGTTAACACGCCATTAATCCATCGATCTTCATCCTCTATTGGCAAATGAATCGAAGCAAGTGGTTCAGATCACCAAGGGTTGGCCTACACAACCTTCGGTACACCCACCTAGGGTGCGCTGGTGTTTGATCAGCAGCTCTCAGAGCACGGAAGCAGCGGCCGGGCAATGGCGCCCGCCGCTCCGCAGGGTGCCCCGGTCAGTGGCGCCAGTGGTGGAGCCCCCGACGGGGGCAGCGGGGGACAAGGGCCTACGGGGCAACTCGGTCGGCCTTCTGAGCAGCGTGGTCCTGGGCGTCTCCACGGTCGCCCCGGTCTACTGCCTGACCGCGACGCTGGGCCCGACCGTCACCGCCGTCGGCGTCCAGATGCCCGCGGTCTTCCTGGCCGGTTTCCTGCCGATGCTGCTGGTCGCGTTCGCCTACAAGGAGCTGAACAAGGACTTCCCGGACTGCGGCACGTCCTTCACGTGGACGGCCAAGGCGTTCGGCCCCCGGGCCGGCTGGATGGCGGGCTGGGGCCTGACGGTCGCCACGATCATCGTGCTCTCCAACCTGGCCGGGGTGGCGACCGACTTCCTCTACCTGATGCTCGGCGAGATGACCGGCAGCAGCGGGATCGCCGGACTGAACGACAACCAGGCCGTCCACCTCCTCACCGTGGTCGTGCTGATCGCCGCCGCCACCGCGATGAGCTACCGGGGCATGACGGCCACCAAGTGGTTCCAGTACAGCCTGGTCGGCCTCCAGCTGGCGGTGCTGCTGCTCTTCTCGGCCATCGCCATCGGCAAGGCCGCCGCCGGCGACCTGCCCGACTCGATCGGCTTCTCCGCCTCCTGGCTCGACCCGCTCCAGGTGACCTCGTTCAGCGCGTTCACCGCGGGCCTGTCGCTCTCGATCTTCATGTACTGGGGCTGGGACACCTGCCTCACGATGAACGAGGAGACCCTCGGCAGCGCCAGGACACCCGGCCGGGCCGCGATGATCTCCATGGTCACCCTGGTCGGCTCGTACCTGCTGGTCGCGATCGCCTCCCAGATGTTCGCCGGCGTCGGCGCCACCGGCAACGGGCTCGGCAACCCGGCCACCGCCGACAACGTCTTCGCCGCGCTGGCGCGCCCGGTACTCGGCTCGCCGTGGAGCGTCCTGCTCTTCCTGGCCGTCGTCGCCAGCGCCGCCGCCAGCCTGCAGACCACCTTCATCCCGGTCGCCCGCACCCTGCTCGCGATGAGCTCCTACCGGGCCGTCCCGCCGCGCTTCGGCTCCGTCCACCCGCGCTTCCGCACCCCCGGCTACGCCACCGTGGCCGCCGGCGCCGCCACCGCCGTCTTCTATGTCGGCATGAACCTGATCAGTGAGAACGTCGTCCAGGACACCATCCTGGCGCTAGGCCTGATGATCTGCTTCTACTACGCGCTCACCGCCTTCGCCTGTGTCTGGTACTTCCGCCGCTCGCTCCTGGGCAGCCTGCGCGACCTCGTCCTCCGGGGCGCCGCCCCGCTCCTCGGCGGCGTGCTGCTCAGCGCCGTCTTCCTGCAGACCCTCACCGACGCCTGGGACCCGGAGTACGGCAGCGGCGCCGTCTTCGGCATCGGCTCGGTCTTCGTCATCGGCGTCGGAATCCTGCTGCTCGGCGGCGTCCTGATGACCTGGTACGGCGCGTTCCGGCCGGAGTTCTTCCGCGGCGAGACGCTCCGCAAGGACACGCCCGCCCTCGTCGTGGAGGACTGACGGGTATCCTCGGCACATGAAGTGCTTCGCAGGTCTCACCTGGTGGCCGTCCTAGGACGGCCACCAGCCACGCCTGAACAGGGCCGTCCGGATGGACGGCCCTGTTGCGTTTCCCCACGGGACGGGCCCGAGCCCCGGACGGCCGCCACCACCGCCGTACCGAGGAGAAACCCCATGACCGCTCTCGTCTCCGCTGCCGCCGGTCCCGCCGTGGCCACCGCCGTCGATCCGACCGCCGCTCCCGCGGACGATCCGACCGCCGCTCCCGCCGCCGACCTGGACGAGCGCATCCGCCGGGACCCGGGCGCCCACCGCGTCCTCACCGGCGACCGCCCCACCGGCCCGCTCCACCTCGGCCACTACTTCGGCACCCTGCAGAACCGGGTCCGCCTCCAGCGCCTCGGCGTCGAGATGTTCGTCGTCGTCGCCGACTACCAGGTCATCACCGACCGCGACCTCGCCGACCGACTCGCCGAGCACACCGAGAACGTCGTCCTCGACAACCTCGCCGCCGGCCTCGACCCCGAGCGGGCGACGATCTTCACCCACAGCGCCGTGCCCGCCCTCAACCAGCTGCTGCTGCCCTTCCTCAGCCTGGTCAGCGTCGCCGAGCTGAGCCGCAACCCCACCGTCAAGGACGAGATCGCCCACTCGGGCCAGGCCGCCGTGAACGGTCTGATGTTCACCTACCCCGTCCACCAGGCCGCCGACATCCTCTTCTGCAAGGCAGATGTCGTCCCCGTCGGCCAGGACCAGCTGCCCCACCTCGAAGTCGCCCGCACCGTCGCCCGCCGTTTCGACGAGCGCTACCCGCACCCGGACGGCTCCGGCGTCTTCCCCCGCCCCGAGGCGCTGCTCTCCGCCGCCCCGCTGCTGCTCGGCACCGACGGCGGCAAGATGAGCAAGAGCCGCGGCAACGCCGTCTCGCTCTGCGCCGACGAGGACGCCACCGCCCAGCTGATCAAGGGCGCCAAGACCGACACCGAGCGCCGGATCACCTACGACCCGGCCGCCCGCCCCGAGGTCTCCAGCCTCGTCCTGCTCGCCGCGCTCTGCCAGGAACGCGCGCCGGAAGCGGTCGCCGAGGAGATCGGCGACGGCGGCGGCGCCGCGCTCAAGCGCACGGTGACCGAGGCCGTCAACGAACACCTCCGCCCGCTCCGCGCCCGCCGCGCCGAACTCGCCACCGACCGCGGCTACGTCCGGCAGGTGCTGCGGGCGGGTGCCGAACGGGCCAACGCCGTCGCTGACGCCACCCTTGCCGAGGTCAGGGCGGTGATGGGGTCGATCTGAAGCCTGCGGGGCATATCTTGTCTGGTCGGCGCCGCACGGACGTCGCCGACCGGACACGAATCACCTCTTCCCGTAAGGAACCTGGCAATGGATCAGCGCACTCCCGCTCCCGCCCGAGGCCTGACCCGTCCGCCCCGCCTCCTCCCCGGAGACCGCATCGCCGTGGTCGCCCCCAGCAGCCCCATCGACCCCGAGCGGCTCACCGCCGGGTCCGCGATCCTGCGCTCCTGGGGACTGGAGGTCACGGTCGGAGACCACGTCCTCGACACCCACCCCACCCTCGGCCACCTCGCCGGCACCGACGCCGACCGGGCCGCCGACCTCCAGTCCGCCTGGCTCGACCCCGCCGTCGACGCCGTCATCTGCGCCCGCGGCGGCTACGGCGTGCACCGCATGGTCGACCTGCTCGACTGGGACGCCATGCGCGCCGTACCGCCCAAGGTGCTGATCGGTTTCAGCGACGTCAGCTCGCTGCACGAGGCCTTCGCCCAGCGGCTCGGCATCGCCACGCTGTACGGGCCGATGAGCGCGGGCGCCTCCTTCATCGAGGACGGCCCGACCGCCGAACACCTGCGCCGCACCCTCTTCGACCCCGAGGCCACCACGGTCCTCACCTCGGCCACCGCCGAGACCCTCGTCCCGGGCCGCGCCCGCGGCATCACGGCGGGCGGCTGCGTCCACGTCATCACCGCCGAGCGCGGCACACCGTCCGCCCGGCCCTCCTACGCCGGCACCGTCCTCGTCCTGGAGGACGTCAACGAGCACCCGTACCAGCTCGACCGCCTCATCACCCAGCTCCTGCGCTCCGGCGCGCTCGACGGCGTCGCCGGCGTCGCCCTCGGCTCCTGGGAGGGCTGCGGCCGGCCCGAGCGGGTCAGGGAGGTCATGCTCGACCGGCTCGGCCCGCTCGGCATACCCGTGATCTGGGAGCTGGGTTTCGGCCACAGCCCCTCGACCCTGACCGTCCCGCTCGGCGTCCCCGCCCTCCTCGACGCCGACGCCGGCACGCTCACCCTGGAGACCCCGGCCCTCGCTCCGCGGGGGTGACGGCACGAGGGACCGGTCAGGAGGGCGCTCCTCCTCAGTAGGGTGCGCCCATGCACGAGGACACCCTCACCGCCCCCGATCTCGCGGCGCTCGCCCTCGGTCTCCTCCGGGGCCCCGGCAGCAACGCCCGCACCATCCTCGGACTTGCCGGCCCGCCCGGGGCCGGCAAGTCCACCCTGGCCCGGCACCTGGTGTCCGAGGTCGAACGCCGCGAAGGCCCCGGCAGCGCCGCCTACCTCCCGCTCGACGGCTTCCACCTCTCCGCCGCCCAGCTCGACCGCGTGGGCCTGAGCCACCGCAAGGGCGCACCCGCCACCTTCGACGCCCACGGCTACGTCGCCCTGCTGCGCCGGGTCGCGTCGGACCGTTTCCAGGACATCTACGCCCCCGACTTCGACCGCGAGCTCGACGAACCCGTCGCCGCCAGTCACGTCGTCCCCCCGCACGCCCGGCTCGTCATCACCGAGGGCAACTACCTCGCCGCCGCCGAACACCCCTGGCCGGACGCCCGCCGCCTGCTGCGCGAGCTCTGGTACGTGGACGCCGACGACGCCGTGCGCGAGGAGCGCCTGATCCGCCGCCACCGCGCCGGCGGCCGCGACGAGGCCACGGCCCGGCACTGGGTCACCACCAACGATCACCCCAACGGCGAGTACGTGAAGGCCGGCCGCTCGCTCTGCACCCGGATCGTCCGGGCCACCGGTTTGCCTCCCGTCCCAGACGGGCGTAGTGTTCTCTAGTCGCTCGGCAGGGAGCACCGGACACGCATCGGCGCGGACGGTCCCGGGGCGGCCAATCCCTAGAAACACACTTCCCG
>NZ_JBVINN010000031.1:107897-109188 GCF_055579305.1 Kitasatospora sp. NPDC032757 | reverse complement strand
GTTACATTCCGAACCCGGAAGCTAAGCCTCACAGCGCCGATGGTACTGCAGGGGGGACCCTGTGGGAGAGTAGGACGCCGCCGAACAATCATTCAAGGCCGCGGCCCCAGCGATTCGCTGGGGCCGCGGCCTTTTTGTGTTTTGCGAACGTGTACAACCCCGACAGATCGGGACTTCCGCCCAGGCGCGGGGCGTCCCGGGATGTCGGACAATGGAGTAGGTGCGCGGCCAGGAGGCCGGCATCGAACCGCGTGAGGGCAGTGGTGTGTCGCCCAGGCCGCGGTGGAGCTGAGCAGCAGAAGGAGTCGCCACAATGTCGAACCAGCCCCAGGACCGTCCCGAGCGTCGATCGGACGACGGCCGCGGCTACGAGCCCCGGTCTCGCGGGGGCTGGTCCAACGACCGTGGTCCGCGCCGCGACGACCGGGACGACCGTCCGCGTCGTGACGACCGCCCCTCCGGTGGCGGTTTCAACCGCGACCGCGACGACCGCGGTGGCTTCCGTCGTGACGACCGCCCCTCCGGTGGTGGCTTCCGTCGCGATGACCGTCCGTCGGGTGGCGGTTTCAACCGTGACCGCGATGACCGTCCGCGCCGTGACGACCGCCCCTCCGGCGGTGGCTTCCGTCGCGATGACCGTCCGTCGGGTGGCGGTTTCAACCGCGACCGCGACGACCGCGGCGGCTTCCGTCGTGACGACCGCCCCTCCGGCGGTGGCTTCCGTCGTGACGACCGTCCCTCCGGTGGCGGTTTCAACCGCGACCGCGACGACCGCGGCGGCTTCCGTCGTGACGACCGCCCCTCCGGCGGCGGTGGTTTCCGTCGGGACGACCGTCCCGGTGGCTTCAACCGTGATCGTGATGACCGCCCGCGTCGTGACGACCGCCCCTCCGGCGGTGGCTTCCGCCGTGACGACCGCCCCTCCGGCGGCGGTTTCAACCGCGACCGCGACGACCGCGGTGGCTTCCGTCGCGATGACCGTCCCTCCGGTGGCGGTTACAACCGCGACCGCGATGACCGTCCGCGCCGTGACGACCGCCCCTCCGGCGGTGGCTTCCGCCGTGACGACCGCCCCTCCGGCGGCGGTTTCAACCGCGACCGCGACGACCGCGGCGGCTTCCGTCGTGACGACCGCCCCTCCGGTGGCGGTGGTTTCCGTCGGGACGACCGTCCCGGTGGCTTCAACCGTGATCGTGATGACCGTCCGCGCCGTGACGACCGCCCCTCCGGCGGTGGCTTCCGCCGTGACGACCGCCCCTCCGGCGGCGGTTTCAACCGCGACCGCGACGAC
>NZ_JBVINN010000031.1:106590-107799 GCF_055579305.1 Kitasatospora sp. NPDC032757 | reverse complement strand
CCCGCGGCGGCTTCCGTCGCGATGACCGCCCCTCCGGCGGCGGCTACAACCGCGACCGTGACGACCGCGGTGGCTTCCGCCGTGACGACCGTCCGCGTCGTGACGACCGCCCGTCGGGCGGCTACAACCGCGACCGCGACGACCGCGGTGGCCGGGACTACGACGACCGCCGGGGCAACTACGAGCCCGTCAAGCGTCTGCCGATCCCGGAGGACGTCACCGGCTTCGAGCTGGACGCGGACGTCCGCCAGGAGCTCAAGAGCCTGCCCAAGACGCTCGCCGACGATGTCGCCCGCAACCTGGTGATGGTCGCCCGTCTGCTGGACAGCGAGCCGGAGGAGGCCTACCAGTTCTCGCGCGTCGCGCTGCGGCTGGCCTCCCGCGTGGCCGCCGTCCGTGAGGCGGCCGGCTTCGCGTCCTACATGACGCAGCGCTACTCCGAGGCGCTGACCGAGTTCCGCGCCGCCCGCCGGATGACCGGCCGGGCGGACCTGTGGCCGGTGATGGCCGACTGCGAGCGCGGTCTGGGCCGTCCGGAGCGGGCGCTGGCGATGGCCGGCGAGCCCGAGGTGAAGCAGCTGGACAAGGCCGGCCAGGTCGAGATGCGCCTGGTCGCGGCCGGTGCCCGCAGTGACATGGAGCAGTTCGACGCGGCCGTCGTCACCCTGCAGAGCCCCGAGCTGGCCTCCAGCTCGGTGCAGCCGTGGACCGCGCGCCTGCGGTACGCCTACGCCGAGGCGCTGATCGCGGCCGGCCGTGCCGACGAAGCCCGTGAGTGGTTCGCCAAGGCGGTCGAGGCCGACAGCGAGGGTGCGACCAACGCCTCGGAGCGACTGGCCGAGATCGACGGTCTGGAGTTCGTGGACGCGCTCGACCCGGAGCTGGACGAGGACACCGAGCAGGCCGAGGCCCCGGCGAAGCCGCGTGGCGGCGGTGTGGCGGACGAGCGGGAGATCTTCGAGGACGAGGAAGACGTCGAGGAGTTCTACGACGAGGACGACCTGGAGATCGACGAGGACTTCGACGGCGTGGCGCCGGAGCGGTCCACCGACGCCAAGGCCTGAAGCCCTGAGGCCTGAGGTCGAGCGGTACTGACTGAGTGAGGCCCTGGCTTGGCCAGGGGGCTCCCAGGGCGCGGTAAGGGCTCCATCCTTTCGGAGAGGAGTCAGAGCGGGTTGGAGCGGCTTTCAGGTTCGCCCCGTTTTAGGC